>JBEBCJ010000131.1:0-13426 GCA_041157865.1 Bacteroidota bacterium
ATAAACCAATGTTATCTTAACGAGTATCCTGCGCTACGAACGGCAGCAATGCCAGATGACGTGCATACTTGATCGCACGTGCCAAGCGACGCTGTTGTAGTGCTGTCACTCCCGTGATACGACGCGGAAGGATCTTGCCCTGGTCGTTCGTGAAACGGCTCAAGAACTTCGGATCGAGATAATCGATCATGCGAGACTTCTTGAGCGGATTTGTACGCTTCTTCGGTTGATTCCGCTTTTGACGGAACGGCGAATTGATCGTATTTGGATTTGGTGTTGATGGGATAGCCACGAGATGATCTCCTTAACCTTACTTACCCGATGCCTTGGCATCACGCACAGCCTTTGTCTTTTCCATGCGCTTTTTGAAACGGTCAACGCGTCCTGCCGTATCAACGAGCATTTGACGTCCGGTATAGAACGGATGCGACTTCGAGTCGATCTCCAATACCATGCGTTCACCCTTGAAGCACGAGCGTGTCTTATATGTACTACCATCGGTCATCACGATGTCGATGGTCTTGTATGCGGGATGGATGCCCTTTTTCATGTTGTATTACCTTGAGAAGTCCATCTTATCGATTTGACCAACATCATCTACCTTGACGAAACGCTCCATGTACTTAATCGTACCTTTTTCTGAGCGGAACGCCTTGATAACCTTGACGCTGATCTTGGTATCGCCAGCCTTCTTTTTTGCCTTGTCACCGAACGTTTGCTGCTTAGCCATAGGGGCCTCAAAAGTCTTGAGGGTGAATTGATCGTGTAAATGTGAACGGCGAAATTAAGGACTTGGCTGATATTGTGCAAGTACTACCTGTGATTTCTGGGTGTTCGGGACGTAGTTTTGTGGGCTATGGTGGTAATGAAGTTCGGCGGTGCTGCCCTGCAGATGGACGCAGGGTTTAGCGATATGGCGGCTATCGTACGGGGCGAGCATGATCGGCCTCGTTTGGTAGTTGTCAGCGCCGTTGGCACCACAACGCGGGACCTTGCCACTGCGGCCACCATGGCTGTTAGCGGGGATGTTGCGCCTGCATTGGCCCGGGTAGATACCATCGAGGCTTCCCACCTTGCTCGCTGTGCGGAGTTGTTCACAGATGCAGCTGCGCTTGCTGATGTATATGCCGGCATAACCGGTCTGTTTCAAGAGGTTCGCACCATCGTGCGAAGTGTTTCAATTATGCGACAGCTGTCGCTGCGAACAATGGACAGACTATTGGCATACGGAGAAGATGCAGCTCGCATGATGGCAGCTCGATACCTGCGAGCACAACAGGTAGAAGTTATTGAGGTAGATGCACGATCTGTCATCGTGACAGATTCTGCATATGGATCTGCTGCGCCCCTTGTAGAGAAGTCACGTATTCGCGCGTCCTCACTGCGTGATCAAATGTCGGCCTCTCCCAACACGGTGGTGGTGATACAGGGCTTTGTTGGTCAGGCAGAGGATGGGACAACAACAACGATGGGCAAGGAATCTTCGAACTTAACGGCTGCCTTCCTTGGGCAACTCTTGAATGCTTCGGAGATTGTTATCTGGACCGATGTCGAAGGAATACGAAGCATCGACCCAAAGTTTCATATCGACTCAAAGGTTAGAGCGGCGCTCTCATACCGACAGGCACGGCTTGCCGCTGAGCAAGGACTTAAACTTATCTACCCTACGATGATCGCTCCGGCAGAGAAAGGCAACATCCCGATTCGCATTGCCTCGGTACGGAATCCTTCTGGAGATGCTACGGTGATCAATGGTACTGAGCATAGTGGAACGCCTGTAATCATTGGCGAAGTGGCAGGCGATGCCGCGACGATCACCGTGATGTTCGCACGCGTGCATGATGTGATTGGTGCACTGGCACGTCTTCCTGTGAGTGTCCAAGATTCCGACATGATTTCCGTCAGTGCCGATGTTGCGGGCGAATCATTCCGCATCATTGTGAGCACTGATGCAGCAGCCACAGTTGCTCATCATCTTCACGACCAACTATGTAGAAAGCACCAAGACCAATGAAGATCGACCACGATAAAGTTGCAGTTGAAAACTTCGAACCTGGCAAACAGTATGATGTCTGCCTTCGTGGAAGCGCCCTGTACAGGGCAGAGGTTGTTAAGTTCCATGGTGGCTGCTGGGCCACTGTTAAAGTGATCCACGCCGAAAATCCTGAGACTGCTCAATACTACACTGCCGGAGCCACCTTTGATATTAAAGTGGCAGAGTACGACATCACTCCTGTGTAGAGGCCTCGACTTCTTTCTTAATGTTGGCAAGCAGACGCGCCATCATCTCGCGCTCGAGTACGCCATTAGAGTTCCAGAAATGCGTCTCTTGCGTGATGAACTCTTCGTATCCAGAACACTGTGCCCTGAGAATGATCTTGGTCTTGTTACCTTCTTCTTCCTTAAGGTTCAGCTTGTATTGGATTCGGAACGTGGTCCATATTCCACCACGAATGCGCGGAATCTCTGAGTACCGCTTGATAACATTCTTCGTGCTGTCTTCACCCTGTGCCAGCACGCAGAACTCCGAGAAGTACTGCCCCTTGTAGAGACCGCCATCCTCCATAGGCTCGATGATCTTTTCGACCTGCGTCTTGGGGCAAGCGATCTCGTCCATAGACCGCTTTATGGCCCGCCATACCTTACCAAAGGTTGTTGAAACAGTTTCCGTAAGCGTGATGGCCTCTTGGGTTGCTTCCTGGGCTGAGATGGGGCTTACCGCTGCGAAAGCAACGATCAGTACTAGTAATACTGCATGTCTCATGGTATTATCCTCTGTCTCATGATAATGACGTTAGGCGGCTGCTCCTGAGAGCTGCACAGAAACAACCTTCGATACGGCCGGCTCTTCCATTGTTACACCGTACAACGTATCAGCGGCTTCCATAGTTTTCTTATTGTGCGTGATCATCAAGAACTGCGTGTTCTCGGCGAACGTGCGAATGATCTTCAGGTAACGTTCAATGTTTGCATCATCGAGCGGGGCATCTACCTCGTCAAGAATACAGAAGGGGCTGGGCTTTACGAGATAGATGGCAAACAGCAGTGCGATGGCTGTAAGTGTCTTCTCGCCCCCTGAGAGCATTTCGATACTGTGCGGACGTTTGCCACGGGGCTTGGCAGTTATCTCGATCGTGCACTCAAGCGGATCTGAATCTTCCGACTCGATCATCTGCAGATCTGCCTCATCATCTTCACTGAAGAGCATCTTGAAGAGCTTAGTGAAGTTCTCACGAATGGCAACGAACGTTGCGGTAAACTTCTCACGTGCAGTCTGATTAATCTCGGCGATCGTCTCGTTAAGTGTACGCTCGCTTTCGGTTAAATCTGTGAGTTGCTGATTGAGAAATTGTAGGCGTTCGTTTTCTCGTTCATGCTCTTCGAGGGCGAGGAAGTTGACGTTACCCATCGACGTCAGACGTCGGCGCAAGTCTTGTACGTCGGATCGCAGCTGTTCAGGACCTATCTCGGACTCCGGCGCCGTAGGATTCGGATCTGGTGTGATGTCTAACTCTTCAGATGCTCTGCGCACCATTGCTTCCAGGCGAAGGGTAACCTCATTAAGCTTAACATCCGCCTCGTACTGTTCCGCCAAAATGCCATCGAGCGTTTTACGGTCCCGCCGCAGTTGTTCACTACCCTCTTGAACAGCGGCTGCATGCCCCTTGACCGTAAGCTCAAGATGCTCGCGCTGTGCGCGTGCCTCGGCAAGTCTTGCTACTATCACAGCGGCCTGCTGCTCGTCTGCCGCACGCTGTGTTTCAAACTGTTCAAGCTGCTGGGCCAGATCCTGTCGCTCTGCCGCGCGCTGTTCTCTGCGCTGATCAATGGTCAAACTCTGGTTCGTCAGACGCTGCTCATCTGCAGTTAGCGTCTGCTGCTCGCCTTGCAAACGCACCATGCGAATCTCTACAGCACGAAGCTCAGCAAGACGCTCAGCGTTTTGTGTTTCAGCCGTTCGCAGACGTTCCTCGCCGTCGGCAATCGTTTGTTCTATTGAGGCAACCACAACAGTCGCATCTGCGATCTGCGATTCCAGTGCAGTTACATCAGCTCCGTGTGCTTGAATCTCTTCTGCGATACGCTGATGTTCATCATGCAGGGATTGCTTCTGTGATAGGATGTCTTCTACACGGCCACGTAGCGCGTCAATGCGCTGTTGCCTGTCGTTTCGAATAAGTGCAACCTTGCGCACTTCATCACCAAGCCTGCGCAGATCAATCGTGGCAAGTTCCTGACGAACCTCCCTGAGCATCGTGTCTGTAGCAGCAATTGATGATTCAAGCTTGGTAATGGCCTCCTGCAGCTGCTCAATACGTTCCCGGCGTCCAACGCGCACACCTTCGGTTTTTGAGACCGAACCGCCTCGCACAGCGCCAGAACGGTGCACTATTTCCCCTGCCAGAGTTACTGCTGTAGCAGCACCCCCTGCGCCAACTGCATTCCATGCGTCATCGAGACTATGCACAATCACGGTTGCACCCAAGATGCTGCGCAGCGCACTTCGAAGTTGTTCATCTGTCGAGACAACTTCGGAGGCCCAACCTATGACACCGCTCGAGGACACGTTTGCTGACGGAGCCGTAGATGCCGGAATTGTGTCTCGGCAGAGAAACGTAGCCTTACCAACGTTGTTCTTCGATAGTGCCGTGATGGCCTGCTGTGCTTCCTGACGGTTGGCAACAACAAAATACCGTCCTGCCTCTCCGAGAGCCGCCTCAATCGCAACGCGAAACTCTTCCTGCGTGTTGATCACTTCAGCGAGCGTCAAACGGTCGCCACTTGGCTGCCATTCATTTGTATTGAGAAGGAACTTGCTGCTCTCGGTCGTGTCCACAAGTCCAGTAAGAAACTCCAATGATGCATTGCTGTGTGCAAGTGCAGAACGGTAATCCTCGAGTTCCTTCTGCAGATCATCCCGTCGTTGTTCAAGCTCCCGCTGCCGTTGCTCAGCATTATGAAGTCTATTCTCTGCCTCGGCAAGCTGCTGCTCAATATTCGGAAGGTCTGCCCCCTCTCGAGCGATCTGTTCTTCGACCTGACGCATGCGCTCTTGAGCCTGTTGCTGCTGCTGCTCTACATCGCGGCCGCGTCTGTTGAGGGCATCAACCTGCACACGCGACCTGTCGGCCAGATTCGTGCGCTCATTCAGCTGTTGCTTGGCTGCAGCAAGGGCTTCACGATGCGATGTTGCCTCTGTACGCGCTGCATCAACAACCTGCTGGGCCTGATGGAGTCTGTCTCGATGATCAGCGATGTCGTCAGTAACAGCCGAGTGTTCCTGCTGAAGCACGATGATGCGCTCACGAACCGACTTCAATTCTTCCGAGGTTGACGATTGCTGATTCTGAGACTCATCGTTCTCACGGTCAAGGCGCTCCAAGGCACGCTGGGCAGAGGCTCTGCGTTCCGTGACCACCGAAATTGCCTGCTGGATTTCAGCCAGGGCTGCACGTACGTCTGTTTCAAAGGCCATGGCGGTGCGAAGCTCTGCGTCTGTCTGCACATGCTGCGCCTCAGCATCAGCTACAGATTGCTCACGCTGAACTATGGCGTTTTCGCCTTGTTCACGACGTTCTCGAATGCCTTGAACAACTGACTGAAGCTGAACAAGCAGTGCATATTCTTCCGCATACTCAAACGCGAACAATAACCTGTCGAGCTCGCGAAGCTTCGTGGAGAGTTCCTGGTGCTGACGCGCCTTTTCAGCCTGCCGTGCGAGTGAGTTAACAGTCTTTTGCACTTCACGAACGATATCCTGAACGCGTGCGATGTCTCGCTGTGCGGCATCAAGCTTGCGCTGTGCTTCCTTTCTCCGTGCCTTGTACTTGGTAACGCCGGCAGCCTCTTCAAAGAGGTGTCTGCGCTCATCTGCCTTGTCGGAAAGGATGGTCTCGATCATCTTTAACTCAATCACGGAGTAGGCATCAGAGCCCATACCGGTATCCATAAACAAGTCTACAATGTCACGCAAACGGCATTGGGTCTTGTTCAAGAGATATTGAGATTCACCATTTCGAAACAACCGACGTGTGATCACTACCTGTGAGTATTCTGTGGGTAGGATCGCTTTGTTGTTTTCAATTGTCAGGGAGACCTCGGCCATGCCAAGGGGCTTGCGTGTGCGTGATCCGTTAAAGATCACCTGATCCATCGAGTCAGCACGCAGCATAGATGTCTTCTGCTCGCCAAGAACCCAGCGTATGGCATCCACAACGTTGGTTTTGCCGCAGCCGTTTGGCCCTACGATCGCAGTTACGCCGTCAGTAAAATCCAGATCGGTCTTCAAGCCGAAACTCTTGAAGCCGACCATTTCAAGTTTTGAGAGATACATGGGGTCAATTTGCGACGCGGATCGTTATCCACATCAACCTAGTTATCCACAGATCAATCTCGACGCCTGTTTACATACAGCATGAGGAATAGTGCAGCAACGGTTGTATACAGTGTTGCGGCAAGTCCGTACTGAAGAAAGAACAACCAGAACGACACCTGCATTGGCTTAATAAAGAAGAAGCTGTAGATCAGATTATGGAAGAAACCGCTCAGCGCAACGACTAACAGAAAGTTAAAACTGCCAACGAACTGCATACCGTGATTTTCGCGGTAGAAGTATCCTGCTACAAATCCGGCAACAGTCTTCGCAAGTGCATTGGTCCCGATCACATCAGTCGATACCACGTCAAACAAAAGCCCACAAAGAAATCCGGCGATCATTCCCGTGAACTGTCCTTCAAAAATTGCGATGAATACTGTGAGGATCAGCAGCAGGTCGGGGGTAACAGAGCTTACCTGCATGAAGCGAAGGAAAACCACATGAACAACGCTCAGCAGAAGCGCGATGACGCCGTAACCGATGTATCGCAATACCGGATTGGTGACGTATTCAGATCGGCGTATGTCGAAGTTCAGTGCCATGATGTAGGTTACGGTGTTTGCTTAGGACGCGCCGGCTCGTCGATCTTACGCTCAAGATTAATGCGCTCAGGGTCCGGACGTGCATCAACAACAAAGATCTGTTCCAGAGTTGAGAAGTTCACCGATGGCTGCACAACCACACGATGGAAGAGTGAATTGGGTTCATCTTCCACACTGCTGACCTTGCCAATGACAATGTTTGCCGGATATTTCGAACTGTACGACGACGTCACGATAACATCATACCTCTGCACGTCCAGTGAGCGCGGCACATTCTTGAGTACAAGGATATTCTCACCTTCCCACTGGATCACTCCATCGACACGTGTTCGAAGCACCTTTGCGCTTACTCGCGTATCGCGGTTGATGAGCAATTCGAGTACAGCATAGTGATCGGAGGCGCCTATGACAATTCCCACAAGACCCGCATCGTTGATGCAGCTCATACCCTCGCGAACACCATCGGCCTTACCCTTGTTGATGGTCGCATAGTTGCGTTGCTCGGTCGTTGTCTTCCCGACAATGTCTGCTGCAATCAGACCATAGTCGGTGTACTGAGGAAGACGCAGCAGGTTTCGCAGAGTGGCGTTTTCGACAATGGCCTGACGTGATCGAGCTACTTCAACTGCAAGTTGTAGGTTCAGCTCGCGCAACGCTGTGTTCTCACTCTTAAGCGCTACTGGATTTGGAATCCACGAAAAGGCTGATTGTATCCAACCAATGGATCCAACGATCACCGCACGAAAGCCGCCCAGATCTGACAAATTACCTATGCTCATTAGCGAGAACGACATCACCACCAGCGTACTTAAGGTGATATAGTTCCGATAACGGACAACGAATTCTATCAGTCCGCGCATTAGTACCGTTTAGATTTGATCAACACCGACGAGTATGCATCGAGGTCTTCCAACACTCTGCCTGTACCACGAGCCACAGCAGTCAGCGGATCGTCGGCTATATGCACCGGAAGACTGGTTTCGCGGCGCAGACGTTCATCAAGCCCCTTGAGCAGAGCACCACCACCAGTAAGGATAATGCCGCGATCGAAGATATCAGCAGACAACTCTGGCGGTGTTTTCTCTAATAATGCAAGCACTGCTTCAACGATCGTTGAGACGTTTTCATTAAGGGCAGAACGTATCGCTTCGCTCGAGACAATGATGCTCTTCGGGGTACCAGATACCATATCACGCCCCTTTACCTCTATCTCGATCTCCTGCGGAAGAGGCCATGCGGAACCAACATTCACTTTGATGATCTCCGCAGTGCGATCTCCGATCAAAATATTATGTTGTCTCTTAAACCAGTTTACGATCGAATTCGTGAGCTCATCGCCTGCAATGCGAATCGACTCTGCCACAACGATTCCTGAAAGTGCAATAACGGCTATCTCTGTTGTTCCGCCGCCGATATCAACGACCATGTTACCCATGGGTTCATGCACGTCGATGCCAACACCAATTGCTGCCGCCATAGGTTCTGCAATAAGATGAACTTGTTTAGCACCGGCATGTTCTGCAGAATCGCGCACTGCGCGCTTCTCGACTTCTGTGATACCAGATGGCACACAGATCACCATGCGTTTTGCTTGCGACATCGTTGTCGATGATTTGTTGATGAACGCACGCAGCATTCCTTCGGCGATTTCAAAATCAGCGATGACGCCATCTTTGAGCGGACGTATCGTTTTGATATCACGGTGTGTCTTGCCTACCATCTTTTCGGCATCATGTCCGATAGCGATGATATTCTTTGTTGTACGATCAAATGCAACGATAGACGGTTCGTTCAACACGATGCCCTTGCCCTTTTGCCAGATCAGCGTATTGGCAGTGCCGAGGTCGATACCTACGTCGTTTGAGAAAAATCGAAAACTCTTCATGCGCGAAGTTACGAACTCCATCTATCCTTTTTTTGGCAGATTGCCGCGATGAAGAGAATTGAACGTACAAGGCGCTTGGCCAGGCTGGCTGCCCCATTGGCAACCTCTCAAGTAAGCGATATGCTCACCGTTGCTGCAGATACGGTGATGGTTGGAGCGCTTGGTACGACCGCCCTGGCGTCTGTGTCGTTATCGGCCTCGAGCGCCACTATTGTGATGCTCTTTGGGCTAGGATACAATGTTGCCATCACTCCGCTGGTGGCTGCTGCATGGGGTAGGGCAGATTTTGCAGAGGCCCGTTCGGCTGTATCTGCCGGGGCACGCATCTCGCTGATCGTTGCCGTTGCACTGGTTACCTGCCTGATGGTTGCCAGCCCCTATTTGTTCGTGCTTGGAGCTCCCGACGATGTCACGGCAATGGCCATACCTTACTTCCGCTGGTATGTGGCAAGCTTTCTGTTTCGGCTGATGTTTGGAATCTTCAAGCAGACATCCGAGGCTATCGGAAACACGAAGCTGCCTATGCTGATCGCTCTGACTACGAACGTCCTTAACATCCTCGGTAACTGGGTGCTGATCTGGGGCAAAGGTGGTTTACCGGCCATGGGCGTTGAAGGTGCCGGCCTTGCTACGTTCATTTCGCGTGTAGTGGGCGTGCTGATCGCCTGGTACCTCTGGAGACGCCTGGACGGCTTCAAGGCCATTCGTTTGGCCGTGCCTGTGCTGGATTCCGTCAAGGCAGCTTCGCGAAAGATCTGGAGGTCGGGTACGGCAATAGGATCACAGATCACGATGGAGATCGTTGCATTCTCTGCCGGCGGCATCATGATCGGCTGGATCGGCGCAACAGAGCTGGCAGCTCACCAGATCGCTCTCAACATCGCGTCGATCACATTTATGGTTGCTCTGGCATTTGGTTCGGCCTCTACGGTTACTGTTGCTCAGGCGCGCGGACGCAATAACGGCCTAGAAGTGCGCCAAGAGGCATTTACCGCTCTTGCATTGGTTGTGGGGTTCGAGATCCTTACCGCGCTTGTCATCATTGTGTTCAAGGGGCTTCTGCCTGATATCTACATCGATGATCCCAACGTTATAGCACTTGCAGGCACGCTCCTCCTGTATGCAGCGGCTTTTCAAGTATTCGACGGTGTACAGGCAGTTGGTCTGGGAATACTTCGTGGACTAGACGATACCAAGATCCCGACGATCATTGCCTTCTTTTCCTATACCTTGATTGCTCTTCCTCTGAGCTACATCCTGAGCACTCAGACGTCGCTTCAGGAACAAGGAGTATGGCTGGGATATGTCATTGCACTTGCGGTCGCAAGCATCAGCTACGGTATACGCATCCATATACAAACGAAAAAGGGGCAGGTGTAGCACCTGCCCCTTTTGCTGAATAGAATCAATTGGTCGATTAACGGACGCTGATCGTGCGTGAGTTAACACCGCTTTCGTCTGTGAAGCTAACCATAACAACACCTGTCCATGCTGACGCATTGATGCGAAGTGTTGAACCGTCTGCAACCTGCGAAGCAAGTACGCGGCCCTGAAGGTCTACAACAGTTACAACTGTTGATGGCTGAACTTGTGTGAAGACGATCTGACTGTTAGCTGCATCAAACCATACGCGTGCTACTTGACCGATTTCATCTTCAACGCCTGTTGATGTTGAAGCTGAAAGGTTCGCAACATTGTCCGTGTTATCTGTTGCATCTGATGTGATCGTGAGCGTGCCCGAAGCGCTGCCAAGCGTAGATGACTTGTAGCAGAGCTGGCCAACTGCCTGTGAACCACCAGCAGGAATTGTGAATGGAAGAGCCGGAACCGTTGGGTTCGAAAGTGTGAACTTTGGATCGCTGACAGCAAGGTTTGTGATCGTGAGATCGACGTTACCTGTGTTCTGGATCAGAAGACCTGGGTCTGGCTTGCACTTTTGAACATCAGCGGCAACCTCGCCAGCATTCCAGTCTTCAACAGTAATGCGTGATACGCCACCCTTGCCGCTGAGGGCGCAGGTCACATTTCCACAAGCTGTTTCAACTGTGAGCAGATCATCGTCGCCATTCTCAGACGCAACTGTTGGTGTGTAGCTGAAAGCGATGTCATGTGTGCCGCCGTTAGCAGCAACGTTCACTGGAACATTGTTGCCAGCCGTGATCGCAAAACGTGAACCTGTGCGCAAGGAAACGTTCGTCAGGACCATCGGACCGTCGCCGTTGTTCGTGATCTTGACCGTTCCTTGACCAACGTTGCCAACCTTCACCAATCCGACGTTCACAGATGAAACTGAGATAGCTGGTGACGCAGCTGCGATGTTGATCGACTGCTGTGTGAGGTTGTTCTTCCAGTCAAGAACTTCGATAACGCAGCTTCCTGCCTTCGATGGATCCTTGAGTGCAACTTGGAATGTGCACGAGAACACTGGGTTGTCCTTCGGGAAGGTCTGTGTTGTGATGAGTGTCAGCGTCACGTTTGTCGCTGATGGGTCGAGCGCAAGACGAATGCGCTGAATACCGCTCTCAACCTGATCCTTTTCACCTGGCGTTGGCTTCGGTGGGTTAGGGTTGTTACGGAGCTCCGTGGCAGTGAACTCACGAACACCGCAAGGAAGCGATGTCGCAGTGATGACTGGAGGCATCGTATCGATACCTGGTGTCACTGTCTGCGTACGATCGCCATCTGCAGCCGAAGCGCTAATGGCGAGTGCGGCAAATGCCGCAAGGAGGCAGAGTTTATGCATGACCAAATCCCTGAATGATAAATAGTGTAGAATTCGTTGTTTGAGTGGTTGCTATTATACGAACAGAAAACAATTAGACAAAACAACAGTTTTACCCAATTGCGTATGTCGCTCACGCCCCCTACCGCACACAAAATCACTATTTGTTACAGTCTTTGCAAGAGGTCGGGGAAAAAAAACGGGAAATCGTAGCTTTGCAGTATGAAAATCGGACATGTCGAGGTTGAACGTGGGGTGCTGCTTGCGCCCATGGAGGATGTAACAGACCTACCTTTTCGCCAGGTGTGCAAAAGGTATGGGGCTGACATCGTGTATACGGAGTTCATTTCTAGCGACGGGTTGGTCCGAGATGCTCGTAGGTCATTGGAAAAACTGAGACTTGCGGAGAATGAGCGTCCGGTCTCGATCCAGATCTTCGGTGGAGACGAGGATGTGATGGTCGAGGCTGCCCGCCTAGCTGCAGATGCTGGTCCAGACTTTGTCGATATCAACTTTGGTTGCTGGGTCAAGAACGTGGTCGTTCGCAATGCTGGGGCCGCACTGTTGAAAGATCCTCCGCAAATGCAAAAACTCACCCGGGCGATCGTCGATGCTGTCGATAAGCCGGTTACCGTAAAAACACGTCTTGGGTGGTCGAAAGATTCAATCGTGATCCTAGACGTGGCGCGCATGATCCAGGATGCGGGGGCAGCGGCGCTGACCGTTCATTGTCGAACGCGGGACATGGGGCACGACGGTGACGCAGACTGGAGCTGGATCCCAAAGATCAAAGAGGTTGTCGATATCCCAGTGATACTCAACGGCGATGTGCGCACACCTGAAGATGTCAAGCGCGCTTTTGAGCAGACCGGTGCAGATGCGGTGATGATCGGGCGGGCAGCCATCGGCAATCCTTTTGTTTTCCGCAGTGCAAAGCAATACATGGCAACTGGGTCGTATGCGGAAATCACCGCCAGGGAGCGAATCGAGACGTGTCTTGAACACCTTCGACTGGAGCTCCACCACAAGCAGGAACGCCGTGCAATTCATGAATTCCGTAAGCACTATGGCGGCTACCTTAAGGGTCTGCGTAACAACTCGCTTTGCCGACAGGATGTTGTCCGCTTTGAGACATATACATTGATCGAAGAACGAATGATGGCATTTGCCGATGAACTCGACAATGCTGAGACGGCAGCGGCTGCATGACGAGCCCCGTCGAACAGGTTCTGCTTGAGTGTCTGCATCGTTATCAAATTGAAAACGAGACTCTTATCGTTGGCATAAGCGGTGGCATGGACAGCGTAACGCTTGTCCATGCATTGTGCCGGGTGGCACCTTCACGCGGCATTGATGTTGTGCTGGCCCATGTTAATCATAAGCTGCGCTTGCACCACAGTGATGATGATGCCGCATTTGTCAGTCTTCTTGCACAAGAGCTTAGCTGCAGCGTGCATGTTATTGAGGCCCCAACACAGGAACATCCAGATCTCTCGATCGTTGGCACCGAGGCGGCGGCCCGCAGCCAGCGCTACGAGGCGTTCTCCAGCATTGCTCATGAGCATCATGCCCGGTTTGTTCTGACAGCGCATTCTCTCGAGGACAATGTTGAGACCTTTCTCATGAACGCGGCCCGAGGCAGCGGTTTTAAAGGTCTTGCGGCGATACCAGAGCTGCGCTCTCTTGATCTGAATGTTCGTGTACTCCGCCCATTGCTGGAGTGTACGCGCGGACAGATCCGCGCGTATGCAGAGCAGATGGGCCTTTTATGGAGAGAAGACCATACGAACGACACGTTGGACTACACGCGCAATCGTGTCCGCAAGGTTGTACTGCCCGCCCTGGAACAGGCCTTGGGTGCAAGTTCGCTTCAAGGCATACACAATGCAGCAACACATCTG
>JBEBCJ010000132.1:0-6494 GCA_041157865.1 Bacteroidota bacterium
CCGGAGCTGCCCATCATCACACCGATTCGTGATAACAAGCTCTCACGTCAGGACGAAATTGACTATCTCTCAACACACGGTGTTGAAGGCGATTGGACAAAGTCTGCTTATTCGATCAACCAAGGCATATGGGGAACAACGATTGGTGGACGTGAGACGTTAACGTCTCATCAGCCCCTTCCCGAGCATGCATGGCCATCGTCTGCATATCCATCTGGCAACACTGCGCAGCCGCAACAGCTAACGATTTCCTTTGACAAGGGGCTCCCAGTTGCGCTCGATGGTCTGCCGATGTTGCCGCTTGATGTTGTAAAGACGCTGAACACCGTTGGCGCACAATGGCACATCGGACGTGACATGCACGTTGGTGATACGATCCTGGGCATAAAAGGGCGTGTTGCCTTCGAAGCGCCAGCTGCAATGATGACTATCAAGGCACACCATGCGCTTGAGAAGCATACGCTCACGAAGTGGGAGCTCATGCTGAAAGACCAGCTCGCACTTTGGTATGGTCAGCTTCTACATGAAGGACAGTTCCTCGAGCCCGCTATGCGAGATATAGAAGCATTCTTTGCTTCAACACAGCATGCCGTTTGCGGTGATGTTACGATTGAATGCAGGGAAGGTTCGTTTAGCATACTTGGTATTACGTCTGCGAACGACCTGATGCGATCAAGCTTTGCAACGTACGGCGAAGAGAATACAGCATGGGAAGGTGCTGATGCACGGGGCTTCGCAGCCATCAGCTCCATACCATCGAGACTCTGGAAGTCGACGCAAGGAGGCAAGGCATGATACGCGTTGGCATCATTGGAGCAGCTGGATACACGGGTGGCGAAACCCTGCGCCTGCTTCTCCATCATCCACATGTTGATCCACAACACATCGTTGCTGTGAGTTCGTCTCATGCTGGCAAGCCCCTTGCAAGTGCACATGCAGATCTATGGGGATACACAAGCCTGTCGTTCGCACATGACATTACATCCTTCGATGATGTTGATGTGATATTCCTCTGCATGGGGCATGGCAAGAGCCGCGAGTGGATGGCAACGAATGACGTTCCAGAGCATGTGAAGATCATCGATCTGAGCATGGACTTTCGTGCAATGAATGATGAACATCCATTTGTGTATGGTCTGCCGGAGAAGTACCGTCGGCAAATCGCAAGTGCGAACCGCTTAGCAAATCCAGGCTGTCTTGCGACATCGATCGAGCTCGCCCTGCTGCCCCTTGCTGAGACGCGGGCCCTACACGGTGATGTTGTCGCCCATACATTGACAGGTTCAACTGGTGCCGGACAACAGCCGATCGATACTACGCACTTTTCGTGGCGTCACAGCAACATCGACTCGTACAAAGTGTTTACGCATCAGCACGAAGCAGAGATCAAGCAGACCCTTGGTGATGTACATCTGAACTTTGTGCCGCTGCGAGCCCCTTTCAGCAGGGGGATCTATGCCAGCTGCGTTATCCCCGGATCGTATGATAGCGCAGAGCTTACAGCCCTCTACAGCACATTCTACGACGGCCACCCGTTCGTTGTTGTTCGTGATACGGCTCCGGATGTAAAGTCTGTCGTGAACACAAACATGTGTCACATCGGAATCTTGTCTTCGGACACAGCTCTGCTGATCGTTTCTGTCATTGACAATCTCATGAAGGGGGCTTCGGGTCAGGCAATACAGAATATGAACATCATGTTCGGAATCGACGAGACGGCAGGATTACTTACAAAGGCATCTGCATTCTAACGAAGCATATGAAACGCTTTACCTCAGTACACGATATTCTTAAAGGCCCTGGTCTTACGCAGGCAGTAGCGGACGCCCTTGCCTACGTGAGTTCACCCTGGAAAGACGAAGCGCTCGGCAAGCACAAGACTGTTGGTCTGCTCTTTATGAACCCATCTCTTCGCACGCGTATGAGTACCCAAAAGGCTGCGACTTTGTTGGGTGCAGAGACAATTGTTCTCAATGCAGGAAGCGATTCGTGGACGCTTGAGACACGCGATGGGGTTGTGATGAACGGCAACACAACAGAACATATCAAAGAGGCGGCAGCAGTCATGGGCGCCTACTGCGATGTTCTTGGTCTGCGGACCTTCGCTGGCTTAACAGATCGGGCCTATGACTACCAAGAGACTGTGCTGGAGAAATTCATACAGCATAGTGGAGTGCCGGTGATCAGCCTAGAGAGTGCAACACGCCATCCACTGCAAAGTTTTGCTGATCTTGTGACAATTGAACAGCACAAAAAGACCGCTAGGCCCAAGGTTGTCCTTACCTGGGCTCCGCATCCGAAGGCCCTACCGCAGGCAGTTGCAAACTCGTTTGTAGAGTGGATGAAACATGCGGATGTAGATCTTGTTGTGACGCATCCTGAAGGGTATCAGCTCGATTCATCCTTTATAGATGGTGTGCATGTTACCCATGATCACCATGCCGCGCTCTCTGGCGCAGACTTTGTGTATGCGAAGAATTGGTCTGCAGTTGAACCGTATGGCCAGATTCTATCGCAAGACATGTCGTGGACTGTTACCACTGAGAAGATGGCTCTTACAAACAATGCAAAGTTTATGCACTGTCTGCCTGTGCGCCGCAATATGATCGTAACAGATGATGTGATCGACAGCAGCAACTCCATCGTTATCCCACAGGCTGCCAACCGCGTTGTGTCGGCGCAAACGGTGTTATCGTATATGCTCAGGGGGCTTGCATGACACAGGTGATCAAGATTGGTGGGGGAGTTCTTGATGATGCAGCAATGATGCAGCAGGTTCTGCAGGCTTGTGCGTCATTGGGCGCCCCATTCATTCTTGTTCATGGTGGTGGACGTATTGCAACCGATGTGGCTACAGCTCTGAACATTCCTCAGACAATGGTGGACGGCAGACGCATCACAGACGCGGAAACCTTACGTGTTGTGACAATGACCTACGCAGGATTGATAAACAAGGATATCGTTGCAAAGCTGCAAGCCTTGCACGTTTGCGCACTTGGTGTATGCGGCGCCGACATGGATTTGCTGCGTGCAAACAAACGTGAGCATCCAACGGTTAATTATGGTTTTGTTGGTGACGTGACTGATGTGAACGCGGCGAATATCATGGAGATGCTCTCTCGTGGAACGTCACTTGTTGTGGCCCCGCTCACGCACGATGGAAATGGTCAGCTTCTGAACACCAATGCCGACACAATTGCGGCCGAAATCGCTAAAGCGCTTGCCCGGTATGGCAATCAAGACGTACAGCTAACGTACCTCTTTGATCTTCCTGGTGTTCTGCGCGACGTTCACAACCGAGAGTCGATAATTCCACAAATCAATGTCGATCAGGTTGATTCGCTCATTGCCGATGGTGCGTTGTCGGCAGGCATGATGCCAAAGATCACAATGGCTCTTGACGCAGCGCGAGCAGGCATAAACGTGCGTATACAACATGCGAAGGATCTTGGCACGCAACAGGGGACGTTGATACAATGATCGATCTCCTGCGCAAGCTTATCACGACACAGTCTTTCTCACGAGAAGAGCAGGCCACTGCAGATATCTTACAGGACTATCTACAAGAGCGTGGCGTTCGCGTGCAGCGACTTGGCAACAATGTTGTCGCGTTTAGTCCTAGCACTGCGCACAAACCCGACGCCATGCGTGTTCTTCTGAATTCGCATCACGATACAGTTCGTCCGGGACAGGGGTGGACTAAGGATCCGTTCGGTGCTGAAATCGAACATGGCCGACTCTATGGGCTAGGCAGTAACGATGCTGGCGGCGCATTGATGATGATGCTCGGTACATTTCTGCACTATCAGTCTGCCAGGGATCTACCCGTAGAGTTTGTCTTTGCGGCCACAGCCGAGGAGGAGATCTCCGGCACCGGTGGTATGGAAAGATTGACCAATGAGCTCTGGAATGATTTTCAGCTCGATGTAGCGCTTGTGGGAGAGCCCACGGCCATGCAATTGGCCACGGCTGAGAAGGGGCTTATGGTTCTTGATTGCACCGCTCACGGCCGCACTGGACACGCAGCGCGTGAAGAAGGCGTAAATGCGATCTACGCAGCGGTGCAAGATATAGCATGGTTCAAATCGTATCAGTTCGAGCAGAAATCAGAATTGCTCGGCAATGTGAAGATGACAGTAACGCAGGTGCAGTCCGGATCGCAGCATAACGTCGTTCCAGACCAGTGTTCGTTTGTTGTAGATGTGCGGGTAACGGACGCCTATACGAACGACGAGATACTGCAGATCATTCGTCAGCATGTAGCATGCGATGTAGAGCCCCGTTCAATGAGATTACGATCATCGCGAATTGCGAATGATCACCCTCTTGTGCAGGCCGGTATAGAGTGTGGTATGCAGACGTACGGAAGTCCTACAATGTCGGATCAGGCGCTGCTGCCAGCAGGATTGCCATCATTAAAGATCGGTCCAGGACATTCATCACGCTCACATACGCCTGATGAATGGATCGGAATCGACGAACTTGAATCGTCCATACCTACACTCGTGAACCTTCTCGACACGATGATGAGGAGAATGCAATGAAGCTCTGGGATAAAGGAACACCGATCGATGCGATCATGGAGTCGTTTACCGTTGGCGATGACCGCACGGTAGACGTGCGACTTGCCCGCTGGGATGTTGTTGGCTCGATCGCGCACGCAGAGATGCTCGGTGCTGTTGGCCTAATCACGACTGATGAAGCAGCACTTCTTGTAAATGCGCTCAGCGAGCTCTTGGTCGCTATCGATACCCATGGTATCGTTATCGAAGAAGGCGTCGAAGACATTCACTCGCAGATCGAGAGGCTTCTTACAGAGAGGCTTGGCGACGTTGGCAAGAAGGTTCACACGGGTCGAAGCAGAAACGATCAAGTTCTCGTAGATCTCAAGCTATTTCTGCGCCATGAACTGCGTGCATCAAAGAACGCAGCAAGGGAGCTCGCATTGCTCCTGCTTGACCATGCCGAGGCGCACAAGGATGTACTCATACCTGGTTATACACACTATCAAGTTGCCATGCCATCGAGTGTGGCTCTGTGGTTAGGGGGCTATACAGAAGCCCTTATCGAGGACATGCGAGTGCTTGATATGGCTATTGATGCCGCGAATGCCAACCCGCTTGGTAGTGCGGCTGGCTATGGATCCCGCCTGCCACTTGACAGACAGCGTACAACCGAAGCCTTGAACTTTGACCGTGTACATGTTACAAGCACATTCGCACAGATGTCACGTGGTCGAACAGAGAAGCTCGCTGCTCTTGCAATGGGTCAGGTTGCCTCGACACTTTCACGATTTGCATCTGACGTCGTGCATTATGTAAGTCAGAACTACGCCTTTGTATCGCTGCCGGATTCGCTAACAACCGGTTCGAGCATCATGCCACATAAGAAGAACCCTGATGTGTTCGAAGTGCTTCGTGCTCGATGCAACAGACTCCAGTCTGTTGCGCAGGAAATCACACTTGTATGCACGAATCTTCCGTCGGGCTATCACCGCGATATGCAGTTCACGAAGGACCGTATCGTTCATGCAATCGATGAACTTGGGCTATGCCTTCGTGTAGCGCAGCACGTAACGCCGATGATCGTACCACGCAGGGGGATCCTGGATAACGAATTGTATGACGGACTCTTCAGCGTTGATAGGGTAGACGACCTTGTGCGCCAGGGTGTGTCGTTCCGCGAGGCATATCGCATTGTAAGCCAGGACGTGGTAGACGGAAAGTCTATGCGGAAAGATGATGCAGCGATTAGGGATGAGAATGCAGCGCTCGGTAGTATCAGTAATCCCGGACTTGACCAGTTACGCCGCAGGCTTACGTCCTAAGCGCTCTGCAAACCACAACGCAGCAATAGTGCCGAGTAGGCTTCCTGCAAGCACATCGCTCATGTAGTGCACATTGAGCATAATGCGGCCCAACGCAATAGCAATACCAATGGTCCAGAACACGAACTTGAGACGTGGATAGGCTGCGGAACCGGCAACAGCAATTGCTAGGCCCGTTGTTGCGTGTCCACTCGGAAATGAGTTCCACATAAAGTCAACCTGGAAGCCCAACACATCCCATGCCGTAGCTGCATGTTGTATGAACATTGGCGGACGCGGACGACAGGCGACCACCTTGATGAGATTCGCCGTGATGCCCGATACTGCCACCGCACCAAAGAGTCTCATATGATTGTATGCTTCGTCTCGCCTCGAGCGCCAAGCGATAAGAGCCACAACAAGACAATACCCCAGTACCCAGTGAGATTTGCCGACCTCCTCAAGCCAATGCCCGAACAATCGCGACGTATCTGTTTGCGTGCTCTCAATCCAGAGGGCAAGGGGCTGATCGACCCACACAATGCAGATAACTATAGCGGCGATCCAGGCAAGAATGATATGTCGTGGCAGCCGACCCACTTCTTGTTCGACTTCTTCTTTTTGGGGATAGCGGGCAGATCAAGTTGCTTGATCTTCATGTTAAGCTCGACGATAAGTTTTTCATCAA
>JBEBCJ010000133.1:0-12705 GCA_041157865.1 Bacteroidota bacterium
TCATCAACGTATTTACAGTGTACCCTCGACCAGCCAAATGTCCAACACATTCGGTATGTGTGCCATTGGCATGTGGTGCTATAGTAACGATCTCACATTGCAGCGGTGCCCCCGACTCTACACTCAGCGTCGTATCCCCATATGCAAAGGGGCTGAACGAGGCAGGCGGCAGGCCAAATGCTCTAGGTGATTCAGGACCACCAACGTGCAATGAAATGTCGGCAGCCGTGGCAATATCGTAGGTGCGGCCGTTAAACGTGATGATGCATTGAGGTGAAGATTGAGGCATGCACAAAGTTCACGGTTGATAAGCCCCTTTCCAAACGATGTCACGTTTTGCAGGAAAATCAACTCATAGGCGTACAGGCCGGTGCATTGCTTGGTATATTCGAACCAGTAATACAGCCGGACGATTCGTCCACGCGTATATGTAGTGAGGTATTCGATGTCCCGCACACTCAACAAAGTCATGCTGATTGGAAACGTCGGCAAGGATCCAGAAGTGCACTTCACACCCAGCGGTGTGAAGGTTGCGCAACTACGTCTTGCCACATCCGAAACTTGGAAGGACAAGGATGGGGCTGTTCAGGAGCATACTGACTGGCACACCATCATTGCTTGGAGAGGCCTGGCAGACGTCGTAGAGCGTCTCGTGCGGCGCGGCAGCAGGTTGTATGTAGAAGGCAAGATCCAGTCTCGGTCTTTCGATGATCGAGATGGTAACAAGAAGTACGTCACCGAGATCATTGCCGACAGCTTGCTCGTGCTCGATGCGAAGCGTCATGATCAGCCGTCGAACACGAATGAGGCTGAACAATCGTTAGAACCAACTTCCGGCACTGACGTTATACCATTCTGAATTCATTGGAGTCGAACGCTTGGACGTTTCACGTAAGACAGAGATCCGGGTTGGCATTGTAAGCATCTCAGCTATCCTCATTCTGGTCATTGGCATCATGCTTGGGGAAGGCCTCAGTTGGTCTTCCAACATGTATCAAGTAAGATTCAAACTTCCCTCTTCTGGTGGACTCGAACCCGGCAGCCCAATTGTCGTTCATGGTGTCAAGCGGGGTCAGGTAGACAAGGTTACAAACCACGGTGGTGCCGTGCTTGTTCTTGGCCAAGTAGATGATATCTCCGATCTGTACAGTGATGCATCTGCGGTTGTGTCGATACTTGAGATAACTGGAGGCAAGAAGATCGAGATCAAACCAGGTTTCTTGCGTACACCGCTGGATCCTCGTCAAGAGATCCCGGGAACAGTGTCGGCCGACATAGGATCACTCGTGACATCGCTCGGTGATATGAGCGAGAATGCCGTCATACTCGTAAAGCGCATGGATACACTGAGTGCGGCACTTGCCGATCTCGCTCGCGACGGATCATTCATCAACAACATCAAAACACTGGCAAACGATGGAGCAATCTTGGTCACCGATGCACGCCAGTGGATGCAGGCCAATAAGAACGATCTAACGGCAATGGTCAAGGACCTACGCCACGTTACAGCGACGTTGAAAGGAACGCTTGATAGAAATGAGCCAAAGATCTCACGACTTATCGACCATTTGGATCACACCCTTTCGTCGTTCGACAGCACATTGGTAAAGGCAGATGCCGCCTTCATTTCTGTGGACAGTCTTGTTGTAGAGGTCAATACAGTGATCACGGAGGTCAAGGGCAACAAGGGCCTTCTAAACCGCATTATCTACGACGAAGGTCTATCGAGAGAGCTCGACTCCTCGCTTACGGTGCTCAAGAGCATCCTCCAACAATTCAAGCGCGATGGCGTCAATGTGAATGTTGGTCTTGGGCATAAGTAATGTGGCGTTGGTGGATTTTTTCTGTCGCTCTCATCATTGGGTCGTGTTCGTCTACTCGACGCATTGATCAATCGTTTGATCTGCGTGACGATTCTGAAAAGGGCACGCAGTTTCGCGCAACATCAACCAAGCATATAGACTCAGCTAACCTTGCGGCCCTTCGCACGGACGTCTGGAAGTTAGAACACTACTCCTACCCCGACTCCATTAGATTGTTTGTGCGTGTGCTCGACACAACAGGCTTTGTTGTGACCCACATGGCCGAGCCCTACAAGTCGCCATCAGCACCAGACTACTTCCCACGCCTCATGGAGCGCCTTGGCGAGCGCCGGCGTGTGCGCGATTCAGCGGTGCGACTTTATCGTGTGCGCGAGATCGGCGAGCTCGATTCTATCCCAGCAAACATTGCACTGGCAATAGATTGCTCAGGCTCTATGAAGGGGGCTAAACCAACACTTGATCTCGGAACCGAGCTGTTCATTGGCATGAAGCGGAAGTGCGACAACATCTCACTTGTTGCCTACCACAAGACCATAACCGAAGTGTTCCCTCTTACTGGCGACTCATCGCTGATGTTTCGTGAATTCCGTGAGTTCAAGAAGAGTTCACAAGGACTCTTCACCGCAACGTTCGATGGAATCATGAAGTCGTTGCAGACCCTAAAAGATGTGCCACTAGACCAGCCAAAAGTCTGCGTGGTATTTGCCGATGGAGACGAGAACACATCCACCGTTCGTCTGAGCGACGTATACGAGTACGCTACTCGCCACAACATTTCGATTTACTGTGTTGGCTTTGGATACGCTAATGATCAGGCTCTGCAGGACCTTTCGCTCTATACCGGCGGGAAGTATTACCGAGCTTATACGAAGGCAGATCTTCTCGCGATCTTTCTCGATATCTACAATAGTCTTCGTAACTATTACCTTGTTACCTACACCCCTCCTCGGTATGAGGGCATCCACAACGTGTATCTCACTGTTGACGTACCTGGCAGAGACACGATGGTTGCTCGTGGCACCTATGACAAGACACCGCTGAACCCACTTGCCGATACAAATGAGTTTTCGAAACGGATTCTCTTTGCATACGACGAGAGTACCATCGACACATCATCATTCGTGATTATCGACGAACTGGCAGATGCACTCCTGCGCTTCGACCGCGTGGTGCTTGAGATTCAGGGACATGCCTCACGAAGTGGACCCGACGATAACCGCGTGGAATACAATCAGAACCTTTCGCTTCGCCGCGCTGAATCCGTCAAGCAGGCTCTTGTAGACCGAGGTGTACAGGCATTCCGCCTGAAGACACGGGGCTTTGGATTCTCAATGCCGATTGTGCCGAATGATTCTGAGACGAACCGCGCACTCAATCGGCGCACCGTCTTTCGTATCCTGCGTCAGTAACGCGCACTTCACGCTAACGCGTAAACCTGCTGAGCTATGGCCTTAGCAACATTTTGTCCATCAAGCGCAGCGCTCACGATACCCCCTGCATAGCCAGCCCCCTCGCCACAGGGGAAAAGGCGCTGAACATGCACATGCTCAAACGTCTGCTTGCTGCGAGGGATCCGCACAGGCGATGACGTGCGTGATTCTACCCCAACCATTACGGCTTCGTTTGTAAGATATCCACGCATCTGCGCAGCAAACTGCTGTATGCCCGAGCGAAGACGTGTATCAATCGTCGGCGGCAGAATCTCGGCCATGTCTACCGAGACGTGACCGGGGATGTACGATGTTCGAGGAATGCTCTGTGATGTACGACCCTCGAGATAATCAACAAGTCTCTGTGCCGGTGCACGCTGAGATCCATCGTCGTTGCTGGCAAAAGCTGTTCGTTCCACGTGAGCCTGAAACTCAAGCGCTCCGAAAACACCTCCATGCCCAGACGCCTGCCAGTCCTGCTCTTCAACTGCTACAACGGTTCCTGAGTTCGCAAAAGGTGAATCACGGCGTGACATAGACATGCCGTTGACAACGATCTCTCCCGGTGAAGTTGCTGCAGGCACGATCAATCCGCCTGGACACATGCAAAACGAGAATACACCACGTCCATCGGCCTGACACACAAGTGAATATGATGAGGCAGGCAGGTGCATGTCTCTCGGCGACTGATGGTACTGTATCTCGTCAATCAGACTCTGCGGATGCTCAATACGAACGCCCAGAGCGAATGGTTTTGCCTCTATGGTAATCCCATCTCGTACACACCGAGCAAAAATGTCGCGAGCGCTGTGTCCAGTAGCAAGCACCGTAGCGTCTGCAACAAACTCGCGTCCGTCAGCACATCGCACGCCCCGAAGCACCTTGCCTTCTGCTCGTGCTTCGATCATAAACCCATTTACGAACGTATCGAAATGGACCTCACCACCATATCGTATAATTGTTTCACGAATCTCCTGAACAACCTTCCAGAGTCTATTCGACCCAATGTGCGGATGCGTATCAACGAGAATGTCCGGGGTGGCCCCATGTTCAACCAGCAGGCGTAGAACCTTTTCGATACTCCCGCGCTTGTGAGAGCGTGTGTAGAGCTTCCCATCGGAATACGTGCCAGCGCCGCCTTCTCCGTAACAGTAGTTCGAGTGCGGATCTACAATCCCGTCTTGTTGAATGGCACGAAGATCTCTTCTGCGAGCACGCACATCCTTACCGCGATCGAGCACAATCGGCATGATTCCATGTTCAAGCAGTTCAAGCGCAGCAAAGTAACCGGCAGGCCCGGCACCAACGATCACGACCTTCTTGGTAGCATCGGCGTGTTTAAGAGCATCAACATGGCGCCTCTCAACAGGGGGCTCCTGGCCAGCATAGACTTCTGCTACGATACGTACCCGCGGAATACGCGAGCGGGCATCAATAGAGCGCCGAACCACCAAAACTGTTGCATCACTGCCTGCCGGCTCCCCTGCTTCCTGCAGCGCCATATGGCGCACAATAGAGGGGTCGGCCGCCTGCGACGGTGTAAGAGGAAACTCGATTCGATGCTGCATGAAGGCAAAGTTCGGAAGATTTCCCGCGCTAATTTGGAAGTATGTCCGACCGGTATGAACTCATCTACGACATCGTCAGATCGATCCCCTATGGCAAGGTGACCACCTACGGGCACATCGCAGCGGCCATTGGTGTGCGCTCTGGTGCCCGACTTGTGGGGTGGGCACTCAATGCTGTTGCCCACCAGGATAGACTCGATATACCCTGTCACAGGGTAGTTAACCGCCTTGGAGAGCTATCAGGACGGATGCACTTCGAGACACCATTTGTGATGCGGGAGCGTCTAGAAGCCGAGGGGGTGGCGTTTCAGGAGCAGGCGGTCGATCTTTCACGACATCTTTGGGTGCCAGAGATAGCCCCCTAGCCGTATCTTTGCCGTCCATTTACGTTTTACACGGGAATCACAGAACATGAAACTGTATTACAGCAGCATTGCGACATTAGTCATCGCAGCACTACTTGTCAGTTGCAGCTCAACCACAGATGAGCCTGCGGTGATGAAGACTCAGAGCGACTCAGCCAGCTACCTGTTCGGCTATCAGCTTGGAGGACAGTTCGCCAAGACGAAGATCGAGCTCAACACAGATATGCTTATGGCCGGATTTAATGATGCCAAAGCTGATAGGAAAGCGCAGATCTCTGACTCTGGTGCGATGGCACTCTCAGAATCACTTCAGCGTCAGCTCTCGAAGACCATGGAAGAAGAAGCCGCCAAGGCAGCAGAACCTATGCGTAAGAAGAGTGCGGAGTTTCTTGCTGCGAACAAGACAAAAGCAGGCGTTGTGACAACAGCAAGCGGACTCCAGTACAAAGTGATTACGATGGGAACGGGCAGCAAGCCTTCATCGAGCTCGACAGTTACCGTGCATTACACAGGCAAGCTTGTCGACGGAAAAGTCTTTGACAGCTCGGTAAAGCGTGGTCAACCAGCTACGTTTCAAGCCAATCAGGTCATCCCAGGCTGGCAAGAGGCCATCATGCTTATGCCTAAAGGTTCAAAATTCGAACTCTACATTCCGGCCAACCTTGCCTATGGCGACCGCGGTGCCGGCGACGTGATTCCTGGTGGCTCGGCACTTATTTTCGAAGTAGAACTTCTCGATATCAAGTAAGCAAAATTCATTCTTCACAATCACTACATCATTCCCCATGAACAAACTCATTCTTCTCATCGCTGGATTGGTACTGAGCGCTTCGCTGGTAACAGCGCAAAAGGGTGCTGGTTCGGCAGCAACAGCAACAACAATGACAAAGCAAGACTCCAACATGTATGCTCTTGGCATGCAGATCGCCCGCTCACTTCAGAGCCAAGGCCTAGACCTCAATATCGATATGCTTGCCGAAGGTATGCGTGGCTTCCTCTCGGGCTCTCCAAAGCTTTCTGAACAGCAGTTCCAATCATGCATGGAGAACCTGCAGAAAGATGCCATGTCGAAGATGCAGGCTGAGCAGTCTGCTAAAGGCTCGGCAAACAAGGAGCGCGGCGAGAAGTTCCTTGCAGACAACAAGAACAAGGAAGGCGTCAAGACAACAGCTAGCGGACTTCAGTACAAGGTGATCAAAGAAGGCACAGGAAAGAAGCCATCAAAGGAGAATACGGTCAAGGTGCACTACACAGGCACAACGATCGATGGTAAGGTGTTTGACAGCTCAGTCGAACGCGGTGAACCGATTGAGTTCCCACTTTCTGGTGTGATCGCCGGCTGGACAGAAGGCGTGGCACTGATGCCTGTTGGCTCGAAGTACACACTCTACATTCCATCGAATCTTGCCTATGGCGAGCAAGGGGCAGGCCAGTCTATCGGACCTAACGAAACGCTGATCTTCGAAGTAGAGCTGCTCGACATTACCAAGTAAGGTTCAACATTTGTTGATACATACTGAAGGCCACGTGGGAAACCCCGTGGCCTTCGTAGTTTTGTCGCACTCTTACACTACGAAAAGATCTCGTGAAAAGTCTCCCAATGTATGGCCTCGTTATCCTGCCCTTAGCTGCAGTGATATATGTAACGTGGCTGGCCTTCACCGGCACCTTCGACTGGTTCTACCTTGCTCTTGCTCTCATCTTTGGATTTGTGACGGAATACGGTGTTACACTTGGTTATCACCGCATGGTAGTACATAAATCTTTTGAGCCCCATCCAGCTCTCAAGGCCGTCCTGCTCTGGTTGGGTTCAATGGCATTTCAGGGTCCAGTTACTCACTGGGCAAGCGTTCACACAAAGCACCACGCACATAGCGATCAAGAAGGCGATCCACATTCTCCGTCTGTCAGCGGCTTCATGTATGCCCACTTCGAATGGCTGATCGAGATGAACAGCGATGATATCAATGAGATCAAAGAGAAGTGGGGTGCTCGATACTTCCGTGATCCTGTGATCGTTTGGCTATCAAACACCTTCCTGTTCTGGTCGGTCTTCAGTCTTCTGCTCCCTGCGGCTATTGGATACTTCCACGCCGGCACATGGGAAGGCGCATGGCTTGGCTTCGTATGGGGCGGATTAGTGCGCATCTTCATCACAAGTCATGTTACATGGAGTGTAAACTCGGTTTGCCATTACTTTGGCTTCCGTACATACGTAACAACGGACCACAGTCGTAACAATCCTATCATTGGCATCCTGGCTCTTGGTGAAGGCTGGCACAACAATCACCACGCATTCCCATCATCAGCGTTCCACGGCCTAACCTGGTGGCAGTTTGATTTTACAGGGTTAACTATCCGCTTCTACGAAGCAGTAGGTCTTGCGAAAAAGGTTACCCGCATCCCAGACTCGCTGCTTGAAAAGCGCCGTATCGACAGTCTCACGTCAACTCTGAACGTTCAGGAGCTGGCCATGACCGAAGAAGAAGAACAAGAGCCCCTGCACGAGGCGGCATAAGGAACGCGAGCGCTCACGATGACGCTCTTCTCTGCTACAAAAGTCTCTAAGGTATACTACGAGAAAATTCTCTTCGAGAACATCTCGTTCGGTATGCAGGATGGAGAGCGCGTTGGCATCATTGGTCGCAATGGGGCTGGCAAGACGTCGCTCTTGCGCATTGTGGCAGGACTCGACGAGCCCGATGCCGGGGAGATCGCCTTTAACAACGAAGCGCGCTTCGAGTATCTTGCTCAACTTCCAACGTTCGAGCAGGACGACACAGCATTCCATGCCGTGGCCTCGGCTTACGACCATCGTCATGGCGCTCTCGAAGAATGGGAACTCGAAACACTTGCCAAACAAACGCTTGGCAAACTGGGTATTCACGATCCGTACAAGCATGTGCAGACCATGTCTGGCGGACAGCGCAAGCGCGTAGCCATTGCTCGTGCATTGCTCGCCGAGCCAGACCTTTTGATCCTTGACGAGCCCACCAACCACCTCGATGCAACAAGTGTGCAGTGGCTGCAGGACACTCTGCAGAACTCCAATCGTGGACTCTTGCTTGTAACACACGATCGCTACTTTCTCGACGCCGTCTGCACGCGCATCATCGAAATAGATCAGTCGCGCTTGTTCTCCTACGAGGGTAGCTACGAAAAGTACCTCGAGCGTAAAGAAGCTCTCGTTGCTGTGCAGGATGCAACTGCCGACCATCAGCGGAACAAACTACGTACCGAACTCGCATGGCTTCAGAAAGGCGCTAAGGCGCGTCGCACAAAGCAGCAGAGCCGCATCGACTGGATCGAGAAGATGCAGCAGGAGCAGCGCACTCAGGGCGTAGAGTTTCGGGACATCGATATCGAAGTGGGCGGCAAGTTCTTGGGCGGTAAGATCATTGACGCTGTCGATGTGAGCTACCGTTCATTAGTAACAGACTTTACATATCGAGCAGCACCGGGAGATCGCATCGGCGTTATTGGTCCGAACGGTGCTGGCAAGACAACACTGTTGAACTTACTCGCCGGACGTAAGCACTGCGACAAGGGTCACATCTCTCTTGGAGAAACCGTAACCCTCGGATTCTTTGAGCAGGAAATCAAAGACCTGCAGGAGAACGAGACTGTTTTGAGCAACGTGCGCGACATTGCCGAGTACATCGACGTAGGCGTCGGACGCGACAGATGTATCAGCGCTCGTGAACTCTGCGACCGCTTCGGCTTCTCACCCAAGCAGCAGCACGCATTTGTGCATACCCTCTCAGGGGGCGAGCGCCGTCGGCTTGGCTTGCTGCGCATCCTGATGTCGAACCCCAACGTGCTCTTCCTGGACGAGCCAACGAACGATTTTGACCTTGTTACCCTGAATGCCCTCGAGGAGTATTTGCAGTCGTTCAAGGGCGTACTGCTCACAGTATCCCACGACCGCGCATTCCTCGATACCACGGTAACGACGATATGGTCGTTCGAAGAAGGCGGACGTATCAAGGAATATCCAGGAAACTACTCGGCCTATCTCGAAGCGGTCGAAGCACGCTCTAAGGCCGCGGACCGCGAAGCTAAGAGCAGGCAACAGCAGCCCCCTGCCCAATCGGCAGCAAAGAAGAAGCTTAATTTCAATGAGCAGCGAGAGCTCAAGGAACTTGAGGCGCGCATACCCGAGCTCGAATCCATGATCTCAAGCGTCGAAGGCAAGATGTCGAGCGGCGACGGATCCTACCAAGACCACCTAATGTGGGCAGAAGAGCACGCCCAGCTCACGACCGAACTCGATGAGGCCACCCTGCGCTGGCTTGAGCTAAGCGAGCGGGTATAGGTCCCTCGGCTTCGCCTCGGGATGACGCCGCTTTCGCGGGAATGACCGTCATTGTTTCTCTAATCCAGCCAGAAGTGCGATTTTTGCACCGGCCGCGATAGCGGCTCATACCTTGTTCACCAACATCCTACCCTATCATGGCCACGCAAGACATAGACATGATCAAAAAGGTTTACGAAAACCTTCCTTCGAAAGTTGCTGCAGCTCGCACGTTGCTGGGTCGTCCGATGACGCTCGCAGAAAAGACGCTGTATGCGCACATGACGGAGCTGCCATCGGCGCCACATGCTCGTGGCAATGCTTACGTGGACTTCAACCCAGACCGCGTGGCCATGCAGGACGCAACAGCCCAAATGGCTCTGCTGCAGTTCATGTCTGCTGGTATCCCAAAGGTTGCAGTGCCTTCGACAGTGCACTGCGACCACCTGATCCGTGCTGAACACGGCGCAACATCCGACCTTGAGAAGTCACTTACCGAGAACAAAGAAGTCTTCGACTTCCTCGCATCTGTCTCCAACAAGTACGGCATCGGCTTCTGGAAGCCAGGCGCTGGTATCATCCACCAAGTTGTGATCGAGAACTATGCCTTCCCAGGCGGCATGATGATCGGTACAGACTCTCATACACCCAACGCAGGGGGCTTGGGAATGATCGCTATCGGTGTCGGTGGTGCCGACGCTGTAGACGTGATGGCCGGAATGCCATGGGAGCTGCAGATGCCGAAGCTTATCGGTGTTAAGCTCACAGGTAAGATGAATGGCTGGACAAGCCCGAAGGACGTGATCCTGAAGCTTGCTGGTATCCTCACGGTAAAGGGTGGAACAGGCGCCATCGTTGAGTACTTCGGTGATGGTACAGCTTCGTTCTCAGCAACAGGTAAGGGTACCATCTGTAACATGGGTGCAGAAATCGGTGCAACAACATCGGTGTTCCCATACGACGCATCGATGGAGCGCTACCTGCGCGCATCGGGCAGGCACGACGTGGCAGATCTTGCCAACGGCGTTGCTGAGCACCTGCGTGCCGATGATGAGGTTGCCGCAAATCCATCAGCATACTACGATCAGGTCATCGAGATCAATCTCGACACCTTAGAGCCCCATATCAATGGTCCGTTCACACCAGACCGCGCTATGGAGCTTTCTGAGTTTGTTGTTGCTGTCAAGGAAAACAACTGGCCAGAAGAACTGCGTGTTGGTCTTATCGGATCATGCACAAACTCTTCATACGAAGACATGTCACGCGTTGCCTCGATCGCTGAGTATGCTGTTGCGAACGGACTCAAGGCCAAGGCCGAATTCACGATCACGCCGGGCTCCGAGCAGGTGCGTGCGACGATCGAGCGCGATGGTATCCTTGCGAAGATGGAAGCCATCGGCGGTACCGTACTTGCGAACGCATGCGGACCATGTATCGGTCAGTGGAAGCGTCACGACGTCCAACAGGGCGACAAGAACTCCATCATCACATCCTTCAACCGCAACTTCACGGGTCGCAACGACGGCATCAAGGAAACACATGCCTTTGTTGCATCACCTGAAACTGTAGCCGCGTTTGTGTTAGCTGGTAAGCTCACAACAAACTTTATCAAGGAACCAATCGATGGTGTGATGCTCCAGCCCCCTGCCGGCAATGAGCTTCCTGAGTCGGGCTTTGTTCCTGATGCAGAAGGATTCATAACACCAGCAGCTGACGGATCGTCAGTAAGTGTGATCATAGCCGACGACAGCAACCGTCTGCAAGCTCTTGCCCCATTTACAGCTCCGAAGCCTGAAGAATATCACAACATGCCGTTGCTTCTCAAGGCAAAGGGCAAGTGTACAACAGACCACATCTCGATGGCTGGACCATGGCTTCGTTTCAGAGGTCACCTCGACAACATCTCGAACAACATGTTCATCGGTGCCATCAATTACATCAACGAAACAGCCAACAGCGTCAAGAACGTCTTCACGGGCGAGTACGACGAAGTACCAAAGGTTGCCCGCGACTACAAGGCACGCGGCATCGCATGGGTTGTTGTGGGCGATGAGAACTACGGCGAAGGTTCATCACGTGAGCACGCAGCCATGGAGCCCCGTTTCCTTGGTGGCAAGGCCATCATCGTGAAGAGCTTTGCTCGTATTCACGAGACAAACCTCAAGAAGCAAGGCATGCTGCCTCTCACGTTCGTCAATGCAACCGACTACGATCGCATTCGTGAGAGCGACCGTGTGAGCATCGACGTCACAACACTTGCCGTTGGTAAGCACGTTGATCTTGTTGTGAACCACGACGACGGAACATCAGAGACAATTCAACTCAAGCACACCATGAACGAGCAGCAGCTCGGTTGGTTCCGCGCTGGCTCTGCTCTGAACCTCATCGCAGGACGCTAATGAGTAACCCACGGTCTTGACCGTGGGTGGAATGAAGAATGTCACTAGCCCCCTATCACCAGTTGGTAGGGGGCTTTCTTATTGCATTAGTCACCCGTTTTTCGCCTGTTTCGTTTGTTGCGTTTATTTCGTTTAGTTCGTATGTTGCCTCTATGACAACATTCACGTTCGCAACTTCATCAGATAGCATTGTGGACGCCGAGAAGGCGTTGAATACGCTACTTCCGCTGGCCCGTAAACGGGGCAGATATGTGCACCTTCAAATCATGGGTAGTGAGCAGATGATCACATTGCCCCGTGAAACACTCACAATCGTCATCGAAATACTCCGAATGATGACGCAAGGGGGTGCCACCGCACTTGTGCCTCTTGAAGAAGAGCTCTCATCCCAACAAGCTGCGGACATCCTAAATGTCTCACGTCCATATCTGGTTCGGCTGCTAGACAAGGGTATCATTCCATCACGGAAGGTCGGCAAGCATAGACGTGTACTGATGAACGACCTATTGGCTTACAAGAAATCCGAAGAGAATGCTCAGAGAGTGCGTCTTGATGAACTTACCGCAGAAGCGCAACGGCTTGGACTCGGGTATTGACAAGTTGTGGTCCCTATCGTCGTATATGATGCGTGCGTTCTCTATCCTGCACCGTTGAGAGATCTGCTTGTTCGAATAGCAGCCGCTGGTATAGTACGCGCTCGTTGGACCAACGAAATTCTTGACGAGTGCTTTCGTGCAATACTTCAACAACGAACTGATCTTGATTCAGATGCACTAACTCGTACAAGAGAACTTCTCATGCAGGCAATCCCCGAATCAACAGTTGA
>JBEBCJ010000134.1:0-51901 GCA_041157865.1 Bacteroidota bacterium
CCTCTGGAGCTGGCGGCATTGATCCATCCCAAAGAATGAAACGGACCGCGGCCCTGCGTCCATCTCCGGCGATCAGGGGCAGATGGTGTCCGCCACGAGAGAACAAACCCCTAAAATTCAAGTCATCATGATCATCGCGCCACTCACCGACAATCTGGCGAGCCTGATCTCTCCACGCCTCAATTTTGTCTTCGTTGGCATCAAACAACTCGCGAAGCTTTGTACGGGAACGTTTCGCGATGGGCTTGAGCCGTTCGAGAAGCTGTTCAACGGCATCACGGTGCCTGTCGCGCAGGTCGTCCATCTTCTCACGCAACTCCTTACGATCTCCGCGCTCAAATGTGCCACGTAGATTCTTAAGGTCGGATACAACGGCCTCCTTCAATCTTTTGGCCTCTACTCGCAATCCCTGCAGCGTGCGCAGATCCTCTGGGGCAAGAGAGGCATCGTACTGCTCATGCCAATCTTTGGCAATTGGATAGACGTCGCGCTCAAACCATGAGTGCAGGTCGGCTCGCAGTTCCTGAAACGCCGCCTTCTGCTCTGACCTCTTTGACGAACGATCTTGAGCAAACAAGTTTGTGCTGAGTGCTACGCTAACGAGCAGGACTATGCTGGCATATCTCATACTGTTGTTCCTTAGAGTAAGTGTGTGGTGCGTCAGACAGCCACACCAAGCTTTGGGTTTAATCACTCTACCTCGACAGCGCGCTTTCTAGCAAGAAATGCCTGCCGCCTGGAGCGATAATCTCGTTCCTGGTCACGTGTCTGCAACATAATCAGTACGTCGGAGAGAGAGCGGTAATGATGAAACGGTATCCCCTCGGCCGTGCAGAAAGCAGCTAGAGTCCCCTTAGCAAAGACGATATCGGCATACTGAACTGCGCAGGTATCGGACTTACCGTCGCCGATGTAGATCACTACATCCTCGAGTGCAATGTTGCTGATGATTGCATTGCGTTTGCAGGAGGCGCAAAAGCACGAGCACGACTCGCTTGCTCCGGGAAACGAGGGCGTGAATGCCTTACCGTTCCAATCAAGCTTATTGCAGTATATGGGGATACTGCCGGCACCATCGATCATTGCGAGCAGGGGGCGTATGTATACGTCGAAACCATCGCTCACGATGTACGTGGGAATAGAAGTCGCATTGAGCCACCGCAGCAACGGGCCAATGCCTGGATCGAGTTCCTGCTCAAGCGAGAACGCGGTTAGCGCTGCTGGAGTGGTTGAGGGCACAAAGCTTTCGACTGCACGACTGTAATATTGAGCTACAGACATCTTGCCCTCGAGCAACTCGCTATGCAGTGGCTCGAATGATCCGAATGCCCGCACGATCTCGTCGCCAACATCGTTCTGGCTTATGGTGCCGTCAAAATCGAGAAATACGTGGATAGACATTGTCTACGAGTACATGTAGAACCCGCGTCCAGCGGCTTTACCAGTCCAGCCGGCACGCATCATTTGCTTGAGCTGCACACACGGACGGTAGCGCTCTTGCTGATACTCTCTGTAGAGGCCGTCCAGAATCAAGGTGACTACACCAATGCCAATTTCGTCGGCCCAGGCCAGGAGCCCCTTTGGGTAGTTCACACCAAGCATCATCGCCTTATCGATATCCTCTGGTTTGGCGAGTCCTTCCATTACTGCGAAGGCCGCTTCGTTGATGAGCATTGCAAGAACGCGCATTTGTACGAGTCCAACGCGGTCCTCAACAACTTCGGTTGCATAGCCGGCGATCCGGAGCAGATCTCGGGTAGCATCGAGGTGGCCATCCGTTGTGTTGAGCCCCTTGCAGATATCTATAGTAGAGGCGGTAGACATCATACCGGGTGCAATGCCAACGCCGATGATACGCTCTCCAGTGTTAGAGATACTGCCAACATCAGTGGCTGTATTTGTCAGCACTGATACTACAACTGTTGCGCGCGGATTCATTGCCGAAGCCAACTCAAGTGTGAGCTTGCGGTCCAGATTTGAAGAGATCGAGAGGTCGATGATATGCGTATAACTGGCAGTCAATGAATGGATGTCGGAGACGAGTCTATCGGAAAACCGTTCGAACGGGTCGGTGGCAGCATCAGGTAATGGCTCGCGCAGCACATCAAAGTCAACATCCATTTCCTCGAGATCATCGAGTGGTGCGATAATGTTGTACTGAATGTTGGCACCCTGGAGGACCGCTGCAAAATCGGCCACAAAGTCAGCGTCACCAGTCAGTAGGACGTTGTACGGGTCGTGATCTGAGAGATTGTAGACATTCATAGCGCTACGAAAGTACGTAGCTTCGCGTCATGACGAACATGGCAAAACGCATTCTTGTGGGTCTGGTCGGGATACCAGCCACGGTTGCTTTGATCTATTCCGACGCCAGAGTATTCTCGGCTGTCATTATCCCATTGACAACACTTGCCCTGCTGGAGTTCTACAAGCTAGCCGAGTCCAAACACGCTGTGCCGAACAAGGTTATAGGTGTTGCCGGCAGTATTGCATTGCAGGTGTTGTTCCTACTTTATACTGTGGCCGACACAGTTCAGGCTCAGCACATCCTCGTGTATCTGACCGTCTCGGCTGTCGGGTTTGTTCTACTGACGTTAACAGCCGAGATGTTCCGGGCGCAGGAGAACGCGCTGTTGAATACTTCATTGACGGTCTTTGGCGTTGTATATGTGAGTGTCTGCCTTTCCATGCTGATGATGCTTCGCTCGAACGTCAATATCGGCGGCTTCGACGGCGCATCTCTCACGGTTACTCTCTTTGCTGGGGTATGGATGTGCGACAGTGCAGCCTACTTTACTGGACTGGCCATTGGTAAGCACAAGCTCTTTCCAAGAGTTAGCCCAAAGAAGACATGGGAAGGGGCTATTGGAGGCGGGATAGCTGCTGTTGCGACGGTTATCGGACTCTTTTCCTGGCTTATGCCCAACGTTCCATTGGTGCATGCCATCACGATCGGGTCGATCGTCGCGGTGTTCGGTCCAATAGGAGATCTAGCAGAATCTTGGCTAAAGCGCGATGCAGTTGTGAAAGATTCATCGCATATCATTCCAGGTCATGGAGGTATCCTCGACAGGTTCGACTCCATGCTCTTTGTAGCCCCTTTAGTAACGATGTACATCGTGCTCATTTTTGTTGGACGGTAACAATGAAGCATGATCATCACGATCATAACCATGATCATGGTCACGGTGGCCATCACCATCATGGTCATGCACACGAGCACACCGATATCAGGCCGCTCCGAATAGCGGTTGCACTCACAGCAACGGTGTTTGCTGTGCAGGTTGTGGGTGGATTCATCTCTGGCAGTTTGTCGCTGCTTTCTGATGCAGGGCATGTTCTTGTTGACCTTGCCTCATTGCTCATTGCATTCTTTGGACTGCGCCTGGCTGCGCGTGCTCGTGAGCACCACGACATCCGATACACGTTCGGACTTCGCAGAATTGAGATACTTGCAGCATTGACCAACGGCTTCCTACTTATCGGCATCTGCATCTACATTGTGATCGAGGCAGTTCGCAGGATGGCTGGTGATGAGCATTCACATGTTGATTCAGAACTCATGCTCTATGTTGCGATTGTGGGGTTCATTGCCAATGCCATCAGCGCCCTTTATCTTCATAAGTCGGAGCATATCACTACCCGCAGCGCATATCTCCATGTGATGACAGACCTGATGTCGAGCCTTGGAGTGATCATTGCAGCAGGAGTTATCAAAGCTACCGGCTGGGAGCTGATCGATCCGCTGATTTCAATTCTCATTGCTGTTGTCATAACCCGTGGGGCCGTGCGCGTGATTCGAGAATCGGGAGTGATCCTCATGGAATCTGCGCCGCTAGGTATTACGCCCGTTGAAGTGCGTGAAGAGCTGATGAAGATTTCAGGTGTGCGAGATGTCCATGATGTGCATGTTTGGCAACTGACGCTGCAGCAGAATGCAGCATCTGTTCACGTTGTAAGCACGCGCGCTTCGGATGATGTTGTGCGCGATGTGCAAGAAGCTCTCAAGAACAGATTCAAGCTTACACATGTAACTGTTCAGGTCGAGAGTGAGGACCTACATGCAAATGGAGAATGTGGATCATGCTAAAGAAACTTGATGTCTGGGTCTGGAGGTATGCTCTTGCAGTTGTCGCAGGGGGCGGTGCATCGTTTGCAGCAATTGCGCTGGAGATAGACCCACTGCTTCAGTTAGGACGTGTGATCCTCATCACTGGTAGTGGTGCCATGTATGCTTGCTACCAGGCCAGCAAGTTCTTTGGAACCCAAAGTGCCAAGATGGTGCAGGGTGTGTTCCTTGCCTGCTTCGTGTTCCTGCTGCTCATTTCAGCTGGGAGATTGTTTGGCGGTTCGATTTCACAAGACCTTGCAGTTGTGCAGTTGATAGGCTTTATGGGGTTTGGCTATCTGTTCCCCGCAGCCATCCTTGGTTTTGCCGGACTCATGGCCTCGAATTATATGCGAGTTCCATCCGGACGAATTCGTGGGATTCGGGAAATCGCCGCTGCACTTGCTGCGTCTCTTATGGCCTTTGGCGGTTTCTTTCATTGGTTGCCGGAGGTCCACGCACTGGTCTGTGCACTTGTTGTAATGATTCTTGTTCTGACAGCGTAAAGGTAGACGTATGAACACGTATTACGATCCGGCCGACCTTGGCAAGTTTGGCAATATCTCACAGATGCAACCCGAGCTTGCAGAAAAGTTCTTTGATTGGTACGGGGCTGTCTTTGCAGAAGGTGCGTTATCACAGCGCGAAAAATCATTGATTGCCCTCGCTGTTGCACATGCAGTACAGTGTCCGTATTGCATAGATGCCTACACTACCGATAGCCTTCAAAAGGGTGCTTCTGAGCAGATGATGATGGAGGCAGTACATGTAGCTGCCGCGATACGAGGCGGCGCATCTCTTGTACATGGTGTTCAGATGATGAATAAGATCAACGACGTTACCATGTAGCAGGGTGATCAATGGCGCTCGCAACCACAAGTCTTCAGCGCAGAGGGTCTGACCTTTCCAGTGCCCAGTATCAGCGCGGACTGCTTCAAGCATCTTCTGGTGCGGTTTCTCTGCCGACATTTCAGGAGACTCTTGATGGGCACGGGATTGGTCTGCTAAGCCCCTTGTCTACAGAGATTCTGCAGGTCAATCTTGGCAAGATGTGCAATCAAGCCTGTAAGCACTGCCATGTGGATGCTGGACCCGACCGAACGGAGATTATGTCTGCCGTAACGATGCAGCATTGTCTTGATGCCATCGATAAGGGTTCGTTTCGCACTGTAGACCTAACGGGGGGTGCGCCAGAGATGAACCCCGATTTTCGGTGGTTTGTTGATGAGCTTGTCTGCAGGGGTGTTAACGTAATGGTGCGCTGCAATCTTACCATCATCGTTGCCAATCCAAAGTATCACGATCTGCCGACCTATTATGCCCAGCGTAATGTGCACGTTGTGTCAAGCCTGCCGTTTTATGATGCGAGCTTTACTGATCGACAACGTGGTGGTGGCGTGTTTGATGATTCGATCAAAGCTCTTCGCATGCTCAATGACGTAGGGTATGGACGTGCAGAGAGCGGGCTGATTCTCGATCTTGTCTATAATCCAATAGGTGCTTTGCTGCCGGGTCCGCAGGCGTCGCTGGAAACGGAGTTCAAGCGCAATCTTGCAGATAAATACGGTGTTGTCTTTAACAATCTGCACTGTATCACGAACATGCCGATTTCAAGATTCCTCGAATACCTTGTGAATGCTGGTAAGTATGACAGCTACATGCAGACCCTCGTTAACGCGTTTAATCCATCGGCCACACACGGTGTGATGTGCAGATCCACGATCTCGGTTGGTTACGATGGACAACTGTACGACTGCGATTTCAATCAGATGCTCGAGATGCCAGTCCTATGCGGATCTGCTCATATTTCGCAGCTTAACGTGCCAGAGTTGAATGCACGTACGATTGCTACAGATAGACATTGCTTTGGCTGCACTGCTGGTGCGGGGTCATCATGCGGGGGGCAGCTGACATGAGTTTGCATCGCTGCAATTGGTGTCTGAAGGACGATCTCTATATGCAGTATCATGACTGCGAATGGGGAGTACCGTTGCATGATGATCAGCTCTTGTTTGAGTTTCTCATTCTCGAAACAATGCAGGCAGGATTGAGCTGGCATACGGTTCTCAAGAAGCGGGAAAACTTTCGTGATGCGTTCGCTGGTTTTCAGCCCGACGTGGTTGCACGATTTACTGAAACCGACATCATCCGCTGTATGGGAGATCCTGGCATTATTCGCAATCAACAAAAGATCAGGGCAGCTGTGGCCAACGCGCAAGCGTTCCTTCGCGTGCAAGAGAGTCATGGCTCATTCGACGCATACATTTGGGACTTTGTAGGGGGCAGGCCAATCATCAATGCATTCCGTGAACTACGCGAGCTGCCGGCCAAGACGGATCTATCTGACCGTATCAGCAAGGACTTAAAGCAGCGTGGTTTCGGCTTCGTTGGCAGCACGGTTGTCTACGCGCATATGCAGGCTACAGGCATGGTGAATGATCACCTCTTATCGTGCTTCCGCTATCATGAGGTGCAACAATGATAGATGCTCTCTTCATCATCGCCGGAATTATTGGTATGGAGGCATTTACGACTGTGTTCCATCGCTATGTGATGCATGGACCATTGTGGCGAGTCCATGTTACGCATCATGCGCCTAGTAAACATCCACTTGAACTCAACGATGTGTTTGTGCTCTTCTTCACAAGCATTGCGCTTGTGCTTATAGCTATCGGTTTGCCAAATGGACCTTCTGTCTTTATTGGACTCGGTATAGCGGTGTATGGGATGTCGTACTTCGTAATGCACGATATGGTTATCCATAAGCGGTTTCTGCGTCAGCCCCTTCCAACAAATCGATACCTTCAGGCGGTGTATAAGATGCATATGGCGCATCATAAACATGTTGGCAATGATACAGGAGAAGCATACGGACTCTTCTTCGTGCCGCCCAAGTACTGGAGCAAAAAAATATGAGCCCGCCGCATGATGCGGTGGTGATCGTTGTTTGCAAGGCACCTGAGAGGGGGCGAGTAAAGACTCGTCTGGCAAAGGACATCGGAGAGGAGCGCGCTTATCATGTGTACTCGATCTTGATGGCCACGCTGTTTGCCAATCTCTCTGCTGGCGCTGGCTATGATGTGTGCGCATGTGTCGACGGCGACATAGCCCTCGTCCAGGCCGGAACCGTTGATCCTATCAAACAACACGGTGCGTCGCTCGGTGAGCGGATCATCAATGCCATTAAGGACTGCTCTTCATATCCAGTGCAGATTGTTATCGGTTCCGACACTCCGAACATCACTGTCCAGATCGTGCAACAAGCGGTCACGAGCCTCGATGCTGCCGATGTTGTGATTGGCCCAGCACATGACGGAGGGTACTATCTCATCGGCATGAAGCAACTGCATGAGGGGCTGTTTGAAGGCATCTCATGGAGCACCGAACACGTGCTTGAGCAGACACTGGAGCGTGCGACATCAGCCGGACTCTCAGTTGTCCAGCTGCCTGTGCTGCGCGATATCGACACAGTTGATGACCTTACTGCGGTAATGCCAGAGTTACTCTCGCAGTGATGCAGTAGATTCGCCTTATGCATGTTGTCATCATCGGTAATGGTGTTGCCGGAGTTACGGCCGCGCGCACATTGCGTGAGCTTAGTGATCACGAAGTAACGATCGTATCAGGTGAAGCCCCTTACCATTTCTCGCGTCCTGCGATGATGTATGTCTCGCTCGGACAGCTTAAGCGTGAGCACATTCAGCCCTATCGCAATGAAGAGTGGGATAGGATGGGCATACGGCTTGTGCATGATACATGTGTGCACATCGATGCGCAGCGCAAGACCTGCAGTTTGAGCAGCGGAATAACCATGCAGGCTGATGCTATTGTGCTTGCAACGGGCGCAAGGCCACGATTACTCGAGACATCGATTGCATCGTATCGCACGGTGCTCACGTACTCCCGGCTGTCAGATATTGATGCACTTGAGGCGGCCATGCACAGCTGCAAGCGTGCGGCAGTAGTGGGAGGAGGTCTGATTGGCGCAGAGGTTGCCGAGATTCTCGTGGGCCATGGGATTCCAACCACATGGTTTATCCGTGAATCCGGAGTCTACAGGAGTCATCTTCCAGAAAAAGAGTCAGAGTTTCTCACAGATCATGTTCGAAGGCGCGGTATCGACGTGCGCACCAATGTGTTGGTCTCATCTGACGAAATCCTTGAAGATGCAGACCTCGTTGTGGTCGCCATAGGCATGGAACCGAGCACGTCGTTAGCTGAGCAGGCAGGGATTACTTGCGCCACTGGCATCGTCGTCAACGAAACGTTCGAGACAAGTGCCAAGGGAGTCTTTGCCGTAGGAGATTGTGCCCAACTACCGTGGGGGAACAGTCAAGGATGGTATGTTGGACGAGAGCATGGAGCAACACTTGCGGCAATCCTGACCGGGCAATCGTCGGAATATCTGCCATCACTTTACTACAACAGTGCCAAGTTCTTTGATGTGGAATGGCAGGTCTACGGTACAGTTCCACGGGATGATGCCAACACGTTCGTGTGGATGGATTTACAGCGGCCGCGTTGTCTGCGTATTGCGCACACCACAGATGGTTCGGTCGTTGGAGTGCATGCCTTGGGCATGCGTCTTCGCCAAAGCATCTGCAACGAGTGGATCATGCAAGGCCGTGATGAGGAGTATGTCCGACGAAACATAGGTGATGCGCTATTCGATCCACAGCTTTCAACAAGGGTGTGTCTATGACACCATTACAGATTACGATACCCACCGAAGCTGTGAATTCTGTACCCATGACATCATCGCTGCGCAATAGAGGATGGCAGGCATATGGGCTCGGCATCATACTAACGACGCTATATGCCATTGTTTACTGGCGGCCCGAGACGTTTGGTGCGCCGCAGACAGTCTGGTTTTGGTACAGCGCAGGCTACACGCTTGTGGTATGCATCTTTGGTATCAAGAAGATCATTGACTATCGCAACGAGCGCTATCATGTGCTTCGCACAGTCTCTCTCGTTGCGGTTCAGCTGCTGCTCGCATTCATACTGCCGAACATGCTTCGCCACAGCGGACATGGCGAGTTTTACTTCAGCTACTTTTGGCCCTTGAAGCCCGAGTATCTTTTCCCATCAACGCTGCATTCACTCATCGACAGTCCAGATAGGATTCGTGTCTTTATGGGATGGTGGAGTGTGATCATGCTTGTTGTTGCAACGCCCGTGCTGACATACTTCTATGGCAAGCGCTGGTATTGTTCATGGGTCTGTGGATGCGGAGCGTTGGCCGAGACAGCCGGAGATGCATTCCGACATCTCAGCAGTAAAAGCCCCCTTTCGTGGACGATTGAGAGGTGGACGATCTACCCAGTGCTGGTTGTGATTTCGATCATCACCGCGCTGTTATGGTATCTCGATGTAAATCCCAACCCCACCTTCGAGACATACGTTACCTCTGCAAACAGGATCTATGGTTTCGTCATAGGTGGACTGTTCTCAGGCGTGGTTGGTGTAGGCTTCTATCCGATCCTGGGCTCACGCGTGTGGTGCCGATTTGGATGCCCAATGGCTGCGCTGCTTGGATTGCTGCAGAAGTATGCATCGCGGTTCCGCATTGAGGCGAATCAAGGCCAGTGCATTTCCTGCGGCAACTGCAGCACATACTGCGAGATGGGCATCGACGTGCGCTCTTATGCCCAAGAGGGCAAGGACATCAAACGCGCATCATGTGTGGGTTGCGGGGTGTGTGTAAGCGTTTGCCCGAGGGGAGTTCTTCGTGCTTCTTAACGAACGCCATACCACTGTTTGGCGTCTTGCTTCATCTGCACAAGCTCTGTTTTGAGCAAATACATCATGTGTCCGGCCTTGTAGTACGACATGCTCACGTTCTTGCGCAATGGTTCTGGCAGACCAAGATGCGAGAAGGTATACTCAGTGCCATAGAATGGTGTTGCTAGGTCGTAGTATCCATTGAGCACCCACACTCGAAGAGAGGGATTCATCTGAACGGCGTTTCGAAGACGCGGTCCCACGTTGAGGTACTCATTCTGAACATTGGAATAATCCCACGGCCAGACGCGTCCGGTAAGCACTTCATAGGGAAGTGTGGTCTTCACGCCGAGCTCGCGTGTGAGATAATCGTTGATGCAAGTTGAAAAGCACCCAGCAATCGTTGGATGGTGTGATGGATCGCGCTCCATGGACTCACCTAAACGGTCTGCGATCGTTCCAGTGTAGCGGCTGTCGAATCGACCGATCACTTGCCCCCTGTCGCGGAGAAGCTCCTGGCAGAAGCGAAAGATGATAGGACGCAGTTCTGCCTTATCGAGATACTCCCGCGACAGACCGGTAAAACGTGCGAGCTTTTCGATGGTCGTGGTCCGCTCCTCAGTTGTCATCATCCACCCCTTCATAAGCATCTGCGTATAGGTTGTGCTTGCAAAGACACGTGCAGCTTCTACGACTGCCTCGAGCGGCATTGCCTGCAAGTCTGGTGGAAGGCGCTTATGGTACCATGCAGATGCGGTGTAGGTAGGAAGGAATGTTGCAAAGGGTAGGTCGTTGCCGTCGTTGAAGTCAATGGTCTGGAAGTTCAACACAGCGCTCACGAGGATCACACCGTTGAGATACATCCCGAACTTTGACTGTAAGTGCTCAGAGAGTGCACTTGCTCGCGTGGTTCCGTATGACTCACCGATCAGGTATTTCGGAGAGGACCATCGCTTGTTATCCGAAACCCAACGACGGATGAACTCGCCAACCGACTCAATGTCCTGATTGTATCCATGGAATTGTTTGGCCGACTTATCATCTGCGGCACGGGAGAAACCAGTACTCACAGGGTCGATAAAGACCATGTCTGTTAGGTCAAGCCATGACTGGTCATTATCTACGAGTTTGTACGGTGGCGGCAGCGTCGTGCCGTCATCGTTCATCAGTACACGGCGCGGGCCCAGTACGCCAAGATGCAGCCAAACGCTTGACGAACCTGGTCCACCGTTGAAGGAGAATGTCAGGGGGCGAGCAGCTGCATCAGAGACACCACTTTTCGTATAGGCTATAAAAAACACATTCGCTCTCAGCGTTCCATCTTCCTGTACGAGCTTCAAATGACCAACAGTAGTTTGATAGTCGATCTTCTTTCCATCGATCGTGATGCTGTGACTTGTTGTCGTAGGCTCGTGAATGATAGGGACAACTGCCTTGGGCGGCTTTTCATCCTCGCCTGCACGCAGCACGAGGCATTGGATAACGAGTAGCGAGAGAGTAAGCAGGTGCTTCATATGGTTAGAGTCCACGTGTTGATTCTTCATGAATGTACTTTGCTACTTCGGTCAAGCTGCCTGTCTCACGGAAAACCCGGAGCTGCCGGTCTGCACCCGAGCCCATCTCCATGATCTCGTAGATGTATTCAACATGCTGTCGTGAACCAAGGTCGTCTACAACGTCGTCTACAAACAGCAAAAGCTCCTTGATCAATTCGCGGGCAGGCATCTCACGCTGACGTCCCCAGTCGATGAGCTTGCCATCTAACCCATAGCGCACTGCACGCCACTTGTTCTCCATAAGCAGTGACCGACGATACTCACGGAAAGACAGGTTCTTTTCATACAACGAGTACAGTTTTGCGGCTACCGCTTGGCATATAGCGGCGATAGCAATCGTTTCCTCAATGCGCATCGGCAGGTCGCAGATCCGAACCTCGAGTGTAGGGAAGAATGGATGCGGACGAATGTCCCACCAGATCTTCTTCGCGTTATCGATTGAGCCTGTTTTGACCAGCAGATTGACGTAATTCTGGTACTCACCGTAGCTCGAAAACAAGTCTGGCAATGCTGTACGTGGGAATCGTTCAAAGATCTTTGAACGGTATGACTTAAGCCCCGTATCAATGCCCTCCCAAAACGGAGAGTTGGTGCTAATGGCCAGGATGTGCGGCATAAAGTAGCGCATCTCGTTCATGAGCTGGATCTGTACTTCACGATTCTCGATACCGATATGAACATGCATTCCGAAGATCAGCAGCGATCGCGCCAACACCTGCATGTCTTCGACTAGAATCTTGTAGCGTTCGTCTGGGTAGATCTCTTGGTCTTCCCAACGTGCGAACGGGTGCGTCGATGCTGCCCCGATACAGAGACCATTCTGCTTTGCCAGATTCGATACGATGCCACGGATCTTCTTGACCTCTGCATAGGCTTCCGAGGCATTCTTGCAAATCCCTGTGCCGATCTCGAGCATCGAACCATGCATTTCAGGCTTAATGTGCTCGTGAAGAACCTCTTGCCCCTTGCTCAAGAGTCCTAGTTCAACGTGTGACTTCAAGTCATACGTTACGGGGTCAAGAACCATGTACTCTTCTTCGATACCCAACGTAAAGCTCGGACGCTCATACGGATTGGAGGGGTCGAACGATATTCCTACGTCTTCTGATGCCATGGAGTTCTGTATCCTTTACAAGTGCTCGAAGATAGGCACTTCAACTTCCGACTGCAACGAATCGCGCAGATGTTCGTCGTATACTTGCGATATGGCAGAATTCAGTATCGAAGGTAATGGCAGACTCGAGCGCACGGCCGTCTATTTTAACGGACAGCAGCTCGATGGTGTGCGCGAAGTGTTCGTTAACATCAGCGAGGATGGGGAGTTTGACGTATTGCTGATGTACGTTGGTTCAGATGGACAGTCCTACACGAAGAACGTGTTTACGGATTATTTGGACAACATCCAGACAGAGCCTGCGGGCTTTACCGAGGAAGAAGCGCAGAGTCTGAATCTTTTGACCATCGTAAGCGACGGAACCCTTGACTCGACTGTTGTGGCGCGCAATCACGAGGAGCAGTTCGGAATTGTGCAGCTGTACGTGCATATCAAAGCACCATCAGTTCAGGATGGAGGGGGCATGCGCAGCTGGTTCGGGGGCGCGAAGAGTATCCCAGAGCGCGCAGAGTTCGTAGCCGAGATAACGTATCGTGAAGACAATGGTGAACTGACCACGGAAGGTGTATTCTAGTATGAAACGTTTGATTGCAGTTGCGGCACTCATGATCGCTCTCGCATCGTGGGTTGTACCCGCAGACCTACTTGCTCAGCGAAGAGGCGGCTCATTTGGTGGTAGCCGCGGCGGTGGCTACAGCAGGAGCTTTGGCAGGAGTTCCGGCAGAAGCTTTGGAGGCGGTTCACGCTCGTTTGGCGGCAGTCGCACCTCGCCGAATCGTCCAGCTGGACCTTCGCAGCGGGGGAGTGGGTATACTGCGCCTACAGCGAAGAACTCGTTTGGTGGCTCTCGAATGTCACGTCCGGCCGACTACACTGGCCGCTACGGTGTGCCGCGTTCTACCGAACGGCGCACCATGCCGGGCGCAAATGGCACGCAGAACAATTATGTCATCAACCGATATGGCGGCATGGGTGATGGCTTTATGATGGGCTATATGATGGGTAGTATCCCGTGGTATTGGTCCATGCCATTTCACCCAGCATACTATTACTCACGTCCACACACGGTTGTTAATCCCGATGGTTCTACAGGTGTGTATCCAGGAACGTTCCAATGGGGATCGCTCATAATGACACTCCTAGTGATTGGTGCGATCGGCTTCGTGGTCTATATATGGCTCAAAAACAAACGTCGCCGCCTGAGTTACGCACAGGCGTATGATTCAGACGACGACGCTCGCAAAAGTTCGTTTATGTAAGGGGCTCACAAGCCCCTTGTGTGTTATCGCGTGATCTCCAGAGTGGTAGACCGAACCGCCATGCCGTGCTGAAGAAGCAACTGGTAGCTGCCGATCGGCAGGCCGTCGAGCGGGATTGATGTTGTCCCAGCCTCGACTGGCAATGAAACAGCAATCTTCCCTTCGAGTGTTACGACACGGACGTGTGAGGGTGCCCCTACGGTAACCATTACGTGCGTTGCAGCTGGATTTGGCCACACCTGAACTGCGCCCATCGCGAGTTGATCTTCCTGCACAGACGTTGGAATCAGCACTCTGGCAGTTAGTGGAAGTTCTATCACGGCGGGTGTGCCGTTGGAGCTAACTCGCAGCTTGGCGCTGTATGAACCCGTATCTGAAGCAGTGCAGCGCAGAGGTATTGTTATGGTGCTACCTGCGAGCACCGTTGTTTTTGGTGGAGTCGTGATTGAGAATGCAGCCGTTGGAGTTGTTCCCTGGGGAACGATATCAAATGCGCTGATCGTCAGGTCCGAGGTGCCGTTGTTGCGCACAGTGGCCGTGCGTGTGCGGTTCTGTCCCGGCTCCATGTTACCGAAGGCAACTTCAGTTGTCGTGAATATCGGAAGCTTCGGACCGTTGACGCCTGCATAGCGATATTGAAGAAGAGCGATTTCATTTCCACAGAAGACGATCGACGGACGGCTAACAACGTTTGCAGCCGTTGCGCGCACGCCAGAGACAGGCTTTGAAAGTACAGGCGTCCAGTCCTGACCGCTGTTATCCGATGCAAATGTCTCACCCTTGCTGCACACAAGCAGATGGTGGCCAGGGTTTGCCGCGACCATGATTGGCGTTACACCCCATGTGTTAATGTCAACGGCCACCGCTTTCCAGTTAAGTCCGCCGTTTGCTGAATAGGCCGTGCGATATGGCGCATCATTAGCGCTGCTTGTGCGATACAAGAGCACGCCGTTTGTGCTGTCGCGAAACGCTATCGAAACAATCTTCGCTCCCGACACACCCAACGAGCCCTGTGCCCATGACTGTCCGCGATTGAGTGTATAGATGACACGTCCGGTTGATGTTCCGAACCAGACTGCATCGCCCCATGCTGAGACACTGCCAGGGATGATTGTTTCGTTTGTTGTGGAGATAGGAGAGCCAGTAGCCTGAGTCCATGCACCTCCGCCGTTTGTGGTGCGCCCAATACCAAACTTTCCGGCGACTGGGTTCCCAACGACAATGCCGTTGGTTGCATCGAACATGGTTATACCGACAACCGACGTGGCATATGCGCTGATGTCTGTCGTAGACCATGACCCGCCGCCATTTGTGGAGCGCGAGACCGACGCTTTGCCGCTGTTCTGTCCGCCGATGATCACCAAATTCGCATTGACGGCATCAAGAGCTGCTGCCGTGAACGGCGGGCTTACCAGACCTCCGTTCGCACCAACAGCACGGAGCATAGCGCGTTGGTTGAAGTATGTCCCGGTTGCATACAGCGAGCCGTCATCTGTGTAATCGATCTTGTCCCATGTAGCTCCCGGCACAGCGGCTATCATGCTGAATGCATTGGATGTCGGCAGCTCTACAGGGATCTCGACGATCTCATGATTTGTATACGTACCGCTACTGATGGCCAGCGAAACACGTATAGAGTGCGAATACCATGGGAATCGCTGATCCAGCTGAACATCAAACGAGGCAGTGCCTTCGGCATTGCGTGCAAGGTTGCCAAGCGCGATGGAGCTTGTCGTGAACTGCTTTACCTGACCGTCAAGAATCGTTGGTGTTACCATTACGCTTGCTGCATCAGCAAGTACATTTTTGAGCACGATCTTGATTGTCGTGCGATCGTATGTGGTGATCTTACCCGTGGCAGACCCACCGATGGTAGCCGAAGAGAGCATAATGCCCGGCATTCGGTCGCCCGCTGTAAACGATGCATTTGTGCGCAACGCCCGTTCGGCATTGATTCGTCCCCAATAGAGCGGACGGTTGGCAGCTGATACACCAACCATCATGTCCACGGTTCCACGAAGCTGGGCATAGATCATCTCAGGCGTCCAATCAGGATGTAGCGACTTGACAAGTCCCGCAACCCCAGCAGCCAAGGGGCTTGCAAAGGAGGTGCCGGTTAGCCCGCGATACTGGTTGCCATGGTACGTGCTTAAGATGTTTTCGCCGGGAGCATACACCGCTACGTTCATGCCGTAGTTTGAAAAGTCTGAAACTCGATTACCGCTGCCGTGCGAGCCCACGCTCAGCACTCCGTCAAGACTTGAGGGGGACTGCAGGTACGAATCATTGTTGAGTCCGTCGTTGCCCGAGGCAGCGACAACAAGAGCCCCTTTGGCCGTTGCATAGTCGATGATGTCTTGTGCACCAGGATCGATACCGGGCCCACCCCATGAGCAGTTGATAATGTCAGCTCCGAGATCTGCTGCATAGGCGATGGCATCATAGCCGCGCAACAGACCGCGCACTGATGGGTTGTCTGAGCCGATCTTGATGGGAATGATCTTGCAGTTGTAGCCGCTGCTGGCAACGCCCTTGGCATTATTCGTTGTTGCGCCTGAGCAGCCGGCCACCACAGTACCGTGGCCGTTGTTGTCGTTTACGGAAACGCCGGTTACGATACGGGCATCATTATCGGGCTTGATGATCCCTGACTGCGCCTCTGCACTTGTGATGTTGCCGACGAAGTCCCAGCCTCGCACGTCATCAACATAGCCGTTACCATCGTCGTCCTTGTTGTTGGCTGGAATCTCCTTCGGATTCGTCCAGATATTGGCAGTAAGGTCTTCGTGCTGCCAGTCAGTGCCGGAATCAACGATGGCGATGACGACCGTGGCCGACCCCTTGTTCAGGTCCCACGCCTTATCGAGGGCCATCTGCGGCAGCCATGGCTGTTGGGCATAGCGTGTGTCGTTCGGTGTGTGGTATAGTTGATGGATCCGCACGGGAACGGCATACTCTACATCGGGATTGTCCATAAGTTTAGCGCATGCATCAAAAGCGTCAAGGGGCTCAGAATACGTAATGCGGTAGATTCTGTCGAGTCCGATTCGCGAACCAACGTCGCCATCCTTGATCGTTTCAAATGCAGAATTGATCTCAGTAACGTTCAAGGCGGCAAGGTCCCTGTTTAAGGGGCTTGCACCAAGAGCTGACTGGTGTTTCATAGCACCACGATAGGCTTTGGTTTTGACAAGGATCATTCCCTGGACATACGTTCCGATCTCAGGGCGCTCAACCTTGATAGCAGAGGCCGGTCTGATACGTCCATTGGGGAGCGAAACCGCCTCGCGCCGCACCAGGTATGCGTCCTGTCCGGGCAGAAGTCCTGCTGCGGCAGGTAGCACATGAACGATGATTGCGAGTAAAATGGCTGTGATGCGCATTTTTTGGGGTCCAGGTAGTATGAAACACGTGGTTCGAGACGAAAATCGACCCTGCATGTTACAGAATTTGCCGTAGCCACGAAAAAAAAGCACAATTTTGCAGCTCGTGGTGTAACCTTCTCCGAGCAGATGGTTTCTTCCCCTTAGAGTCAGCACACCAGCATCGAAACTGGTTAAACCAAACAGTCATCGAGATGCGTCTGATTCACCACACACGACAAGGCAATTACTCACCAACCTTTTTTTGAAGGGGTACAGTTATGAAGAAGAACAATGTTTTCAAGGCATTCGCCCTTGCAGCGTTCTCTGCAGCAGCACTCGGACTGACAGCATGTTCAGACTTTGGAACATGTCCAGCAGATCCGTCAGCAATCACCATGGAATTGCCAACAACATTCGAGTTGAACGGCACTCCTACAGAGTTCACGGATGCAACACTCGAAACGCCGATGGCAGTCGAAGTACGTCCTGATAAGGACAAGCGTGTACGCAGCCCGTTCGATCGTCTGCTTGCAGCTCTCAATCTGACAGACGAGCAGAAGGCGCAAGTTGCTGCGCTTCAAGAAGCTCATAAGGCATGTGCAACAGCAGCACTCGAAGCACTTCGTGCAGCAGAGCGCGCCCTGCTTGCCAAGGCGAAAGCCGAAGTAGAAGCTGTAAAGGCAGAAGTTGCCGCAGGTACAAAGACGAAGGAAGAAGCTCGCGCAGCGATCCGTGAGATCAACAAGGCAACACGCGAAGCCCTCAAGAACCTTCCTGAGCGCGCCGCCGCACGTGAGGCAATGAAGGCCTGTGACGATGCATTCCTGACTGGAATTCGCAGCATTCTCACAGAAGACCAGATTGTGATCCTCGAGAAGTTCCTTGCAGACCGCGCCGCTCGCGGAGATCGTAAAACAGATGGCGGCAAGGGCCCACGTGATGGTGACGACAAGGGTCCACGCGATGGCGATAAGGGCGGTAACACTGGCGGTGATAGCACAGGTACAGGTCCAACCGGTGGTCGCGGTCGCGGTTAATCCAACCCCGACATTACCGACAACGTAAACAAAATGATGCCCATCGTTGCACTGCAGCGATGGGCATCGTCGTAGATTGCACTCTGTATGATGAATCTCTTTTCTGCGTTCGGTCGCATCGTTATAGCCATACTCTCCGAGGTAGGACAGATCGTCCAGCTTCTCGGCAATATCATCCGCTACTTCCCGCGAGTCTTTGCCGATAGGGGGCTGGTGCTCGAGCAGATGAAGATCGTCGGTGCCGACTCGCTCCCGCTGGTTATCCTTGTGGGGTCATTCACCGGCGCTATCGCTGCGCTTCAGGCAACGAACTTGTTCGCCAAGTTCAATCTTATCGGCATCGCACGCCCTTTCATTGGAGGGTCAATTGCCACGGTTGTCTTTACCGAACTCACACCAGTGCTTACCGCACTTGTGATCGCCGGTCGCGTGGGCGGTGCGATCGCCGCCCAGATTGGTACAATGAAGGTGTCCGAGCAGATCGATGCCCTTGACATGATGGCCATCGATAAAGCGAGATACTTGGGCATGCCTCGCGTGATGGCTGCGATTACGATGATGCCCGTCTTGGCCGTATTCTCAAATGCAGTGGCCTTGGTAGGTGCGTACGTTCTTACGCGTATAGAATTCGGATTTAGTATGCCGCTGTTCTTCATGTCGATCCAGCAATTCTTTAGTGTGGAAGAGATCATGCGGGGCGTATTCAAATCGTTCGTGTTTGGAGGATTTACAGCCCTGATAGGATGCCATGTTGGCTTCCAGACCGATGGTGGTGCAGAGGGCGTCGGTAAGTCAACGGTTCGGGCATTTACGATATCGGCTGCCAGTATTCTTGTGATCGATGCACTTTTCGGTATCATTCTCTAGAGTAGCACACCACCTGACTGCCATTATGGCTTATTTCGTGAAGAAATGACAGCCCCCTCGGTGCCCCTTTGCCATCTTTTCACTTGTTGATGGCACTTCGACCCTCTATTTTCGCGTCCCGGTAAACAATGTTAGCACTCGCACATGAAGAGTGCTAACAAATCGTCAATGCCGAACACACAAACATCAATAACATGTTTCACTCGTATTTCTGGAGAACTCTATGAGTTTGACGCCATTGCACGATCGCGTGCTTGTAAAGCCTGCCGAGGCTGAAGAAGTAACTAAGGGCGGCATCATCATCCCTGACACAGCCAAGGAAAAGCCTATGCAGGGCTCAATCGTTGCTGTGGGAGCAGGTAAGCAACTCGAAAGCGGATCTGTTACGCCGATGCAGGTCAAGGTTGGAGACAAGGTATTGTACGGCAAGTATGCCGGTACAGAGATTAGCATCGACGGAGAGGACTATCTGATCATGCGCGAAGCCGACATCTTCGGCATCGTGAAGTAATGCCAGCCCCTTTCATAACAACGATCATTAATTCAAGGAACACTACCAATGTCAAGCAAGATCATAACGTTTGATGTTGATGCACGCGCCGCTCTGAAGCGTGGCGTCGATCAACTCGCAGATGCAGTTAAGGTAACACTCGGCCCGAAGGGACGCAATGTAGTTATCGACAAGAAGTTCGGTGCACCAACAATCACCAAGGACGGTGTTACGGTTGCCAAGGAAGTTGAACTCGAAGACCCGATTGAGAATTTGGGTGCATCGATGGTTCGTGAGGTTGCCTCAAAGACCAACGACATCGCCGGCGACGGAACAACAACGGCAACGGTGTTGGCGCAAGCCATTGTTGCCGAAGGACTCAAGAACGTTACAGCTGGTGCAAACCCGATGGACCTCAAGCGTGGCATCGACATGGCTGTGACAGCCATCCACGAAGGTCTGCGCGAGCTCTCACGTCCGGTACCTGGCAAGAAGGAAATCGCTCAGGTTGGAACAATCTCAGCCAACAACGATTCAACGATCGGCAACCTTATTGCAGATGCAATGGATAAGGTTGGCAAGGACGGTGTGATTACTGTTGAAGAAGCAAAGGGTACAGAAACATCGGTTGATGTTGTCGAAGGTATGCAGTTCGACCGTGGTTATCTGTCGCCGTACTTCGTCACAGATGCCGACACCATGGAATGCGTTCTCGAGAACCCATACATTTTGATACACGACAAGAAGGTTGGCGCGATCAAGGATCTGCTCCCAGTCCTCGAAAAGACAGCACAAGCTGGACGTGCGCTGTTGATCATTGCAGAAGATATCGAAGGCGAAGCTCTAGCAACATTGGTCGTTAACCGTTTGCGCGGAACGCTCAAGATTGCTGCTGTCAAGGCCCCTGGCTTCGGCGACCGCCGCAAGGCCATGCTTGAAGACATTGCTATTCTCACCGGCGGTATGGTTGTATCGGAAGAAAAGGGATACAAGCTCGAGAGCACAACTCTGCAGCATCTCGGTACGGCCAAGCGCATTGCGATCGACAAAGACAATACAACGATCGTTGAAGGTGCCGGAAGCTCTGATGATATCAAGAAGCGTATCAACGAGATCAAGGCTCAGATCGACAAGACAACAAGCGACTATGATCGCGAGAAGCTCCAAGAGCGTCTTGCAAAGCTTTCTGGCGGTGTCGCAGTTCTCAAGATCGGTGCGGCCACGGAAGTTGAGATGAAAGAGAAGAAGGCCCGTGTTGAAGATGCTCTTCACGCCACACGTGCTGCAGTCGAAGAAGGCATCGTACCTGGTGGCGGTGTAGCATATCTGCGCACACTCCACAAGCTTGAAGGTCTCGCAACAGAGAACCTCGATCAGGTTACCGGTATCAACATCATCCGTCGCGCTGTCGAAGCTCCTATCCGTCAGATCCTCGACAATGCAGGACTGGAAGGTTCAGTGATCGTAGCAAAGATCAAGGAAGGCTCTGGTACATTCGGTTACAATGCTTACTCTGAGCAGTTCGAAGATCTCATCGAAGCTGGCGTGATCGACCCAACAAAGGTGGCCCGTGTTGCTCTGGAGAATGCGGCATCTGTTGCATCGCTCTTGATCACTACAGAGGCAACGATCGTTGAACGGCCGGAGAAGAAGGAAGCTGCTCCGCACCCACACGGTGGCGGAATGGACATGTACTAAGATCGTTAAGCAGATAAGATTTTCGGGGCCGAGTGGAATAATGCCGCTCGGCCCCTTCTGTTTATGGTTGTATGGTAGAATGCAGGTGCTAATTTCGTTCTATGGGTTACTCCTCATGGTATTCTGCAGTTGCAAAGACAACATCGCGCATCACCGGCAGACCTATTGTGTTTGTCTCTGCGGTAACGCTGATACTGGCCTGGATGGTTACTGGCCCCATTTTTGGGTTCAGCGACACCTGGCAGCTGGTGATCAATACTGCTACAACAATCCTAACGTTCTTAATGGTGTTCTTGATCCAGAACACGCAGAATCGAGACACTGAGGCAATACATCTCAAACTCGACGAGCTGATCCGTGTCACGCAAGGAGCTCACAATGCCCTGATGGACCTTGAGGAGATGGAGGAATCACAGCTAGATGAGTTTCGACAGAAGTATGAGGCGCTTGCTCAAAAGGCACGTTTAGATATCGAATCGGGCGATTCAGATACCGGCGCACCAGATGTGTAATGTAAGATTCGTAGACACTTTCTAATTTTAGGCACTGTACAACACCGGTTATCTAGCTCACGTCTTTTTCACCTCATCCGCAATGACATACTTCGACGCACATTCGCATCGTCGTTCTGCCGACCCTTCGACAACCACTCTTGTTTGTGTCCGCATTAATGCGTTGACAGAGGTATTCGAAACCGATGGTATCTGCACGGTAGGGCTGCATCCGTGGGACGTCACAGAAGATTGGCGCGATATTGTTGAGATCGTCGAAGACCTTACCCAAGAGGAGCTTGTTAAAGGAATTGGTGAGGTGGGATTAGACAGATCGTGCAATGCGCCATGGCAGCATCAAGTTGATGCTTTCGAATACATAGCAGACATGGCAGAGCGTGTTTCAAAGCCCCTTGTGATCCACTGTGTTAAGGCACATGATGAGCTGCTTCGTGTCCATAAGTTCGTTAACCCTGTTCAGCCGTGGGTTCTGCATGGATTCGTTAAAGGTGCCGACCTTGCTCGCCAGTGTCTCGATGCTGGTATGTACCTATCGTTCGGGCCTGCAGTCTTCAAAGAATCGGCCTCTCTGATCGAAGCACTCAAGATCTGTCCGTCGGATCGGTTGTTGGTAGAGACAGACGACGAAGATGCGTCGATCGCACAGGTTTATGCTTCCGTTGCAAACGTGCGCGGTATCACCACAGAGGAGCTATGCGCGATCCAGCAGCAGAATTTCGAAACCGTCTTCAAGCGATGACCGATGCGGGATGGACTTCCCGCACGCGGTTGATCCTGGGTGATGAAGCAGTCGATAGATTCGCTCAACGAAATGTCCTTGTTGTTGGTCTTGGCGGGGTAGGCTCATTTGCTGCTGAGTTCATAGCGCGCGCAGGTGTTGGACGCATCACCATCGTTGATGCTGATGTCGTTGACCCGTCAAACCGAAACCGTCAGCTCCCTGCCCTACGAAGCACCGAGGGTAGATTTAAGACCGAAGTGATGCGGGAGCGTCTGCACGACATCAACAAGGACCTTCAGCTTACAGTGATTCGGGAGTTCATCACCCCGCATAGCGTTGATCGTCTGCTGGCCGGATCGTTTGATTATGTCGTTGATGCAATCGACTCACTAGCTCCCAAAGTGGCTCTTCTCCATGCAGCGCATCGCCTCGGATTTAAGGTTGTCAGCTCGATGGGGGCAGGGGGCAAGATGGACCCCACAATGATCCGGATTGCCGATATCGCACAATCACAGAAATGTCCACTCGCCCGATTCGTACGTAAGCGTCTGCATCGTGTGGGAATCTATGAGGGCATTACCGCTGTCTACTCCCTCGAAGAAACCGAGCACGGCTCTCTGATGTTCACCGACGGTGCCAACAACAAGAAGTCTGCATTCGGCACCGTGCCCTACATACCTGCAGCATTTGGCGGTGCATGCGCCAGCGTTGTCATACGCGACCTTGCAGGGAAGTTCACGTGATGCATGTTCACATCGTTGGTTTCGGTATCGCCGGCGCGTTGCTCGCACGCGAGCTTCTTTTGCGTGGCGTGCGTGTTACAGCTAATGATAGAGCTAACTCCGAGAGTTCATCCCTGGTGGCCGCGGGAATGATCACACCCATTACTGGCAAGCGGCTCAAGCCAACGTGGCGTGGTCCTGAGCTGTCGATGATCGCTAAACACGTGTATCAGCAGGTAGAACAGGAGGCTGGACGCCGGGTCTGGCACGACTGGGTGCTTCGTCGTGTGTTTCGCGAACCACAGATGCAGACATGGTTCGATGAGCGCCGGTCAAGAAACGAGTTCGATCACCTTGATGTGCATGCTATTGTACCAGGTGTGCACGGTGGCACAAACTTCCAGTACGGAGGCTTTGAGCATGCTGGTGTGGCAACAGTGGACCTCAGGGTATTCATTGAGCATGTGGCCACGCAGGTAGGGTTCACATCTGAGGTACAGACACAAGCAGACGCCGTGGTTTGGTGCACGGGGTACCAGGCTCTCTATCATGAGCTTTGGTCGTGGCTGCCTATCGAACCGTCGAAGGGCGAGATCCTGGATGTTGTGATCAAGGATTTAGATATCGATTACATCCTAACCAACGGAACGTGGATCCTTCCGGTGATCGAGGGCGGACAGCGTGTTGCCGGCCATTACAGAATTGGAGCAACACACGACTGGGATGATCACGATCCTATGCCCACGATGGCGGCGCGTGAGCATCTTCTCGAGCAGGTTACGTTGATGATCGATACAGAGATCACGGTGATCGGACACCGTGCCGCGATACGACCTTCTACGCAGTTTAAACGTCCACTCGCAGGACACCACCCGAAACACACGTCGAGCTTTGTCTTCACAGGACTAGGTACCAAAGGTGCTCTGCAGGGCCCCTGGGCTGCTCAACAGCTGGCCGGGCATATGGTCAATGGCGCGCCCCTTGATCCCGAAATCGACTGTCAGCGCTGGTGGAAGGAAGACTAATGGAAAACGCCCTTTCTCTTGTAGGCCGCAGACTTCGAGAGATAGTCAAGGCTGGAGACGTTGCCATAGATGCTACAGTTGGGAACGGACACGACACAAGGCTGTTGGCAGAGTTAGTGGGTCCTCAAGGCGTTGTCTATGGTTTTGATCTACAGCTGATGGCACTCGAGAGTGCGCGTCTGGCTACTGCAGACTGTTCTGCGACCATCAGATTCGTACATGCCGGCCACGAGATCATGGTAGAGCATGTTGATGAGAAGCATGTTGGTGAAGTATCGGCAATTGTGTTCAACCTGGGCTACCTTCCGGGTGGAGACAAATCGTTAACGACAACTGCTAAGACAACCACGCTTGCCATAGCAGCCTCCCTTGCACTGCTGCGCAAGGGAGGTGTGATTACAGTTGTATGCTATCGCCATCCCGAGGGTGAGCGCGAACTATCTGCCCTGCGGAACCTTCTGCATACATTGCCGCAATCCGAATATGTCTGTATGGAAACGTCATTCGTCAACCAACGCGGGAATCCTCCGGTGGTTTTCGTTGTTCTCAAACAGTAATCACATTGGAGCCATACCATGAAGACACTACTTTTTTCACTTCTTGCCCTCATCACCATGAACACAACGTTCCATGATCTCAGTATCACGACAATAGACGGGGCTCCCCAGTCCTTGTCTGCATACAAGGGCAAGGTTGTCCTTGTCGTTAATGTTGCCTCATTCTGCGGGTATACAAAGCAGTATGCGCCGCTTGAGAAGCTCTATGAACAATACAAAGACAAGGGGCTTGTGGTCCTTGGCTTCCCAGCAAATGATTTTGGTGCCCAGGAGCCGGGTACAAACGAAGAAATCAAGCAGTTCTGCTCTGCAAAATTCGGTGTCTCGTTTCCTATGGCTGCCAAGATCTCTGTCAAGGGAAGCGACAAGGCGCCGGTATACGAGTTCCTGACATCCGGCGGCGGGAACGCAGCTCTTGCCGGCGAGATCGGTTGGAACTTTGAAAAGTTTCTCATCGGAAAAGACGGCAAGATTATCACTCGTTATAAGAGTGGCGTCGATCCTCTGGCTGCTAATGTGATCGCGGACGTCGAAAAGGCTCTGGCGCAGTAAGTCGATTCTGTAAGTTCGCAGCGTATGGTATCTCTCAATACGCTGCTCAATATCCCGTGCCGATTAGTGCTGGCCTCGCAATCGCCGCGACGCAGTGCGCTGATGCGGCATGTTGGTTTTTCGTTTGATACGATTGTTCCAAACGTCGACGAAGACAGCGTACCAACAAGTATGCAGCCTTCGCTGTACGTCGAACACTTGGCCCTGTTGAAGGCCTCAGCAGCCGCAGCAATGGTCTCCGAGAACGCCATCATAATCGGCAGTGATACAACGGTTGTGCTGGACGGAGCCGTGCTCAACAAGCCGCGCGATGCGTCCGACGCCTGCCGCATGCTTCGGAGGCTCAGTGGACGAACCCATACGGTACATACCGGCCTGGCACTCGTTCATACTGGTCACCCTGCAAAGCATGTGCGAGTCTCATCACGTGCCACCCATGTAACGTTTCGAGAGCTCAGCGACAGCGAGATTCAGGCCTACGTAGCATCTGGTTCGCCCCTTGACAAGGCGGGTGCGTATGGGATCCAGGATGATTTTGGTGCGGTGTTTGTGCATCGAGTGGAAGGATGCTACTATACCATCGTTGGGCTGCCGCTTGAGTTACTCTACACCGAACTGCGTGAACTTGTAAAGGGGCTCTGATGAATATCGGTCTTTGGGCGCTTGTAGCGGCCTGTTACGTATTGGGTGGCATCCCTACCGCGTGGATTGTGCGTAAACTGCAACCCGGAGCTAATGATCTGCGCTCGGAAGGTTCGGGCAACATCGGGGCCCGTAATCTGTGGGATGTGGGCAGCAGTAAGCTAGCCGCCGTAGCGGTTGGTATACTTGATGCAGTAAAAGGTGTGCTGGCAATACTTCTGGCCCAATGGCTGCATGGAGGATGGTTCGAGGCTACTGCATGGGCCGGTGTTGCTGTTGTCCTCGGTCACAACTACAGCGTGTTCCTGGGAATGAAAGGCGGCAGGGGGCTGGCAACAGCCGTTGGCGTATTTGTTCTGGTCAACCCACTTGTAGTGATCACCTGGGGTATGTCATACCTAACGGGTTACTACGTGATACGGCGTAACATTCATATCGCATGTATGTGCGCTATCATCGGCTCAACAGGCCTTATGTGGAGTTTGCCAAACAGCGCTCTGGTGCAGACGATGCAGGTCCAATGCTGGGATGTCACGGAGCTTCGACTGATGGTAGCAGGCGTTGCGTTCGCGCATTTCCTACGCCACATAGAGCCCGTGCGAGCCGCAATTCAGGAAGCAGACGACGACGAGGAAGAAACTACATGATGCAGTGCTTTGCACGCGTCTATTGCGCGCTCGAGAGGTACTGTTACGAGCACACATCTCGGCTGCAGCACTGATGTAACAGTTGTGTCTGCGAAATCACAAAGCCGAGCTGCAATTTGTGCCAATGCTGATGGAGCAGCAACATCAGCACCACAGAGTGCTATGCAGGCTGCCGGCTCGATCGTACCACCAAATCCAACCAGTGCCACGTTGATGTCCGTTGCGATGTCTTCGTGCGGTGCGTGAACAACAACCATGTGTCCGTTCTTAGTGGCAATCTGCATCGCTGTCTGTTCACGAAGGTGCGGTGCGGCCATTATAGCCTGCGCTCCGCCGGTGCTTGTATGAATGCTGAGGCAAGGCCGTAGAATCGCAAGAGCAGTTACTGCTTGCTGTGCTGTTTGCTCGGCAGTGATGATCGTACCAGCGGCTGTGGGCTCGAAGGTGTTGAGAACACGTACAGGTATTCCAGCTTCAACAGCAGGTTGAACGGTTTCGGGATGCAGGACCTTTGCACCATAGAGTGCAAGTGTACGCACGTCGTCAAAAGATATGGAAGCAAGGGGCTCGGCATCCGGAACAATTCTCGGGTCGCATGAGTACACACCGCTTACATCTGTCCAGATCTGAATCTCGCTGGCACCAAGACTGCGCCCCAGCAATGCAGCCGTGTAGTCTGATCCGCCGCGTCCGAGTGTTGTTGGGATACCAGTCGTGGTTGCACCGATAAACCCCTGGGTTACAACGATCGATCCGGATTCTGCAAGTGGTTTGATGATCCTCTGCGCAGCACGTGCGGTAGCGTCGAGATCAACTGCGGCTGATGCGAAATCATTGTTGGTTATCACGACATCTCGCGCGTCTACCCGGATTGTGTTGATGCCTAGGCTTGAAAGAAAGTCCGCGAACAACTGTGTACTCAGCAGCTCGCCATAACCGGCAATAGCATCCAATGTCTGATTTGTGCACTCACCAAGGATCGCAGCAGCTTCCAGACGTTGCCTACATTCGTCAAGGATGGCTTCTGCTGCAGTATGCTGCAAGCCAAGCTCGAGAGCAATACCAAGATGGCGCTCTTGTAGATCTGCAAACTCACGTTCGTAGTTGCGACCACTAGTAGCAAGCTGTGCCAAAACAAGAAGTGCATTGGTAGTGCCTGCAGTAGCCGAGAGTACAACCACCGTGCCGCTGGTGCGCAGGGCGTGTTCTCTAACGATCATGGAGACCGACCGTAGTGCTTCTGCGTTGCGGACTGATGTGCCGCCGAACTTCATCACCTGCATGGATTATCCGACGTCGAAGAACGAAGAAAGGTGTTCCGCCTTCGGAACGTGCACAATGATCCGGTCTTCTACGAGCGAGGCTACAGCCCGCTTGGCCCTGTCCAGATCTACGCCGCGTAGGTAGGCAAAATGCCAGATATCCATGGGGCCGGCAGACATTTCAACGGTGATGGCCTGCTCGACCGTCATGTTGCCACCTGCCAAAAACCTGTCACGAACTGCTTCTACGAAGTCGGTTGATTCCTTTTCAAGAAGCATATCCGGAGTGAAGTAGTAATTGTCTGCAGTTTGAAGATCACAGATTAGAAACGCCCCCTTGCCGGGGCTTCCGATGAATTCTCTGACATATGACATCGACACGAGGTAGGGGGCTTCCGGCTCGTTACTCCAGAGATCATTCCATACCTCTGGATCTTGAACGCGCAGCCACTCCTGAAACACGATTTCGTGGGCCGGTAGGCGCATCAGCGCGCGGGCCCCGTATGCCGCCGCAACATCATCGGCATCGCTTAATGACATCGATGCCAGCGTTGCTTCGTCAAACTCTATATATCCGCGAGCATCTATGGAATGCGTGCAGAATGATGATAAGTCAGTTGTCATGCAGCCTGCCGACCCTTCTGCCGCTGAACGACCCATAGAGCAAGTGCTCCGAGTCCAAGCAGGGCCGCAGCGATATTTGATGCCAAACTGATCGTGCGTCCGCGTTCGAAGGCAGGGCTTTGATATCTGAACTCGACAGTATGAGTCCCCGGCGGGACAACGAGGCCGCGCAGCAGGAAGTTTGTCTTCACCATCGGCACTTCATTGCCATCAATGTAGGCATGCCATTCATCGTAGAAGATCTCACTAACTACGAGGAATTGCTTGGTAGACGTTGTTGCCTTGATCGTGAGCTTTTGATTGCTCCGGTCGACTACCTGTGCAGTAGACATTGAGTCTGTACCACATGCGTTCATGCCACTGAAGGATTCTTCGACAACTGCCTTGCGGCGCGCATCAAATGCACCATCACGCAGCTGCTCCAGCATTGTGCGGCGGTCGTACTGAACCGCAATTGAATCAACAAACCACGCTCGCGGCAAAACACCTTCGTTTGCATAGACCATGAGTTGAGTTTCGTTGGAACGGAACACCGGTTCGATGCCTTGGTAGATAGGCCTGTCTGAGACGATGTACTTAACGTTCAGAAGATTCCAGAGGTATGGGTTGAGTACTGCAGAATTGCCTGGTGCCGGACGCTGTCCCGGGCCCGGTGCTGCAACATCGAGCATGTCCTGATAGACGCGCAGTTTAGCCGATGAATAGCCTGAGACACTTTCAATAAAATGATAAGCCCACCAGTTCGCAGGAAACGCATTAGAAAGGTCGCAGACACGATATGGGCCCCTGTCGTTCTGCAGGAAGGAGACCACGTCGTTCTTTGCAAAAACATTCATTTCTGGCGAGCCCTCTTTGGGCTCGTACGGACGCTTGTCTACGCGCCAGAGGTCTACTATCGTCATCGTCAGGACAAGCATGAAAACAACGTTCGCTTTGAGAAGTCCGCGAGTTGCGGCAAAGATGAGTCCACCTGTTGCCAACAAGTAGAACACGGCTGCCATCGCATCGGCATGCATCTCGTTGTACACGATATCCAGAAACTGCTCCGAAACAGCAGCGTTTGGATCGCCCCCTTGCTTGGCAACAAGTGCCGCGTTTACTGCCTCTTTATAATCGGCCTCGTCGGTTGCAACAAGAAATATCACTGCAGACATCACCGCTACAATGCCAAGAATGATGAGCCCGCGTCTGCGGCTTTGTGGTGTGCTTTCTGATGCCCAGGCTGCAACTGCTGAGAGTCCGTAGCCGGCCGCAACCGGAAGTGCAAATTGCAGCAGACAAAGAGCCATGGAGGGGGCTCGGAATTTGTTGAACGCCGGTACGGCATTGTAGAAGATGTCATAGAGGACAGGGAAGTTCTTGCCGAAGGAAAGCAACAAAGAGAACGCACCAACTACAGTGAGAAAGATCACAAATGGGTCTCTACGGTAGTGCCACATGCCGATCAGGCCGAGTACCAGCACAGCAACACCCATGTAGTTAGCCGCATCGGTAAAGGGCATCTGGCCCCAATACAGGTTGCCCCGCTGCGGCGGTGCTGACCGGCTTGTCTTGATCGATGTGTTACCAAAGCCATAGTAGTTTGGAACGACAAACGTGAACATCTCCCCAGGCGAGAAGGACCAATTGGTGGCGTACTCGTAGTCGTTGCCTCCGGTTTGATCCTGTGCATTCTTCTCCGATTGCACAAGCGGTGCCGAACCCCGGGTTGATTCGGGTGTGTATTCACGTGTAGCAAGGAACATATCGGCATGCGAGCCGAGAGCGATCACGGTAGCAAGTACCAAGCCGGCCCCTGCCTTGAGTACATCCATCCAGCCCTCTTTGGTGATAAGGCGCGTGGTGAGTTCGACCAACATGTAGATCGCTGTGCCGCATCCGATATAGAACATCATTTGCGGGTGTGTTGCAGAAACCAGAACGATAAGCGGAAGCGTCAGGAGAAAGAGATTACCTACGCTGAACTTTTCGCGCAGACGCTCCAGGGCAAGCAAAATCCATGGGAGCGTAGCCATCGAGACGGGTTTGGTGCTATGGCCGATCATGATCCAGACAATGACGAATGTGCTGAAGATGGCCGCAATGGCAGAGAACACGCCGATAAGTCTGTGCAATCCCTTTACGCGAGCAAGAGTGTATACTCCCCAGCCATACATCACATACCACAACGCCAGACGTGCTGTATCGTTGTTGAAGAGGTCTCCCATCGCGCGAGGGAACGAGAAGATGAACTGTCCAACGAAATCCCACGTGCGATCACCAGCAGCCAGAAACGATGCAAGCGAGGGCATGCCACCGAAAATGTAGGGCACCCACAGCGGAAACTCACCTGCGTCTTTGGCCTGTTCCAGATAAGGCACAAATGAGTAGAAGGCTACATTGTCGCCTCCGCTCATGAAGTTTTTACCGCCGAACAACGCATCAGCAAAGAATACGATCACCGACAGAAGTATGGATGCATATGCTAGAACGTCTCCATACTTTGTAAAAAATGATGTTGACTGCTTTGTGGACATAGGGCGAATCCTCTACGTTGGGCATGAGTTCAATTGACAAAAGTACGTATGTTGAAGCTATGGAAAACCTAGAGGTTCGGACATCGCCGCTCACGATCGATGATGCATTGCACCTGCTTCGTAGAGCTACATTTCACCCGACGTATCAGGCCGCAAAAGCACTCGTGGGCTTGGCACCCTCTGAGGCTGTTTCGAGGCTGCTTTCGACCCCAGTTGCACCTCTTGCAGACTTGCCATGGGCTACTACAGCCCCCAACTACCAGGATTTTGCGGCCAATGCTCGACTGTGGCCAGAGATGCAGCAGTGGTGGATGCAGCGGGTACTATCTGTGCCGCATGTTCACGAGAAGCTCATTGTATTCTGGCATAATGTCTTCACATCAGACTACATCAGAGTGTATATCGCTCAGTGGATGGTGAACCAACACAAGTTGATTCGTAGCAATGCAACGAACTACGCTGTTCTGGCCGAGAAGATCGTCGGAGATCCTGCAATGCTGCGCTACCTTGATGGAGAACTCAACGTAAAGGGCCGTCCGAATGAGAACTTCGCACGTGAATGGTTCGAGCTGTTTACGCTCGGCATCGGCAATTACACGGAACAGGATATCCAGGACGCGGCGCGTGCATTTACCGGCTGGCGCATCAATGGTGTTCAGGGAGTCTACAGCAAGCAGTTAGCTGATACCGACACAAAGACCATTCTCGGGAAAACTGGACAGTGGGATTGGAAAGACGTTGTCCGTATTACACTCGAGTCCGATGTATGCGCACGCTACATTGCCAAGCGCATTGTCAAGCAGTTCGTCGAATTCTACCCGACGGATGATACGATCACAAACGTTCAGCAGATCGTGCGAAGCGCGAACTACGACATGGTAGCAATTCTGCAGAGGCTGCTTTCTTCAGAGTACTTTTACACAATGAGCGTGCGCGGGGCACTGATTAAAAGTCCGGCCGAACTGGTCGTTGGACTGGCAGCCTCGATAGGAGCCCTTCGTGTGCAGCCGTCGTATTGCGTTGCATCGATGACCAAGCTGACGCAGGAACCGTTCTACCCCCCAACTGTTGAGGGCTGGAAAGGTCACCACGCCTGGATCACCAGCTCTACCTTCCCACAGCGCCAGCGCTTTGCCGAAGCCTTCATCGACGGACGTCAAGCAGGTAGCTCGGCAAAGCTGCTAGATGCAGAAGGCAAGAACTTTACCCCGGATGTTGTTGCCATGGTGCTGCAACTGCCAGATGCCGACGACGCCGCAAAGCTTGTAGCACACGTTGCCTCCCTGATGCTTGCTGTTCCCGTAACGCAGAAACAGCTCAGCGTGCTGCTTGAGATCATGCTGGCCGGAGCTCAGGTGTATGAGTGGAACGTCAATTCGCCATCTGCGCCGCAGCGCATCAAATTCCTCCTGCAGGCCATCGTTCGCATGCCGGAATATCAGTTGATGTAAGGAGCACAGTCATGAAACGCCGTTCATTTCTTCGTAAAGCCGGTATTGCGGGTGCTGCTGTATCGACGCTGCCCACACTCGTTGATTCGTTCACTGTGCAGGCATTGGCAGGGGGCGACCCCCGACTTCATGCGATGCTGGAAGACCAAGACCGCATTTTGGTGCTCATCCAGCTCTTTGGTGGTAATGACGGACTCAATACCGTTATCCCGATCGACGATCCTCGTTACTATGAGGGACGTCCAACGATTGCAATTCCAAAGAGCAAAACACTGAAGATCAACGATGATCTTGGCCTGCACCCGGCCATGGCTGGCATGCGTGGACTCTACGATCAGGGTCAGCTCGCAATCCTGCAGGGTGTATCGTACCCCAATCCCGACAGGTCCCATTTTCGTGGTACAGACATCTGGCTTACAGCAACCGATGCCGATGTACTCGGTTCAACAGGTTGGGTAGGCAGATATCTGCAGACCCTCGCACCGGGCTATCCCACAGAGCTGCCTGCACACCCGCTGGCGATACAGATTGGAACGCAAACTTCACTTGGCCTACTTGGCTCGACGGGAACGATGGGTATTAGCTTCAGAGATCCTGAAGAGTTCTATCGGCTTGTCAATGGCGGTGGCGGTTCGGGCGAGGTTCCCAGCAGCGACCAAACTGATACGGCAGTCGGCCGCGAGATTGCCTTTATGCGCAACATCGCCAAGAGCGCGGATGTCTACGCACAAGTGGTCAAGCAGGCCAACGACAAGGCAGGCAGCACATCAACGTCCTTTCCTGCAACCGACCTCGGTGGTAAGCTAAAGGTGATATCTCAGTTGATATCCGGTGGACTAAAAACACGTGTTTACCTTGTTTCATGGGCCTCTGCCAGTTTTGATACCCACGCCAACCAAACACTCACAACAGACTCTACACTGGGCACCCATAGCGACCTCTTGGGCGAGCTCAGTGATGCAGTTACGGCATTCATGGCAGAGATGAAGGTCAAGGGGCAACACGAGCGTGTTTCTGGTATGACGTTCTCAGAGTTTGGCCGACGCGTGGCCGAGAACGGGTCCGTTGGAACCGACCACGGAACGGCGGCACCGCTTTTCGTTTTCGGATCACAGGTCAACGGCGGCATCTATGGTAAGAACCCTGACCTTGAGGACTTAGACGTGATCGGCGACATGAAGATGCAGTATGACTACCGCGACATCTACGCGAGTGTATTGCTGCAATGGTTCGGTGTTGCATCAACTACCGCTCAGCAGCTGTTATACAAAGACTTCAGTGCAAAGGCCCCGTCAATCTTTACCGCATTGCCAACATCAGTAGGCGATCATCGTGGCGCCGAAAGAAGGTTCCTTACCGTAACGCCTAACCCTGCTTCGGATGTTGTTGCAGTGCGCGCAAATGTTCTCGAAGGTTCTCATGCAACACTTACGCTGCGCGATATGCGAGGCGCAGTTTGCGCATCGGTAGGTGTCGATTCATGGACAGGCGTTGGTAGGTTCAACGTCTCTGCTCTGGTAGAGGGTGCCTACGTTGTTACTCTCGAAGACGGCAGATCTACTGCGCATACTTTCATCCATGTCTCAAGGTAACAGGTTGACATGAAGACTCTACGAATCCTTGCATTCACGATCTACGTCGCTACAGTTTGCTCGTTATCATCGTTGTATGCCCAGCCCCTTAGCAATCCATATCCATTCTGGTTCGCAGATACCACCACCATAGATCCTTCACTTGCACACAACGCAAACATTGTAAAAGCAGGCAGCAAGGGGCGCGTGCAGCTTAAGGATGGTCATCTTGCCTTTGCCGATGGTACACGTTTTCGCATTGTTGGAACAACACTGCAGTGGTTCTCTGCATTCCCTGACAGCGCAAGTGCTGTGCAGCTTGCTGGCAGACTTCGGTCTATGGGCATCAACTGCGTCCGCTTTAACACGTTTGATGTAAATGTATGGCCTACTGTAAGCATGTTCGACGCTTCAGAGTCGAGGACACTGCAGGCAGGCTTGAGTCAGACGCAAATGAAGAAGTTCGACTGGCTTACCAATCAACTTCGTGAACATGGTATTTACTATGTATTCAGTTTCCAATCAACGTGGACGCCAAAGCCAGGTGACGGCGTAATACAGCCCGATTCAGCAAGTTGGGGTGCGCGCGTACCGTCGATGTTTAATCCTGTCGTGCAGCAGATTCAGCGCAACATCATTCGTGCATTGATGCAGCATGTAAATCAGTATACGGGGATTGCATACAAAGACGATCCCGCAGTTGCATTTATGGTTGCAGCCGAGGATGCTTCGCTGACAGCATATTGGCTGTATACGCAAGATGTGGTGCGTCCAAACTCTTATGGAGAAGCCTATACAGGATCCAAGCACGTGCAACTGATTGATTCACTTTGGCAGACGTGGCTGCAGAAAAGCTACGCTACTGATCAGGCGCTGAGTCAGGCATGGAGTACAAAGGCTGCGAATCCAGCCAACGTGCTGATCAACGGTGATTTCGAAGACCCCTTTAGTTCGGTTTGGCAGTTCTTCGTCAACTCCACCAGCGGAGCTCAGGCCCTGCTCCAGTACAGTGATGCCGAAAAGCGCGAGGGCGCCTCATGCGCTCGAATCCGCATCAACAAGCTGGATGATTCGCGGTCAGTGTATGGCTTGAATCTCAACCAAAAGATCCCCAACATGCGACGGCTCCAGACCTATCAATTCTCATTCTGGGCAAAGACAACTCCGCAACGAGCCAAGCGATCGATGACGCTCTATATTTACAATGGGACTGCTCCATACAACTCGTACGGACTGCAGTCGGAGGTACAGTTAACATCATCATGGCAGAAGTTTGACTTCACATTCATGTCTACCGCAACGGATTCAACCACCGCGTATGTGGGCTTTCTCATGGGTGCGGATTCCGGCGACGTCTACCTTGATGATGTGCAGTTCCGAGAGACTGCTGTTGCAGGATTGAAGTCAGGTGAGAGCATCAGCAAACGCAACATCGCACTTTCGCCGATGCGTGAAACATCTATCACTGCCGAGCGCGCCAAAGCGAATGCAGCATTTCTGCATGAGAATCTCGCATCAATGTTCCGGAACATCCGCAAGCTTGTGCGCGACACTCTCAAGTCTGATGTGCTGATGTGCCCATCCTACCGCTTTGTAAGTCACTACGACGTGATGGCCGCGCCGGATTACGAGGTGTATGCCAATGCCGAGTGGAGATCTGCGTCTGGTTCAATGCTCGATGAGCTATATGGCGGGACGCTAACATCGCATTCGCAGGTGCGTCCTAACGGCAAAGCATTTGTGATATCGCATTTAAGCTATCAGTTCCCTCGGTCATTCCAGAGTGAGATGATGTCGGTATTGCCTGCCTACAGCGGCCTGCAGGATTGGGACGGCATGTTTTTCAGCGTGTATTCTGAGAACATGCGTGCAGGTGCCAGCCATATCGACTCGAACAACTACTGGATCCTGATGAACAAACCAAATGTACTGTCGTTGTTCCCATGGACATCTACGCTGATCCGCAACGCCGCTTTGGCACCTTCTGCAAAACAGATCCTGATCAAGCACACGCGCGAGTCTGTTGCGATGCCCTCTCTGCATGCGGTGAACAATTACAGCCTAAGTATCAGTCCAGATTCACGGATGGCGCTCTTCCGCAGGGTTGCTGTTGATCTTACGCCCGCTGAGGAAGAATCATTCATGCCGCATATGGATATTTCTGCACTTTCTGGTACTGTAGATCTGGCAGCCCTTGACGCCGAAAACGAGCAGATCTTCTGGGACGCAACAACGGGTCGGATGCGTATCGAAACACCTACCCACGTTGCAGTAATGGGCAGATTAGAAGGTCAAATCGTTACGGCAGATATTCTTACAGCTGAACAAACAACTGCAGGTAGGCATGCGATTGTGGCGATGCATACTCTAACAGAGAGACCACTCACACAATCGGATCAGGCGCTGCTTACGATCAGCACACGCGCATTGAATGAGGGCGCTGTGTTTGATGCCGAAAATAAAGAGCTGGCGAGATGGGGCAGAGGGGATATCCAGATGGAGGGGGTGGGCATGCGCATCACCATTACTGCTCCGCAGTTCGACTCTCTAACCATCATTCCACTCTCGGAGACTGGTCAGCCGCTGGCGGCTCAGAAGTCCATTGGGCTTACGCGGCGCACAGGTAACAAGTTTACCACAGTCATCGATACGAAGACCATGCAGACCCCTTGGTACAAGCTGGTGTTTGGCATCACGACCAGCGTGCGAGAGGACCTCTCAACGCAGGGCGTTGCGGTGCTGTCACAGCCGGTCAGCGACGGATTGCTGCGCATGGTAATGCCTGAATCTGCTTATGTATCACGCATCATAGACCTACAAGGTCAGGATGTGTTGGCCGCTCAACCTCATGGATCGACGATTGATGTGTCGCATTTGGCAAAGGGCGTGTACAGTGCAGTTGTAGTGCTCGCAGACGGAGGCACAGTGTCTAGGCCATTTGTTATCAACGAAAAGTAATGTTCCTGCGTCGTCGATAGAACAATTCAGGAAAGGAACATATAATGAGATACACTCCGGTTGTTATGCTGTTGGTTGGTTGGCTTGCAGGGTTAGTTGTAATGGGGTGCTCCGATGACCTCGTGTTACCGGAACCCAATTTTGTATTGGAGTCCGGCCTTGCTAACCCAACACTCGTGCAGACAAAGAAGCCGTCTGATAGGATAGAAAAGGGCGAAACTGTTGTCTCTCTGAGCGTGAGACGCGTCCGCGTTTTGGTGTCGCGTATCATGCTCCATTCCGATCGCGACACGACGAGCGGTGGTGACAAGACCGTGAAAGCCGGACCATTCATTTACGAGGCTGATAGTCTTGGAACGAGGGTCATTTCCAGCGTGAACCTGCCCACAGGAACCTATAACCGACTCAAGTTCGAAGTCCATAGGTTCAGCAGTAGTGAGACATCGGTCTATACGGATGACCCTGTGTACAGGGACTTCGTTACAGGTGATCGATATTCAGTGATCATTGAAGGCTATGTCGTGCGCAAGAACGGTACTTCATCCTCGTTCTCGTACAAAAGCGACGTTACGTCCAACCTTGAGCTGGACTACCAGCCTGCAATTGTTGTTGCGGAAGGATCTGTTACAACATCAACGATCATGTTCGATGCTGCGGCGGTGTTCAAAGACGGGACAGTGATTCTTGACCCTGCAGACGCAGAGAACGAATCTTCAATCGACAACGGTATCAAGCGTGCATTTCGCACAAACCGCTAGTCCATGAATAGATACGGGCGCCACGAATCATCGATCTTGCCCAAGTGATGTTTCAGAAAAAGTACATGGTGAGGCTTTTTCGGCGGAGCCAGTAAGCGCATCCCTGCTTCATCGGGTGTTCGGCTACCTTTTCGGTTGTTGCAGCGAATGCATGCCGTGGTGAGATTTTCCCAGGTGTCGTTGCCTCCACGGGACCGAGGTATCACGTGATCGACAGTAAGCGGAGGATGCTGTGTGCCGCAATACTGGCATCGCATGCCATCTCTGCGAAAGATATTTTTACGAGACAGCTCGATCTTGCGAAACGGCACTCGTAGATACGCACAAAGCCGAATAACAGATGGGAAGGGGTAATTGCTGCGGACAGTACGAATAACCTGTGTCGTGCGATGCTCAACCATTTCGGCCTTTGTCAGAAACAGAAGCATCAGCGCTTTCTTGGCACTGCACACACTGATCGGCTCGTAGGATTGATTCAGTATGAGCACCTTCGCGTTGAGCGAAGAAACACTAGTGGTCTCAGAAAGACCACTGTGCAAAGGGGCTGTTTGTTGATGTCGTTTACTGAAGGCAAAACTCCTGTGGTGAAAATAGTGCACAACCAGTATTTTCGCACGCACATTTCGCACTGATTACACGGAGCCCACCATGGCACTAACCAAAGCCATACTTGCCCTCGAAAACGGGCTTACTATTGAGGGCGAGGCCATTGGTGCAATTGGGGCCGAATGCACAGGCGAACTTGTCTTTAACACCGCCATGTCGGGATATCAGGAGGTTCTAACTGACCCCTCCTATACCGGCCAGATCGTTACATTTACCTACCCTCACATCGGCAACTACGGCGTTAACGAAGATGATGTTGAGTCAGACCGCATTCAAGCCTCCGGCCTGGTGGTACATGAACTTTCACCCGTGGTCTCGAACTACCGTGCTAACAAGTCTTTGCAGTCGTACCTCGAAGCATCTGGTGTAGCAGGTATTCAAGGCGTGGACACACGCATGATCGTTCGTATCCTCCGCTCGGAGGGAGCCATGCGATGCATTATTGCCCATGGAGACAACCTCCACCCTCGAGAGCTCGTTGAGCGGGCAAAAGCGCTGCCGTCGATGAACGGCCTTGATCTAACACCGCTCGTAACGACCAAGGAACCATATGCATGGCAGGGGGCAGGCGATGCAGAGTGGGATTACAGGCCGGAGATTCTGACTTCAGGCAGACGTAAAAATGTCGTTGCTGTCGATTTTGGCGTCAAGCGTAACATCCTACGTCGGCTCCATCATCATGGGTGCAACATCACGGTAGTGCCTGCCACCACCAGCGCAGACGAGATATTGGCCATGAATCCGGACGGGGTATTCCTAAGCAACGGCCCCGGTGATCCGGCAGCCGTCACAACTGCTATTGCTACTGTTAGAAATCTTCTCGGAAAGAAGCCAATCTTCGGAATATGCCTTGGACACCAGATTCTATCGCTGGCAGTAGGTGCTTCTACGTACAAGATGAAGTTTGGTCATCGTGGGGCCAATCACCCTGTAAAGAACCTGCGAAATGGTAAGATCGAGATCACGTCGCAGAACCACGGCTTTGCCGTAGACCCATCGACGCTGCCTGCAAATGCCGAAATGACGCACATCAACCTGAACGATCAGACCTGCGCGGGCATTGCTCTCACGGACGTTCCGGCCTTTGCTGTCCAGTACCATCCCGAGGCCAGTCCAGGACCTCACGATTCGGATTATCTCTTCGATGAATTTCTTGCCCTGATGTAGTATTTGCACAGGTCCGCCCCGCCCCCTATCTTTGCCGGCTCTATAGCTGGGCAGGTACTCAAGCGGCCAACGAGGGCAGACTGTAAATCTGCTGACTTATGTCTACGGAGGTTCGAATCCTTCCCTGCCCACACAGCTATTCGCAGTAGCGTTTAGTGCGGGAGTAACTCAGTTGGTAGAGTCACAGCCTTCCAAGCTGTTGGTCGCGAGTTCGAGTCTCGTCTCCCGCTCGAAGTATATGTCAGACCCTGACGTGCTGGAGCTATGCACCGTGCACCGAAGGGCTTTGGTGTCTACGACGGCTGATGGCCGCTGATGTAGCTCAGTTGGTAGAGCACCACCTTGGTAAGGTGGAGGTCACCGGTTCAATCCCGGTCATCAGCTCGACGAAGAAAAACAGAACATCACACGGGTGTAGCTCAGCTGGTAGAGCAGCGGTCTCCAAAACCGCAGGCCGCGGGTTCGAATCCTGCCGCCCGTGCTAAACAACAGAAACTTTACGCATCGGAGATGCACGATGGTTGAATCTATCAGAGGTTTTTTTGCCGACGTCAGCAAGGAAATGAAAAAAGTTTCCTGGCCAACGAAGGAGCAGCTCAGGGAGAGCACGATGGTTGTTGTGGCCACTTGTTTGGTGTTTGCAGCCCTCGTGTTTGTTATCGATCGCGGGGTGGTTACGATCCTCGAGCTTATTTATTAAGGACAGTGATATGTCAAACGCACTTCCAACACAGGCAATCGAGCCGCGCTGGTACGCTCTTCGGACGTTCACCGGGCACGAGGCTAAGGTAAAGTCATCGATCGAACTCGAGATGGCGCGCCTTGGGATGGAGAACCGTGTGTTGAACATCATTATCCCTACGGAGACGGTGTTTGAGGTTCGTAACGGCAAGCGTCGTACGAGGGTCAGGAACTTCCTTCCGGGATACATCCTGATCGAAGTGAGTTTGGACAACAGGCTGCGTGACTTTATCGTGTCGCTTCCGTCGATTGTTGGGTTTGCCGGCACGACATCGGGACCACAGCCTTTGCAGAAGGACGAAGTGGACCGCATTCTGGGACGTGTCGAGGAGCGCAAGGACATTACCACAGCGGAGACCTCATTCCGCGAAGGCGATCCTGTGAAGGTTATCGAAGGACCGTTTGCGAACTTCAACGGTACGGTCAAGGAAGTAAACGTAGAAAAGCAAAAGTTGAAAGTAGAAGTTGGTATCCTTGGTCGGAAGACACCGATCGAGCTCGACTTCAACCAGGTAGAAATAGAGAACCATTAACATTTCATTGTGGGAGGCAGAGCGTTTGGTTCTGCCGCAGACCACGAAAGGACATTTGTCATGGCAAAAAAGGTCATGGGTACCTTTAAGCTCCAGCTCAAGGCTGGAGAAGCAACGATGGCGCCGCCGGTTGGTCCGGCATTTGGTCAGCGCGGTCTTGCTGGTATGGAATTCGTCAAGCAGTTCAATGCAAAGTCTGCCAAGCAGCCGGGCATGATTCTGCCAGTGCTCGTAACGTTCTTCAGCGATAAGAGCTTTACCTTCGAGATCAAGTCTCCACCTGCATCGATTCTTCTTCTCAAGGCAGCCGGCCTTGACAAGGGGTCGGCCGCACCTCACCGCGACAAGGTCGGTAAGGTGAACCGAGCGCAGCTTGCTGAGATCGCCAAGATCAAGATGCAGGACTTAAACTGCAACACAGAGGAGAGCGCGATCAGCATGATCGCTGGTACAGCCCGCTCGATGGGTATCACCGTAGACGGTTGATACCAGCCCCCTACATTTTTTTCGATCACGAATAACCGTTGGAGGCCGCCCGAAACAGGGGGCCGTTTGCACAACACAAAAGGATTACTCCCATGGCACAAGGGAAGCGTTACAAGAAGGCCGCTGCATCATTTGATCGTACGCAGGTCTATGATTACAAGAAGGCCGTAGAGCTTGTCAAGAAGAACGCATCGGCAAAGTTCGACGAATCGTTCGAAGTTGCGATGAACCTCGGCGTAGATCCGCGCAAAGCCGATCAGCTTGTTCGTGGCACGGTTGCTCTTCCGCATGGAACGGGCAAGAGTGTTCGCGTACTTGTTATCGCTAAGGGTCCGAAGGACAAGGAAGCGCTGGATGCTGGCGCAGACTTTGCAGGTTTCTCGGAATACATCGAGAAGCTGCAAGGGGGCTGGGCAGACATTGACATCATCATTGCAACTCCGGATGTGATGGGCGAAGTCGGTAAGCTTGGCCGCGTGCTTGGTCCGCGCGGACTGATGCCGAACCCGAAGAGCGGTACGGTAACGTTCGACGTAGCGAAGGCCGTTCAAGAAGTAAAGGCTGGTAAGATCGAGTTTCGTGTTGACAAGGCTGGTAACATCCACGCTGCAGTTGGCAAGTGCTCCTTCTCTTCTGACAAGCTTGCTGAGAATGTTGCAACGTTCATTGGAACTGTTGTACGTGCTAAGCCATCATCTTCTAAGGGTAAGTACGTCAAGAGCATCTCATTCAGCTCAACGATGGGTCCGAGTGTTCGTGTAGACGAGCACACTGTGGGCGCAGAATAACACCGAAACTATTACGCATTGCTGGAGCGCCACGCTTCTAACTGTCGATTGCCGACATGTTGGCGAAACAGCGAACTTTTTTACTACAAAGGTTTATGATCACGAAAGAACAGAAACAGGCAGTAGTCTCAGCACTTGCGGATCAAATCCGCAATGCGTCGAGTCTGTATTTCGTGGACTTCACAGGCATGACGGTAGCGCAGGATCAGGCGTTTCGCGGCGATCTCCGTGGCAAGGGTGTCACGATGAAAGTTGCAAAGAACACGCTTATTCTCCGCGCTCTTGCCGAGGTTGGAGGCTACGAGATCGAAGACACGAAGCTGGCTGGGCAAACTGCTGTGATTTTCGGAGGTTCCGACCCAGTAGCCCCTGCAAAGGTTATCCGTCAGCATTTCGAGAAGACGGAAAAGCCAAAGCTCAAGGTTGCTGTTGTTGAAGGAATGTACTTCGATAGCACACAGCTCAAGCAGGTATCTGAACTTCCGACACGCGAAGACATGATCGCTGGTATGATCGGCAGCATCCACGCTCCTATCTCAGGAATCGTTGGAAGCATAAATGCCGTCATGCGCGATGTGGCTTCGATCATCGAGGAAGTAGCCAAGAAGAAGGCTGCATAAGTCTTCTGTCAACACACATTGATTTTTTAAAAACCATTACGTTGGAGACAACACATGTCAGCAATCGTTGAAGAACTCGTAGAAAAGATTGGCAACCTCACACTCGTCGAAGCAGCAGATCTCAAGAAGGCTCTTGAAGAGAAGTTCGGCGTATCAGCAGCCGCTCCAGTAATGATGGCAGCAGCTCCAGGCGCAGCAGCAGGCGCACCTGCAGAAGAGAAGACAGAATTTGACGTCGAACTTACAGACGGTGGAGCTCAGAAGCTCAACGTTATCAAGGTCGTTCGTGAAGTAACTGGCCTCGGTCTGAAGGAAGCAAAGGACCTCGTAGAAGGTGCTCCAAAGCTCGTCAAGGAAGGCGTAGCAAAGGCAGATGCCGAGTCTCTGAAGAAGAAGCTCGAAGAAGCCGGCGCAAAGGTTACACTCAAGTAATCAGGAAACCGATAGAACAGCCCCGAGACGGCCTTTTGTGCCGTCTCGGGCGTTGTTGTCTTAACAACACGCCCGTGATTGGGCCGTTTTTGACGGGAAACCTAGGCGGTTGGTCATCAAAAATGAAAAACACATTTGTCTCAGCATTCGGGAGCTCATTCCATGAATGAATCACGTCTCGAACCATCGTTGTACCAGATGCCGCTTCAGCGCTTACGCAACCGCGTAACGTTCGGAACGATCGAATCTGAATCAACGTATCCGGATCTTCTTGGGATCCAAATCGATTCGTTTCATGACTTCCTCCAAGAGGACGTCTCAATTTCAGAGCGCCGGTTCCTCGGACTCCAGCGCGCATTCGAAAGCAATTTCCCGATCGAGGATAACTCGGGCGTGTACGAATTGAGCTTTCTCGAGTATATCATCGAGAAGCCGAAGTACTCAGAAGAGGAATGCCGCGAGCGCGAACTTACGTATGCGAAAACCCTGAAGGCCAAGCTGCGCTTGTCCTCCAAGGCAGATCCTACGTCAGAAGATTACATCGAGGCGATCGACCAGGAAGTTTATCTCGGTCAGATCCCGGCGATGACACCGCGCGGTACGTTCATCATCAATGGCGCGGAGCGCGTGATCGTTGCTCAGTTGCATCGCTCGCCGGGCTGCTTCTTTGACGAGGCCCTTCACCCGAACGGCACGAAGATCTTCTCTGCTCGTATCATTCCGTTCAAGGGATCGTGGGTAGAGTTCACAACGGACATCCACGATGTGATGTATGCCTACATCGACCGCAAGAAGAAGTTTCCGGTAACGACACTTCTGCGTGCTCTCGGATATTCGAGCGATGAAGACTTGCTCAACCTCTTCGACCTTACGATGGAGATCTCCGTCAAGAAGATGTCGGAAGATCACCTTGGCCGCCGCATTGCCGCAGATGCCGTAGACATGAATACTGGCGAAGTGGTCGCGCAGCGCGATCTTATTCTTGACGAAGAGCTTGTTGCGCTGCTCCAGGCATCGTCAGTAGACACACTGCGTGTGTACAAGTACGAGAACTCGAACGACGAGCCGATCATCGCAAAGACGTTGGCAAAGGACACGGCACGCACCCGCGAAGATGCTCTCGAGACGATCTACCGTCAGCTCCGCTCAAGCGATCCGCCGGATCTTGATACAGCATGGGGCTTGCTCGAGAAGCTCTTCTTTAATCCGAAGCGTTATGATCTGGGCGTCGTTGGTCGTTACCGTATCAATGAAAAGCTCGACATGACTGTGCCGCTCGACGTAACAACGCTTACCGTAGACGACATCGTAGCTATCGTAAAGTACTTGATCGAAGTTCGCGACGCGAAGGTACCGGTCGATGATATCGATCACCTGGCCAATCGCCGTGTGCGTACTGTTGGGGAGCAGCTTGAATCAACATTTAATCTTGGTCTTACGCGTATGGCACGTACGATCAAGGAGCGTCTGAGCGTTCGCGACAGCGAAAGCGTTACTCCGAGTGAGTTGGTCAATGCTCGTACGATTACGAGCGTTATCAATCAGTTCTTCGGAACAAACCAGCTGTCACAGTTCATGGATCAAACCAATCCGCTTTCAGAGATCACGCACAAGCGTCGTACCTCTGCCCTCGGACCTGGTGGTCTTACACGTGAGCGCGCAGGCTTTGAGGTGCGCGACGTTCACTACACGCACTACGGACGCCTTTGCCCGATCGAAACTCCTGAAGGCCCGAACATTGGTCTTATCTCCTCGCTTGCTATCCATGCTCGCGTGAACAAGTTCGGCTTCATTGAGACACCATACCGCAAGGTTGTTAACGGTGTTGTAACAGAAGAAATCGAGTTTTTGCCGGCAGACAAGGAAGAAGGACTTATCATTATCCCTGCATCAACAGCAACAGATGCCAAGGGTAAGATCCTGGGTGAGACGGTCAAAGCACGCGTAAGCGGCGACTACCGCGTTCTGCACCCAACAGAGGTCCACTACATGGAAGTAAGCACGGACCAGATCACATCTCCTGCTGCTTCTCTTATTCCATTCCTTGAGCACGACGATGCTAACCGCGCGTTGATGGGTTCAAACATGCAACGCCAGGGCGTGCCGCTGCTGCGTCCTGAAGCACCAATCGTTGGTACGGGCATGGAAGCACGTGTAGCCCGCGACTCGCGCGCACTTGTGCTCTCCGAAGACGAGGGCGTTGTTGAGTACGTATGTGCCGATTACATCCGCATCAAGTATGACGATCGCCGTTCCGGCGACGACAAGTTGGTTTCCTTCGAGAATGATCGTACGGTAACGTACAATCTTCAGAAGTTCTATCGCACCAACCAGGACACATGCATCAACCAGAAGCCAATTGTGGCAACTGGCGAGCGTGTTGCTAAGGGGCAGCCGATTATCGACGGGGCATCAACTGACAAGGGCGAGCTTGCGCTTGGTCGCAATGTGATGGTAGCCTTCATGCCTTGGCGCGGTTACAACTTCGAAGATGCTATCGTTCTAAGTGAGCGTATGGTCGCAGAAGATGTGTTTACATCGATTCATATCGAAGAGTATACGCTTCAGGTTCGCGACACAAAACGTGGTGAAGAGGAATTCACCCGCGAAATCCCGAACGTCAGCGAAGAAGCAACGAAGGATCTCGACGACCGTGGTATCGTGCGCATTGGCGCCAAGATTCGTGAGGGAGACATCCTGATTGGAAAGATCACACCAAAGGGTGAGACAGATCCAACACCGGAAGAAAAGCTCCTGCGTGCGATCTTCGGTGATAAGGCTGGGGACGTCAAGGATGTGTCATTAAAGGCACCTCCTGGACTCAAGGGAACGGTAATCAATACAAAGCTTTTTGCACGCCGCGTCCTTACAAGTGACAGCGAATTCCGCCTCGAAGAAAAGAAGCGTCAAGACCTTATCACAAAGCGCGAGCACCAGGCCTTGCGTTCGCTCGACATCGACTGTATCGAGCGTCTGGGCCAGATCCTTGAAGGCGAGACAACTCTCGGTATCAAGTCAGATAACGGAACGGCAATCTATCGCAGCGGCTCGAAGCTGTCGGCTAAGGACATGCTTTCCAAGTACGAAGCAGGAACATTCCTACCGTCGAATGTAAGCCTGGAGCAAGACTGGGTTGCTGAAAAGAAGACGATGAAGCTTGTTCGTAAGCTCATGGAGAATTACAACAACCGTCGCAACAACATCATGCTTGATGGTCGCATCGAGCGTAACAAGATCGCCGCAGGCGATGAGTTGCAGCCGGGTATTCAACAGATGGCCAAGGTCTATGTTGCCAAGAAGCGCAAGCTTCAGGTCGGAGACAAGATGGCTGGTCGCCACGGTAACAAGGGTATCGTTTCCAAGATCGTACCTCTTGAAGACATGCCTTTCCTTCCGAACGGCAAGCCTGTTGATATCGTGCTCAACCCACTGGGCGTGCCTTCTCGTATGAACCTGGGTCAGCTGTACGAAACCGCTCTTGGGTGGGCTGGCCGTGAACTTGGTGTACACTTTGCAACGCCGATCTTCGATGGTGCATCATGGGACCAGGTTGGCGACTACCTCGCTCAAGCAGGCCTGCCACGGACTGGTAAAACGGTGCTCTATGATGGCCGCACTGGTGAAGCATTTGAAAACGAGGTAACGGTGGGCATCATCTACATGATGAAACTCTCTCACCTTGTTGAAGACAAGATCCACGCTCGTTCTATTGGACCATACTCGCTTATCACGCAGCAACCGCTCGGTGGTAAGGCACAGTTTGGTGGTCAGCGTCTTGGAGAGATGGAAGTGTGGGCCCTCGAAGCTTACGGGGCCGCACATACACTTCAAGAAATGCTCACACTGAAGTCCGATGATGTGCAGGGTCGTGCGAAGATGTACGAAACCTTGGTCAAGGGCGAGAACTTGCCGAATCCGGGAATACCGGAGTCGTTCAATGTTCTTATACGTGAGTTGCAGGGTCTGTGTTTGGACGTTAAGCTCGATTAAGGGGCTTGCGATCCTTGTCAAACTGAATTGGAATTTTTGAGTCGGAGTTACGATGCAGTTCCATAACATCCCGAAGCGCGGTTATACTTCTATAACTGTTCGCATTTCGTCACCGGATGATATTCTCAATCGTTCTCATGGTGAGGTTACCAAGCCTGAGACGATCAACTACCGTTCTTTCCGTCCTGAAAAGGACGGTCTGTTCTGCGAAAAGATCTTTGGTCCGATTCGCGACTGGGAATGCGCTTGTGGAAAGTACAAGCGTATTCGCTACAAAGGCATTGTGTGCGACCGTTGCGGTGTAGAGGTAACGCAAAAGAGCGTTCGCCGCGAGCGCATGGGTCACATCATGCTTGCTGTACCTGTCGTGCACATCTGGTTCCTTCGCTCGTTACCGAGCAAGATTGCAGGCGTGATCGGTATGCCCACGAAGGACATCGAGCGAATCGTATACTACGAATCGTATGTTGTTGTTCAGCCAGGCTCTACAGGTCTGCAGAAGAAGGACCTTCTAACTGAAGAGCAGTATCTCGACGTGCTTGCAAGTCTGCGCGCAGACGAGCGAAACATGGATGATGAAGATCCTCGAAAGTTCATTGCCCTCATCGGTGGTGAAGCTATCAAGGAGCTTCTTCGTCGAGTAGATGCAGACGAAGCTTACTTCCTGCTTCGCGAGGTGCTTCGTGAGGATATGTCGCAAGCAAAGCGTGCAGACGTTTTAAAGCGTCTTCGCATCCTTGATGCATTCCGCTCTGCCGAAGGCAAAGAACCTAACCGTCCTGAGTGGATGGTGCTGGACATTATCCCAGTCATCCCGCCAGATCTGCGTCCACTTGTACCGCTCGAGGGCGGACGTTTTGCAACGTCTGACCTTAACGACCTCTATCGTCGTGTCATCATCCGCAACAACCGTCTCAAGCGCTTGATCGATATCAAGGCTCCTGAGGTGATCTTGCGCAATGAAAAGCGCATGTTGCAGGAATCAGTCGATGCACTCTTCGATAACTCGCGTCGTGCGGTTCGTAGCGAATCGCAGCGCGCACTAAAGTCTCTTGCAGACACCCTCAAGGGTAAAACTGGACGCTTCCGTCAGAACCTCCTCGGTAAACGCGTAGACTACTCTGGCCGTTCGGTTATCGTCGTTGGTCCAGAGCTCAAGCTCTACGAATGCGGTCTTCCGAAGGACATGGCCGTCGAGCTCTTTAAGCCCCTTATCATCCGCAAGCTTATCGAGCGCGGTCACTGCAAGACGGTCAAGAGCGCCAAGAAACAAGTTGAAAAGAAGACAACAGAAGTATGGGACATTCTGGATACGGTGATCGATGGTCATCCGGTGCTCCTGAACCGCGCCCCAACGCTTCACCGTCTCGGCATTCAGGCCTTCCAGCCGAAGCTGATCGAGGGCAAGGCTATTCAGCTTCACCCGCTGGTAACGACTGCTTTCAACGCCGACTTCGACGGTGACCAGATGGCCGTTCACGTGCCACTAAGCCACGAAGCACAACTCGAAGCACTGCTTCTGATTCTATCGGCACACAACATCATGCACACGCAGAACGGCGAGCCAATTGCTGTTCCTTCGCAGGACATGGTTTTGGGCGTGTATTACTTGACAAAGGCACGCAACGGTGTAAAGGGTGAAGGCAAGATCTTCTCTTCAGAAGAAGAAGTTGTAATCGCCTATAACACCGGCCGCATTGACATGCACGCCAAGATCAAGGTGCGTATCAGCGGTGAAATGATCGAGACAACCGCAGGGCGTGTTGTCTTCAACAAGATCGTGCCAGCAGAGCTTGGCTACATGAATGAAATGCTTGGCAAGAAGCGTCTGCGTCAGGTTATTGCAGATTGCTTCCGCAAGGCTGGCCTTGCCAAGACGGTTGAGTTTCTTGACAAGCTCAAGGAAACAGGATTTATGACCGCTACACGCGGTGGACTTTCTGTTTCTATCGCCGATGTTGTTGTGCCAGATGAGAAGACAACAATCATCGACAGAGCTCAAAAGGAAGTTGATAAGATCGAAGACTATTATCACTCAGGTGTCATCACCGAAGGTGAGCGCTATAACAAGATCATCGATACATGGTCAACAGCCACTAACCGCGTGGCAGATAAGCTCTACAACGAGCTTGCCTCCAACAAGGATGGATTCAATACGTTCTTCATGATGCTTGACTCGCAGGCACGGGGCTCCAAGGAGCAGATCCGTCAGCTTGCTGGTATGCGTGGTCTGATGGCCAAGCCGCAAAAGACGGCAGCCGCCTCGAGCGCAGAACTGATCGAGAACCCGATCATTTCGAACTTCAAAGAAGGCCTCACAATTCTCGAGTATTTCATTTCCACGCACGGTGCACGTAAGGGTCTGGCTGATACAGCTCTGAAAACTGCCGACGCTGGATACCTGACACGCCGTCTGCACGACGTTGCTCAAGATGTTGTTATCTCTGATGATGACTGCGGCACGATCCGTGGCGTAGAAATGCGCGCACTGAAAGACGGGGAAGATGTGAAGGAGCCTCTCAAGGAGCGCATCCTTGGTCGTACATCTCTGATGGACGTTGTAGATCCGATCACGAACGAAGTTTACTGTGCCAAGGGGCAGCTGATCGACGAGGAAATTTCGGAAGCGATCGAGCACAGCCCAATTGAGGCGGTAATGATTCGCAGTGTTCTTACGTGTGAGTCACGCCGCGGTGTATGTGCACGTTGTTACGGACGCAACATGGCAACCGGACAGCTTGTGGACACCGGCGAAGCTGTTGGCACGATCGCATCACAGTCGATCGGCGAGCCTGGTACGCAGCTTACACTTCGTACGTTCCACACCGGTGGTACAGCTTCGCTGTCAATGAGCCAAAGCTTGGTGCTTGCCAAGTTCGACGGCGCCATCCAATTCGACGGCGTGCGTACGGTCAACTATCCCGGTGAAACCGAAGACGTGGTCGTTGTCGTCTCCCGCGCAGGTGTAATCAACATCGTTGAACCTGGTTCAAACCGTGTTGTTACGAAGTATGACGTGGTGTATGGTGCGGAACTCAAGGTAATAGACGGACAAAAGGTCAAGAAGGGCGATATGCTCTATGACTGGGATCCATACAACTCTGTGATCATCACAGAGAAGGCAGGACGTGTCCGCTATCGCGACCTTGTATCGAATCTTACTTTCAAAGAAGCGATCGACGAGCAAACCGGACACACAACGAAGATCGTTATTGATTCTCGTGACCGTACGAAGTCGCCTGCGATCGAAATCGTTGATGACGATGGAGTATTGATCCAGTCATACATCATTCCATCGCGCGCACAAATCGTTGTCGATGATGGAGACATCGTATCGGTTGGTTCAAAGCTTGTAAAGATGCCTCGCGACCTCGGACGTCTTCGCGACATCACAGGTGGTCTGCCTCGTGTTACAGAATTGTTTGAAGCCCGTGCTCCACAGGCCCCATCTGCTGTAACAGAGATCGATGGTATCGTCTCAATCGACAAGCCAAAGCGCGGCTCGCGTGTGATCAGTGTTACATCGCTTGACGGCGAGATGAAACGCGATTACAGCGTGCCGATCGGACGTCACGTTCTTGTTCAGGAAGGCGACCTAGTTCGTGCTGGAGATCGTCTGACAGAAGGCGCAATCAATCCACACGACATCCTTCACATCAAGGGTATCAACGAAGTTCAGGCCTACCTCGTAAACGAGATTCAAGAAGTTTACCGAATGCAGGGCGTGAAGATCAACGATAAGCACATCGAAGTTATCGTGCGCCAGATGCTCCAGAAGGTTCGTGTTACCGATGCTGGTGACTCAGGATTCCTTGAAGGAGACCAGACCGACCGCATGCGCTTCTCGGACGAAAACGAACGTTTACGCGGTTGCGTAGTTGTAACTGATCCAGGCGACTCGAAAATGAAGCTCGGCCAGATCATTGACAAGAAGGTTCTGCGCGAGATCAACGTCGAACTCAAGAAGAAGGAAAAGGCTGCTGCTAAGAGCCGCAACGCTGAGCCAGCGATCGGCGAGCCACTACTCCTGGGTATTACCCAGGCTTCATTGACGACTGAGTCATGGCTCTCAGCGGCGTCCTTCCAGGAAACCACGCGAGTACTCGCTGATGCATCGGCTGCAGCAAAGGTCGACAAGCTTCTTGGTCTGAAGGAAAACATCATCCTTGGTCAGCTTGTGCCTGCAGGTACAGGTCTGCGTGCATACCAAGAGATGCTTGTTGCATCGGATGTTGGCAACATCTTCGGACCGGATGCGATTATTCCTCAAGTTGCAGAAGAAGACGAAACACAGCGCCGCCCAGTTCGTCGCACAACACGCGTCTCGGCGTAACCTTTACGACATTGTAGGATTTACCAGGGGGCTAGCGGTATACCGTTAGCCCCCTTTCTTGTTTCTGTGTAGATTCGACGGCTATTGAACATGGGGTCACAGGTATGAAAAGCTTCTGCATTGTTTTTGTTGCATCATTGATGCTGGTTGCGCAGGCATCTTCCGACACGCTGTACGTGGCATCGATCGCAGAGCCAGGTGGAGATGGTAACAGCTGGAGTACTGCGTACAGAACCATTGATTATGCGCTTGCCATATGGCAGCCAGGCGATGAGATCTGGATTGCGAACGGCACCTACAATGTGGTGTCATCGGGATACACAGTCAAGAACGGCATGCATATCTATGGCGGGTTCCGTGGCAATGAGACAATGCGAGAAGATCGGGACTGGTATCGTCGGAAGACCGTATTGTCGTCGGACAACGGAGATTTCATTTTTCTACTTGTAGACTGCGATTCGACAACTCG
>JBEBCJ010000135.1:0-6472 GCA_041157865.1 Bacteroidota bacterium
GCCATACTGGAAACACATTGGTGTATACGCCTACCGCACGGCAGCGCTCATGCGTCATGTAGGACTGCCAGTGTCAAGCCTGGAACGATCAGAATCGTTGGAACAGCTGCGGCTTCTTGAAGCCGGCACTCACTTTGTTGCCGTAGAGACAGCCGTTGAGTTCATCAGCGTGGATACGCCCGAAGACGCCGAGAGGTTGCGTGCGTATCTCACGCAGCACCCTCTCATCTAACCGTCTCCTGGAAAAGCTTACCAGATAAACCATTCGATGCCAACAGACGGCATCATGATGCCAAAGCTGGTGCTCTCATTGTTGTCCATCGGCAGATTCAGCGCTGATACCTGAGCGTAGATGTTCACATCCTTAGCCGGGAAATAGGATGCTCCAACTCCGAGCAAAGCACCGGTGTTTGCCAGGTAGGCCTGTCCGTTCATGCCACCTTCACTGATATACAGCGACCCTACCGCAAACGGATGGAAGTTTCCTTCGTGGGCAAAAAAGTACCGTACGGTTGGTGCAAACGTTGGATGTGTCCCACTTTCTGAGCTGTGGAGTCCAACCTGCATGCCGAGATGTACGTCTTGGCTTATGACGTACGTTACATTAGCCCCCTGGTGCCAGCCGGCAGAGATACCAATACCGAAACTCTCCTCTTTCGGTTGGGCAGATGCTACTGCTGCTGTGAGTGCGATGCACAATAGTGCAAAAACAAAATTCTTCATGCTGCTATCCTCTACAATGGTATGTGAAAGTTCGCGTCCAAATATAGCGCAGACCCGTAACTTCGTCCGCACTGACAAATCCACATGAACGTGATAACAGTACACCGATATACCGAAACTGATAAGCAAGAATGGGACGCCTTTGTTGCCGCTTCGAACAACGGCACGATGTTCCACATGCAGCGGTTTCTCGACTACCATCCTGATGGTAAGTGGAACTGGCATCATCTGATGTTTCGCGAAGGTGGTAAACTTGTTGGTGTTCTGCCGGGTGGAATCAACAAGGAAGGGGCTTTTTGGTCGCCCACGGGTGCATCGTATGGGTCTATCTGTACTGCCGATGCATCCTTTGAGCTTTCGCTGAGTATTGTAGATGCATTCATCGCTTACTGCAAGGGCGCTGGAATATTGGATGCCTATCTCATCCCAGCCCCACTGATCTATACCCTCAACTATAGTCAGCACCATGAGTATGCCATGCTTTACCGCAAGGCAGACTTCGAACTGCATTACATTTCGCATGCTATAGACCTGAAACACGGCAACGATTTCTTTGCACATTTTTCTCCTTCGGCTAGGCGCAACGTCAATCGGGTGCTACGGAACAAGCGCATCACGATTCGTGAGAGCGATGATTATGAGACCTTCCATCGCATCCTTGTCGAGAACAAAGCAAAGCATGATGCAAAGCCGACGCATACGCTTGAAGAGTTGCTGCTTCTACGCGATCTTATGCCCGAGAAGTTGCGTCTTACGATGGTCTATCACGACGACACGCCAATTGCTGGTTCGCTCTTGTTCCTGCCGAACAAAAAGGTGGCTCTCTGTTTCTACAACATGCTGTTGTACGAGTATGAGCATCTGCACCCCGTCTATCTGATCATGTATGAGACATGCCAATGGGCAGTTGAGCGCGGCTTTGAATGGGTAGACATCGGTGTATCGCAGGACACAAAGTCTGATGATCCAATGACACCGTCGATCAACTTGATAAATTTCAAGGAGCGTTTCGACGCGCGTGGCATCTTGCGCAGCACATATCATCTCAACATGAGGTGATATGACACATACCTGTGATGTGCTGCTCGTAGCACTTGCTGATGTAACGCGCGACGCACGTACTGTTAATCTTGCACGTTCGCTTGCAGGTAAGGGGCTGTCCGTTGTTGTGCTCGGCGGTTATCGCGAGCAGCGCGATGAGCCTTTTGATAAAATCCTTTGGGATGACCCCGGCGGACGTGCGCTGCGGCGCTGGTGGTCGTTCACCCGGACGTGTGCAGCATCAACGATTTCAGCTAAACTCGTTATTGCGATGGATGTATTCGCACTTGCCGGATCTTCATTGATCGCCCGCAGATCAAAGGCAAAACTCTTCTATGATATGCGAGAGCTCAACTTTGCGCTTGGTCCGTTGAAGGGCAAAGGACTAAAGCAAACCATCATAACACGCCATGAGGAGCGTCAGCTAAGACATGTCGACACTGTGATCGTCTCTGGTGATCTTGATGCAGACCTTGTGCATGATAGATTCATGCGTACAGTGCGGCCATTGGTGTTGTTGAACACCCCGCCATATAAGGACGTGATGCCAAGTCCGCTTCGAGCGCAATGCAACCTTGACCTGGCCACACCTCTTGTGCTGTATCAGGGCGTCGTGCATCATGGACGCGGCCTTGAGCCGTTCTTTCATGCGATGAAGTACATGCCAGATGTCCATCTGGCCGTACTCGGGGATGGGCCGGCAATGGCAGACCTTCAGCGTCGAGCAGTGCAGATCGGAGTCAGCGAGCGTGTGCACTGGCTTGGCAGTGTGCCATATGACGAACTCCATGCGTATACGTGCGGTGCAGATGTTGGTCTGTGCCTTATCGAGCCACTGTCGTTAAGCTATGAATACGCGCTACCGAACAAACTCTTTGAGTACATGAATGCACGAATCCCGTCGATAGCGACCGACCTGCCGGCATTACGACTGCACATTGAGAAGTATCCTGTAGGGGGCTTGGTGAACCGCGCACTGGAGCCACTCGAGATTGCGCGTGTTACGAGAAGTCTTTTTGACCAACAGAATGCAACCTCGATGAGAGCCGCTTGCGAATCGATACGCGAGTTGTCGTACGAGCATCAGGTTGCTGGCGTTATCACAACAATCGAGGATGCACTGCTGCGGACATGATTTATTTTCTCCTCTTCATTCAGCAGCTGATCTCGTCGAGCACGCATCTTGTGGCTGATGACATTTCCGAAAAGCTTCATCCTATACATGTAGTCTTGATTCGAGGTATGTTCACATGTCTGGCATTTGCAGTCTGGTTCGCCATCCGGAAAGGAACATGGAAGCGAGTCTCGCGCTCTGATGTTCCGCTGATTCTCGGGTTAGGCCTGCTCAACATTTCTGTCAATCAGATCTTGTTCATCTGGGGTGTCAAGTTCACAACCGCGCCCAACGCATCACTTGCCTATGCCCTTACACCTGTGTTCGTTGTATTCATTGCCAGAATCGTCTACAAGCAATCTGTCTCGCTCGTGAAGTGGATTGGTGTTGTTACGGCAATCGCTGGTGCGGTGATTGTGCTCAACGAGCGCGGTATTGCTGTCCAAGCTGACCAGTCCGTCGGCAATATCATGGTTCTCTGTGCAAGTATCAGTTGGGCTACCTATACATTCTACAGTTCGCGGCTCATTGAGCGATATGGCGCAGTGCAGGCCATAGCGCTAACGTTCTTTAGTGGATTGCTGCTCTATGTGCCAGTCTGGTTTGCGATACCGATTCAGTCTCCTCTAGTTAAAGTCGTGACTGCTGCTGGTGCTTCGTCGATCTGGTTTCAGCTCTTTTACCTTGGTGTTATAACCTCAGGTGTTGGATACGGTCTGTGGTATATAGCCTTGAGCAAGCTTCCATCGAGTAATGTGGCTGTCTTCAATAATCTGCAGCCTGTGCTCACCTCAGTTTTAGCCCTTCTTCTGTTTGGACTTGAGCCCTCTGGTGCCTATCTGATTGGGGGCGCATTGGCGCTGCTAGGTGTCGTAGTAACTCAGCGGTCGTAGGACGCTCTACAAGCCCCCTGCTTCCGTAGTTTTGGAATAGTACTTCATCAATATGGGAGAGCACCATGATACTTGACGCAAAGCATACGCAAGCAATTTGTGTAGACATTCAGGAACGACTCTTCCCACACATTCACGGACACGATGAGCTTGCGCGAAGGTGCGCAATTCTGATACGCGGACTTCGACTACTAGATGTGCCGATCGTCGTTACAGAGCAATATGTCAAAGGGCTTGGGACAACGATTGAGAACATACGCGAAGCACTTGGCGCGTATCAGCCGATCGAGAAGATCACGTTCAGCTGCTGCGGTGCCCCAGAAGTTGAAGCCCGCATTCTCAGTGGACACAGACACCACGTGATTCTGTTTGGAATCGAAACACACGTGTGTGTGCAGCAAACGGCGCTGGACCTGCTATCGCAGGGTCAGACAGTGGTAGTTATCGAAGACTGTGTCTCCTCGCGCAACCCAAACGACAAGCGCATAGCCATCGAGCGGATGCGTCAGGCCGGCGCAGTGATCACAACTATGGAGTCTGTGCTTTTCGAGGTCTTGCGTCAGGCTGGAACAGACACCTTTAAGCAGATATCAGCATTGGTCAAGTAAGGAACGTCCATGGAAGAGCAGCGTATTTCATCGGTCCTCACGGAGGATCGTACATTTGTCCCTTCGAAGGCGTTTGCTAGCAAGGCACACATATCGGGAAAACGTGAGCTGTCTAGCCTTGTCAAGCAGGCAGATCTGGACATCGTTGCCTTCTGGGAAGAGCGCGCAAAAGAGCTTGCATGGTTCACCCCATGGAAGAAAGCACTCGTATGGAAACATCCTCATGCGCAGTGGTTTGTTGGCGGCTCCACAAACCTTTCGATGAATTGTCTCGACAGACATCTTGGAACCTCGCGGCGCAATAAAGCGGCTATCATTTGGGAAAGCGAGACAGGCAAGCAGCGCACATATACCTACTATCAGCTTCATCGCGAAGTATGCAAAGCAGCAAACATGTTGCGCAATTTGGGTGTAGAGAAGGGCGACGTAGTTGCCATCTACATGGGGATGGTGCCCGAGGCCGCAATCGCCATGCTTGCCTGTGCGCGGATCGGCGCTGCACATAATGTGATATTTGGTGGTTTCAGCAGCGAAGCTTTGCGCGAGCGTATCAACGATTCCGGAGCAAAGATCCTTATCACGCAAGATGGTTCAATGCGGAGGGGCGAGATCGTCCAGTTAAAGCAGGCCGCAGACAGTGCGGTTCTGAAGTGCAAAACGATCAAGCATGTGGTTGTGCTTCGGCATACCAACCAAAGCGTGCACATGAAATCTCGGAGAGATGTCTGGTGGCAAGAACAGATGTCGACTGCGTCGGCCGATTGCGAGCCTGTTGCGTTGCCGTCGGAGCATCCGCTGTTTATCCTTTACACCAGCGGGTCTACAGGCAAACCCAAAGGCATTCTGCACACCACGGGTGGGTATATGACGCAGGTTGCCTATACCACGAAGGTGGTGTTTGACCTGCGTGATGATGACGTGTATTTCTGCACTGCTGATATTGGTTGGATAACCGGACATTCCTACGTGGTGTATGGTCCGCTCCTCAGCGGTGCCACGGTCATGATGTATGAAGGGGTTCCTAACTTTCCTCTGCCCGACCGCTTCTGGGACATCATCGAGCGTAATGGTGTAACAGTGTTCTATACAGCCCCGACTGCCATTCGATCATTCATGAAATGGGGTGATGCATGGCCAAAGAATCATGACCTGTCGTCGCTGCGCTTGTTGGGTACTGTTGGCGAGCCGATCAACCCAGAAGCATGGATGTGGTATCACAATGTGATCGGAAACGGTCGCTGTCCTATCGTTGATACATGGTGGCAAACGGAAACTGGTGCTATCATGATTTCGCCACTGCCAGGTGCATCAACCACAACACCAGGTACGGCTACGAAGCCCCTTCCCGGGATCAAGGTTGATGTAGTTCGTAGAGACGGCACATCGTGCCATGCAAACGAGGGCGGACTCCTCGTTGTGCAGCATCCGTGGCCGTCCATGTTGCGTACGGTCTACGGTGATGATGACCGGTATCAAAACACGTACTGGAGTGAGTTTCCAAAGAATAGAAAGCATCCAGGTTGGTACTTTACCGGAGACGGGGCTCGCAAGGATAAGCGTGGCAATATCTGGATCATTGGACGTGTTGATGATGTTGTCAATGTGAGCGGACACCGTCTTGGGACTGCCGAGATAGAGAGTGCGCTCGTCTCGCACCCATTAGTGGCCGAGGCCGCCGTGGTGGCGCGTCCAGACGAGATCAAGGGCAACGCACTGGTTGCGTTCGTAACCCTGAAGTCATCGCCCAAGAAGCAGGAACGAGCCAAGCTGGTAAAACAGCTTCAGGATCATGTAGCAAAGGAGATCGGTCCGATAGCAAAGCCTGACGACATCCATTTTGCTGATGCGCTGCCTAAGACTCGCAGCGGCAAGATCATGCGAAGGCTGTTGCGCGAGATAGTTTCTGGGTCGGCATCAACCGGCGACACAACGACACTGGAAGATGTCGCAGTCTTGGAACGATTGCGGTGATTGTCTCGTGCCTATTTTTGAACCATGAGCATCCGTAAAGCCGTCATTATGGCCGGTGGCTTCGGCACTCGACTGCGTCCACTGACAATGTCAAGTCCCAAGCCAATGGTCCCCGTTGCCAA
>JBEBCJ010000136.1:0-4079 GCA_041157865.1 Bacteroidota bacterium
AGTATGCGAACGCGAAGCCGTGGCGCAATAACATCTGCCGCTACAACATCAGCGTAAACGACGGGCGCACCAATGCAAGCGGTATCACGCTCTTCAAGGGAAGTCCTGAATCGATCATGGATAGCGCCCTGATCTACAACAACACGATCTACACAACGCCATCGGCAAGTAATCCTACACACGGTGCATTCCAGATCACCGAGTGGAATACAGGTATGCAGAACATCTTTGTGTACAACAACATCTTTGTTGCCACAGGGGGTGCTCCTCTTGTGTCCGTGCCGGCGAAGTACAACGCGTTCTTTGCGGGCAACTTGTATTGGACAGCAGGTGGACCCTTTGTGATTAACTATCAGGGTAAGACATACAATTCACTCGAGGCATGGCGCGGCGCAACAGATAATGAGCTTCTCAAGGGGCTTGCAACCGGCACAACTGCAGACCCGCGTCTGTCGAATCTCGGAACAGCCCCTGTTGCATGGCCCCGTGCAGCATCCTCGATAGATGCATACCGAGCACAGAAGGGCTCGCCTACAATCGACAATGGCATCAACCTCAAAGAAATGGTCGGGATTGATCAAGGCAATCGTGACTTCTTTGGGATCGATGTACCATCGCAGAATGGCTATGATATCGGAGCTCATGAATACTCGTCTACCGATACAGCGAGGAATAAGCCCCCTGTCATCATGCAATTGCGCGATACAAGTATGGCAATGTCGACTATTCTCGATGTGCCATTTCGTATCAAGGATGAATCTCCGTATCGCGTGCGTTGCGAGATAGTGCATACACCGTCGACACTCTTCCCAGCGGGGTCGATCAGGTTGTTTGGAAGCGGACCAATGCAAACGCTCCGGCTGCAGCCAGCTACAGGTGAAACCGGAGTGGCAGAGATATCCATCAAGGCTACAGATGAATGGGACTCATCATCCGTGCAGCGCCTGCGTGTCACTGTTGGCAAGACTACGTCGGTAGAAGAAGGGGTGCTTGGTGCGTGTTCACTGCGAGTTGTTTCCGACGGAGAAACTGCTACGCTCGATGTGAATGACGGACCAGCGAGTCCCGTGCAGTGCGAGGTGTATTCAGTATCTCTGGCATCTCTGGTGTTGCGCCAAACATTTGATGCAGCGTCATCTGTTCGGACAATGACGATTCCCGTAGCGGATCTTGCATCAGGCGTCTACGTTGTACGCGTGCAACGTAACGGCTACGTTGCTACATCGGCACTCGTCATTTCGCGCTAGACAGCGGCACAAGAACACGAACTTCGACGGTCCTGTTGTAGAGCCGACCCTCCGGCGTATTGTTTGCAAATGGTGCTGCAAGAACATCGCTGCCCTCGCCAACTGCAAGCGTAGTTAGCGACTGTACTGTGTGAAAGGCTGTTTGTGTCTCGTTCACACGCTCTTGTGCAAGCTTGAGATTGAGTTCTGCAGGCCCCTTGCGGTCGGTATAACCATAGATGTTAACCCTCGCGTTTGCCGGCAACATAGGTGTGATGTAGCGCTGAATGATCGATGACTGCGCAGAGAGCATGCGCTGCTTGTTGTACTCAAACTGCGTTAGCCTGTAGCGATACTGGATCGTGTCGCCATCTGTGCGACGCATATACACGGTGCGTGTGCGTGTTGCTACTGGCAGCGTAGCAGTTGCATCTACATGACGTCCATCGTGTGCGCTCACATGCAGCGTAGATGTGATATCGCGCTGCTCTGCTCCCCCCACGATAGGGCAGGCCGAACTATCGAATGTGTACTGAGGCAAGGGGCTCGCATTACCCCGCAATTCAAAGCGTGGTGCTGTTGATGAGCACACTGTCTCAATCATCCAATCATGATCTGTTGAATCGCTGATGATGCTTGGCAGCGCTATGACGGCCGGACGCGTAATTGATAGCAGCGTATCAGAGATCACGACGGGGTCGAGCACTTCAGTAATGGTTGACTCAAGTTCTACACGTCTGTTCTCTTCATGTCCATCAGCACGATCGCGCTCATCTAGCATGGTCGTGCTGGCCGCAGTTGGCGATAGCAGTCCGGCAGAGACGGCAAGTCGTGTTGTATCAATCTGCCATACGTCCCGTAGGTAGTCGCGCACAGCCACCGCGCGTTGGAGTGACAAGCCAACGTTGTTGCGTTCAACGCCCTGGTTATCACAATACCCCTTGATGGACAACTTCGCATCGGGATAATCCGTGCGCATTCTGCGTCCAACGATATTGAGCAGGTTGTAATACAGCTCCAGTGTTGCTTTTGTGTCAGATGCTGAGGATGTATCGGCGAGGACAACACTCGTTGTTGGGCGATAGGCAAGCGTCTGATCGGTTGTTCGTTGATCATACCGCCTGTCAATAACGGCGGAGCCGCGAGAGAAGAAGATGAATGGGAGCAACGAGTAAACGCGTGTGCCGAGAGCCTGTGTAACATCGATAACAGCTGTATCGGCTAATGATCCTGCAGCATCCCGCGCTTTGAGCTTGAGGTCAGCTGCCAACATGCGATGTCGGACCGTTGGAGGGGGCGGCGGCGTAACGAGTACTGGTGCACTCTTGAACATGACAGATACATCCAGACGGAGAAGACCGTATGAAAGCCCCTTGTCTGATTCACGTACAATGCTGGTGAGTGGTAGCTCGGCAGACAAACGTGTGCGGACATCATAGCGGTCGGCTTGTAGCGCGTTGATGCCCAAACCAGCTGAGAACGTATACCATGGATTGAGCCGTGATGTAACAGACTCGGAGTAGACAAGTCGCGTGTTGGTGCGGGTGTCTTCGAACACTGCACTTGCGGGGGACAAAAGCTGCTCGCGCTGTTCAAGGTTGCCACTTAGGAAGTAGTTAGCGCTGAGGCCTCCGAAGAGATGTGGACGTGACGACATGTGGTTGCTGAGTAACCATGATCCCAGTAATCTGCCTTCAAGACTGAGTGATGACAGTACAACGCGCGTTTCACTCTCAGCTCGAACAACCTTAGCGTTGTCATCTGTACCGTCGAGCGCATATCCCACAAAGCTCGACGAAGCAAGGGAGGATGAAGCTGAGGTAAGTCCCAGTGCGCCCTCAATGGCAACATTGTCACCGACCCACCGCGTATACTCGCCCATGATGCTGGCAGCCCACCCTTGTGTGGGTGTTAAGAGGTCGCAACAGGTTGGTATGCCTGGAAAGGCTGCAAGAGTGGACGCTGGATTGAGATAGCGTCCGGAAACGCTGATGCTCAGTGGATTGATCCGCACCACTACCACGTCTGCGTTGGCTACCGAAACGCTATCGATACAGACAGCTCCTAAGCAAGGGGCGCAGAATGCTGTCCAGCATATCAGACTGAGAGCCATGATGGAGCAACGCATCTTGATCATTGCGTTATCATCACTGCGTGGAACGACGAAGAGGCACCATTGCGAACGCTCAGCATGTAGGCACCTGGTGCGATATCTGCTTCGATTGGAACATCAAGCTTGCGCAAGGATCCGTGCAGTTGTGGATCAACAGTTCTTGACCAAATACGCATTCCCTGCAGCGAGATCAATTCAATCTCAAACGGCTGGTCGCTCTGCAGCCGAACACTTGCAGTAAATGATCCATTGCTTGGGTTCGGGCGAACACCTGTTATCGTGACGGCATTAAAGACGAGCACCCTACGTCTGTTTGACGGATTCAAACACAGAGAGTCAAGCACGAGAGATCCCTCAACACCAACTCCGGGTATCGTATCACACGGCCACAATACGCTTACGCTATCGATCACCAGAGCAGTCTGGGCAGGCGATCCCACGAGCGCCTTTCCGTGGATGCGCGTGAGCATGTCGCCAGACTGCAGCGGTTTACTTGGTATCACAGTAAATCGAACGCGGCGATAGCGCTCATTGCCGGATGTAACCACGCGCGACGATAGCAACGAACCGCCTTCTGCCGTTGGGAAGGGGTCATACAACGATTCGTTGTACTGGAGTGAAAACTCGACTGCATCTGGCTTGCATTGCGCACTGCTTGCTGCGAGCATAGCAGTGATGTCGATCGGGGCGTCTTCCTTTCGTGGATCAACGACTAGGGAGGGGGCTTGCAGTTCAATCGT
>JBEBCJ010000137.1:0-16306 GCA_041157865.1 Bacteroidota bacterium
TATCAGACTTGAGGATTCCACCAGGCAACAGGCTGGAGCGATTAAAGGGCAACATGAGTAGCTATCATGCCCTGCGAATCAACGACCAGTTTCGCATCGTATTCCGATGGGTTGACGGTCACGCGTTTGAAGTCACGATTGTCGATTACCATTGAGCCGGAGAACCCACCATGACGCCATCACACAGGCAACCAACGCATCCAGGTGAAATCCTGCTGACAGAGTTTCTTATTCCGATGAAGCTCACACAAGTTGAACTAGCCGAAAGGCTTGGGATACCGATTCAACGGATCAACACGATCATCCGCGGCAAACGTGGCGTGTCCGCCGAGACAGCACTTCTATTGTCACAAGAGTTTGGCACGACACCGGAATTCTGGATGAATCTTCAGAACGCTTGGGACCTGTTTGAGGCCCGCAAGAGGTTGAATCGCTCGGCCGCATAGTTTGCGGCTGTGCTACCTGCCGATTGCAATACTACCTGCATCCGAGACATTGACGACCTGCAGGAATCCGCTTGCCAAGACCATGTATGTTGCGGGTTGTAGCTGTTGAAGCTCATCGTAGGTGCTAACACTGCACACAAATCTGCCTTCAATGCTGTAGACCTCGCCTGGCAGTGCAATGTTGAAATGCTGGATGCCATCTTCGCTCACAGATGTAGGCGCATCTCGCAACACACGCACCATCGACGCAGCTACAGCGATTGGATTCGACGGAATAGAATTCGTGAGAACAACAATGTTAGCGCGGAGGGCGGGGACTCTGAAGATCACTGACGAGTAACCACGGATTTCGCCAGAATGCCCAATTACTGATAAGCCCCCTACCATCTTTCGACTGATACCGAGTCCGTAGTCATTGGCTCCCACAAATGATGTGAGCTGCGTCATTGATTCGGCATTGAGCACTCTGCCGCTAAACAGAGCTTCGTAGAACTGTGCCATCTCCGCTGCAGTAGATATCACAGCTCCAGCCGCCCAGGCACCGCTCCATTCGGCATCCATCGGCACAGCAAACGCATCTCGTCCGCCCATCCAACGATGGGCTAGCTCGCCAGTAAGGGGCTCATCAGGATACAGACGCGTAGAATCCATCGATAGAGGATTAAACAGCTCGCGACGGAAGAGCTGATAGAGCGACAACCCCGTTGCTTCTTGGGCAATGATTCCGGCAAGAAAGTAATTGGTGTTACAATAACTCCATGAGGTGCCAGGTGCAAACTGCTGCTCAGGGATAAGTTCGATGAGATCATCGAGCTTCCATCTGCGCTTGGGATCTGCGAGGCAGGCATCACGATAACTTTTGAGCGCAGAGTAATCTCCTACACCACTTGTGTGATTCAGCAATTGCCGCACGGTGATCGTCGAGTCTATGTTAGGATGACGCGGCACCCATTTGCTGATAGGTGCATCAAGATCAACTCGCCCCTGTTCCTGAATGCGTAGCAACGCAACCGACATGAGTGTCTTGGTGTTGCTGCCGATTCCGAGAACCATGTCAGGCCTCAAAGGGCTGCCCTCAAACGACTCGCCAGCTGTTCCGGCCCAGGTATCATTGTCGATGATCACAGCAGCTGAAACACCTTGAATCTTCTCTGCCTTCTGCACCGAATCCACAGCACGCTGCAGACGTATGCGCATGGCTTCATCGATTCCTGCAGTGGCACATGTTAACGTTGCTACTAGTACGCTCAGGTGGGCACCCGCTTTCGCGAGTGCGACGAATCGTTGCGTCATTCCCGCGAACGCGAGCCGTGTCATTCCCGCGAAAGCGGGAATCCATCTAAAGCGCTTCATAGGCCGGCACTAGTATATGGGGCATGTTTGTCACAATTCCTCTGACACCCATCGATACAACATAGTTTAACTCTTCCGGTGTATTGACGGTGTAGACGGCAACGGGGATACCCCTTTGATGGCACAACGCCATCATTTCGGGGTTGAGCTCTTCGACAGAGCAGCCAAACACATCTGCACCGCACTCTGCTATAACTTGTTCTGGAGATCGTGGATCCCCCGGAACATTGAGCGCCAGCATTGGCAGATCAGGCATACGCTCTCTCACATAGCGAATCGCTCGGTGGTCGAATGACGAGAACAGGCATGTGTCTAGCATGGCCAACGAGCTCAGCAACTCAATGAGCTCAAGCGTTTCCTGCTGTGCCTCTTGTGTATCGGGCCGAGGCTTGATCTCAAGATTGACATATGCCCTGCCACGAATGAGCTCCAGTACATCAACGAGTTTAGGGATTCGCTCGCCAGCAAAACTTGGGCTAAACCATGCCCCTGCATCAAGACCCTGAATCTCCTCGTATGACTTTTGATTGATTGCACCTTCCCCATTGGTGGTTCGCTCGATCGTATCATCATGAAAAACTACCATCTGATGATCTCGAGTGTACTGTACATCAATCTCAATCATTGGCGCGCCACTCTCGAGTGCCAACTTGACCGCCGCGACGGTATTCTCGGGGGCGATACCGGACGCTCCACGATGAGCGCAGATTATAAACGAGTTTTGTTCTACGAATTCCCGAAACGGAATCATTTGAAATACTCCTTGGTCTAAGCCCATCATGCCTGAACTGGGATAGACGAATATGCTGAATCATCGCAATACAGCCTTGTTTTCGTGGTAAGTTCCTTACGATGGAGCAAGTAAGCAATCCGGCATCATTGGGAACAGTCGTCTGCGTCGATGCGCCAGCATGGTGTAGGATGCTGCACACCCATGGTCTGCAGCGTCCCTGGGACCTACTGTTTCCGCCTCAACGTCTATACGCCCGCGATTCGACATTCGATGTTGGCTCAGAACTGCGCCACTGCTTGATCAAAGACCATGGCGTGGTTACTGCCATGTTTGTGTTAGCAATGCGTGCAGATGACTGTTGCCTCATTGACGTACGGTGCAAGCCCCGTGCATCGGCATTATGGGTTGAGTTGCTGGCTGATCACTGGCTGTCTGTTGCTGCAGAGCTCAGGGCTCAGACCCTGACCGGCCCAGTAGGCGCATTTGCATTTCTAACCGACGGCGTTTCTGAGCCGGGTGCACAGGTACCCGAGAGCATCCACATATCGAGCTATCCAGAAATTCTTGTTGCCTGCTTGCGTCGCCGTGGCTATGTTCATGCTTGGTCGGGCAGTATATGGGGACGTCAAGGGGCTGTGGGGACAGCTTCGGCGATCAACATCGGGCCACATTCTAGTGTCAGAGTGGGATCGTGGATGAACGTTATCTCAATCGCACGTGATCTGGAGAAGGTGCTCTCAACAGCATTCTCCACACTACCGTGGCATCGTGGAAGCGGTGCAGGCTTGCCGTCTCTTGTTCGAGCCTATGCCCCGATCTTTAGTCCTAGTTTAGCGCTCACAGCGCGCACTCCCGACGATACTGCTGCCGGCGCAGTCCTGATGCATAAAGACGTAGCGAAGGTCCCTCGATGGGTCTATTCTCTGCCACGACTGCTTCAGGCATTGTGGTTGCGCATTGCCTCAGCGAGATCACATAGCATACACGCAAGTGTAATCGGCATTGTGCCGCACCTCAGAAACAGCGCATACTCGGCAGAACTTTTTGCGGCAACGCAGAGCGTTTTCGATGCGGCCGCTACTGTGAATACTTCATGGATACGCGACGACAATGCCCCGTCACGGATGATGGCAAAACGCTCCGGGCTAAGCCCACTTCAACAACGATTTGTATTTCGGTTACATCTTCAGACATGTTTAACAAGCAAGGGAGAATGAGAATGCAACTTCTCATACGTGGAGTTTTTCTAACAGTAGCTATTGCTCTGACAGGGTCGATAGCTTTTGCGCAGAGCGTCATGCTTAGCGGTAGGGTTTCTACACCAAGCGGTGGCCCCGTACCGGGAGCTACGGTAAAGCTGTCTTCGGCAACGATGCCGGCCTCAAAAGGCGCATACACAGACACACGCGGTCGTTATACGATCCGAGGTGTTGCAAGCGGTAAGTACACACTCACTGTTTCAGCTGTCGGTTATCAGACAAAGGTGATGGATGATGTTGACGTTGACGGAGGTACGCTGAACGTTACGATAAGTGAGACTGCCATCGACATGGATGTGATGGTCGTAACTGCTTCTCGCACGTTGCAGAAGGCCTCAGAAGCCCCAGCATCTGTTACCGTTGTCGAGCCTCGCGCAATTCGCGAAGCACCAAAGACCAATCCAACAGAGCACATCCGTGGTCTGGCAGGTGTGGATTATGCACAGACTGGTATCTCTCAGCAGAGTGCAACAGTTCGTGGTTTCAACAACGTGTTTAGCGGTTCGCTTCTCACACTTACAGACTACCGTCCAGCCGGCGTACCAAGCTTGCGCGTAAACGTGGGTTACTTCGTTCCAGCTTCCAATGAAGACATCGAGCGAATGGAGCTTGTCCGTGGTCCAGGTTCTGCACTCTATGGTCCAAACGCATCTTCTGGCGTGCTGAACATCATCACACGTTCGCCATTTGCTTCAAAGGGAACAACATTGTTCTTTGCCGGTGGACAGCAGAATCTGATCAATGGTGGACTCCGCCATGCAGGCACACTTAGCGACAATCTGGGTTATAAGATCAGCGGACAGTATTTCTCGGCAAACGACTGGAATTACCGTGATGCTGTCAACGACCTACCTTCAAAGCCCCGTGTAAACACTCACGAGCGTTACAACGTTGATGGTGGTGTATACTACAACATGGGAGAGAACACGACTATCCAACTCAATGGTGGTGTGTCGGAAGCTGTCAACACGATTGAAATGACAGGTCTTGGAGCAGCTAACGGACGGAACTGGCGTTACACATACGTTAACGCTCAGATCAATTCTGGCGACTTCTTTGCTCAGACGTTCTACAACAAGAGTGATGCCGGTGGCACATACTTCCTGCGCACTGGTAATCCGATTGTCGACAAGTCAGACCTGCTTGGTGCTCGTATCCAGCATGCATATCGTTTGAACGATGATGTCCGCTTCACGTATGGGGCTGACTATTTCGCAACGAATCCAGTTACCGAAGGCACCATCAATGGTGTGAATGAGAACAACGACAACTACACCGAGATCGGTGGTTATCTGCAGGGCGACTGGAAGATTACATCGAAGCTCTCAGCTCTTGCCGCTCTTCGTGCTGACCGTCACTCGGTGATCGATGAACTTGTGATGTCACCTCGCGTTGCCTTGATGTACAAGCTCGATGAGAACAGCTCGGTTCGTGCCACATACAACACGGCCTTCAGCAATCCAGGAACGAATGACCTCTTCCTTGACCTTCTAAGTGCACCAGATGCATTCGGACTTGGCAGAGTCAATCCAGCATGGGCCGTTGGTGTTTGGGGTGCTTCTGCTGGACGCAACGGCTACACCTATAACCGCGCCGGTGGCAGCGTGAACTTCATTTCACAGTTCGACGCAACGCGCGGCAATTGGATTGGTTTGAACAATGCGTCAGCGGGCGGTATTTGGCAGACGGTAACACAAATCATCCTGCCGCAGCTCGAAGCTCAGGCTCCGGCTAACCTGCGTCCGCTGCTGCGTCCGTTCCTTACAGCCATCCCAGCACCGCAGAACATCAAGGGCAACCTTGCTTCGCTGAATCCAACAACGAGAACGTTCATTCCTACGAGTGCTGATGCTGTTACAGATGTTAGCAAGCTTCGCCAGACAAACACACAGACGATCGAAGTTGGCTACCAGGGCAAGGTCACGAGCAAGCTTCGTGTTGCCATCGATGCATATCACTCAACAGTGAACGACTTCGTATCCCCACTGCGTGTGGTTACGCCGAACGTATTCCTCGATGGCGCATCAGCAACGGCATACATCCAGCCCCTTCTCACTGGCGCACTGATGCAGCAGGGAATTCCACAGGCGCAAGCTGAAGCACTTGCAGCACAGTATGCTGGTCTGATCGGCGGCGCATATGCACAGGTCCCAGTTGGCACAGTATCGCCTAACGAGACTCCGCACAAGGGCGATATTCTTCTTGCCTACCGTAACTATGGCAAGCTTTCTTACTATGGTAGCGATGCTGCCTTCACATATGAAGCCTCGCCATCATGGTCGGTATCTGGCGCTGTTTCATACATCAATCAGAACACCTTCACTGGCGCTGATCTCGGAGATGCAACAATCACAGACATCATTGCACTCAATGCGCCGAAGTACAAGTCATCTCTCGGTCTGCTTCACCGCAGTTCTTCACTTGGACTCAGTGTGGGGCTCCAGTGGCGTTGGGTAGACGGATTCTACATGAACTCAGGAGTTTATGTAGGCGATGTTAATGCCTACCACATGATGGACCTCACTGCACAGTACATCATTCCGGGTGTAGATGGACTTAGCTTCAATCTCTCAGCAACGAACCTTCTCGACAACCAAGTTGAGCAGTTCATCGGAGCTTCAACAGTTGGTCGTCTTGTACAAGGCCGTCTGACGTATAACTTCTAAGCACCTACTCTGTAGATGCTGAAAGCCCCCTCAGTCAAATGATTGAGGGGGCTTTTTTAATGCCTCGTTACCCTCGCGAAGGCGTTGCCATGGCTGGATTCCCGCTTTCGCGGGAATGACGTACGATACTTTCGCGGGAATGACACGTCTGATTATACGCCAAACTGACGTAGGTGATGATCAATGTGTTTATAGATCAGATTGTTCCACTCTTGTGACGTCAGAGGGCCAAGAGTAAGCTGCTCACGTCCTTCAAAAGCATCACGACCCAAAGCAGCTAGCTCTCGCACACGCTGCAGCAGGCGCTGTTGATTATCAAGGAACACAGTATCTACAGGCATAATGAACGCCGGTGCAGTTGGCATGTTCTGCTTGTATGGCACCTCATTCGTGAGCGTCTTCTTGAAGAATATCTTAAGCAGTAATCTCATGATGAGAGGGGGCTTCTTGGTATCGATGCCAAGTGCCTGCTCATATGGTATGCAGCAGTGTGCCATCATCTGGGCAGCGTTCATCGAGCCCCATAACGGTTTTGTATCAGCCGTAATGCTCTGAATGCGAGAGCACAGCTGACCCACGGCATTATTTGACCACACATCTGGGTATGACACACTGCTCTCCTGTTATCGACGACATTGTTATCTAACAACGATAAAGTTACCAAGCCATGTCCCATCGGCAACAACGGCATAGACGCCGGCTGGAAACACTGATGTATCAATGCGCACTGGCTGATCAACTACATCCATGGACATGGTATGCATGACACAGCCAGCAGAACTATAGATCGTCAATGAACCGCTGTGCTTAACCGTGTGAACGTATAAACCACCTGGCTTAGCGATGAATGTGTTCTTGTGCTGAACGAGCTCTTCTATATCACTCAACGTTACACGTACTGCTTTGCTTGTGCCGAGACATCCCCAGTCCTCGGACCGCGTTGTCTGCACTGCATACAGACCAGAACGTTGTGGAACATGATACGCTGCCGTGGCACCGGCTATGGGAGCCCCATCAAACGTCCACGAGTAGGTGTCAGCCTTAGTCGACCAAAGTGTGTCGTTCGTAAAGGATACTTCTGGGGTTTGTGCTGCAACAGTTCGCACGGTAAACGAGGCAGTATCGGTGTAGACGTTGCACCCAGCATCGGCACGCATACGCATCGTGGCGTACAATGTATACGCGCCTGGCTTCACGATCGAGATTCGGCGTGCCGTATCACCATTGTTCCAGCGAACTTCCTTCACGAGATCCAAGTCGCCTATAAGCTGGGCCTCGAGTGGCTTCAACTCACCACATGAGACTGTATCACCGATGATGCGAATGCTCACGTTGGGTGTCGTGACAAGATCAACCACGTAGCTTACTGAGGCATCTCCACAACCACGCTCGCTGGTTGCACGAACCGTGTATATGCCCGGCTGCCGCACCACAACACTGTTCGAAGTATCTCCAGTTGACCAGCGAACGTTGATGATGTTCCCTGGTGCAGAGTTGGATACTGCTCGGAGAACGATTGAATCTGACGGACACAGGGCAGAAGGACCGTCAATGCGAACCGTCGGCCGGTCGTACACGTTGACTGTTGTGTCAATGCTTGTGGTACCGAAGCAAGTTGTGTTGATCAAGCTAATGCGTTGAGTACCTGATCGCGCAACGAACGAATACGTTGCACCACGAACACTGTCCGGTAGCCAGAGCAGATTCGTTGCATTACCACTGTAGACACAGCGGATCGTGTCGCCAGCACATGCCTGCGTTCTGCTAAATGCTATATCTCGCGCCTCAACGGAGCGGAACGTCGTCTGAATTTCTGTATCGCCAATCTGAGAGGCAAACCCGTCACTGCGGCGCAGCAGAAGATTGATATACTGCCAACTCCTGGCAAACTGAGCATCGCGTGATATTGTAGCCTTACAATTGAGTTCACCAAGGTTACATGCTGAATTGGCATCAGCAAACTGACAATGACTGGCACCAGGGATCGTTGCAAGTGTTTTGCAGAGGGATGCAACATTGTTGTAGATCGGCTGGACTGTTCCAGCAAGGGGCGTAACGCAGTCCACACCACCTGCAAGTATCAATGTTGGACATGTAACAAATGCCGCGGCTGCAGAAGAGCTGGGATTTGTCTCTGCTGGAGCGAGTCCAATAACAGCATTCAGATTGAACGACCTCTTCTGTATCACTTCTTTTGCCGCAAGGAATGCTGCGCCACCTCCCATGGAATGGCCTGCCATAACAGTGTTATCAGCAACATGCCCATTCCACAGCGAGCCCTGCCGTATATGCTCTCGTTGCATGTAGGCGCCCGCAGCGACCATATCGAGAGCAAAGTCGCCATGGTTTGGAAACAGCCCCGAGCCGGTCTCGGGAAGAACAACGATGTATGATCCCACATTCTGGCAAATGTTTGTCGCCAGGGACTTGTAGGCAGTAACTGGCATTTGATAGCCATGCCCCATGATGAAAACGCGGAATGTTGGGATGGATTTCGTTCCCGTTCCTACAAGTGGTCGGTTATCGCCACTGGAGGAATCTGCCGGGTAGATAATGGTGATCGGTATATCCTTGTTTCTGGCAGAGTCGCGGATGGTTAGCCTCATCTTGCCCTCAAAATACTGGGCCCATACTGGGCTGTTCCCTGCCAGGATTACAAACACCGTCAGCAGCAGCGGGATTCGGATCATAGTGTTCTCAAATGCAGAATTCGTTAGCGAAAGCAGGTAAAAAAAAAGCCAGAGGACACCGTCCCCTGGCACACAAAATCGGTGTCTGAAGACTTACTTCGCGCTCTTACCTTCAGCAACTGATGCTTGGTTGTACGGCGTTACAAGCTTCTTAAGGGCACTGGCAGCCTTGCGGGCCGTAGCGGCATCCTTCTTGAACTTTGAATTGTGAGCTGCTGTGAATTCGCCGAAAAGGCGAACCATTTCATCGTACAGTTCCTGCTTTGACACTGCTATGTCTCCGAATAAAAAGTTGAATGATGTCCAATGTTACATGTAAGCGGTCAGTCTGACAAGGACTTTTTCCATAAAAACAGTGGTGGAATAATTCCCTGTCCGTTTATTCACCTAATCACTCACTGATTCATTGTTTACGTGGTAGATGTTTGCCGTGTGAATCGGCAGATAATGCACACCACATAAACGATTCTGCAATCATAACACATCTGCACGTCCAGGGAGGGCGTACAACTGGCCTATCATATACAATCATCTTTCGGTCTGCAATCTGCACGAGACGCAGAGCCCCGTCTCCACGGGCGGGGCTCACTATTAAGGCCCTGAAATACTACTTTTTTCACATCCCTAGGCCACACTCAGTACTCGTAGATTGGCCATGGGGCTATCATCATGCGCGAACGTTGCATCGCTTTCACTTTCTGTATCATTACGTACTTTCTCATAGTGGGATGTGAGGAGGTTGTATCCGAAACACGATCAGCGAGATTGACAATCCGCCAAGCAAACGAGCTGGTTGATTCGACGGTCTATCATCTCAGCGTATCCGAGCGAATAGACAGGGCATTGGTTTTCCTGGAGAAGCTTCAACCGCACAGCAACGCATCTCCAGACCTGCTCCTGAAGTACAGGGCGCTACTCGTTGATGCGGCATGGAACACAGGCAACTATCAAGACATCATCTCCATTGCCCACGGCAGTTTGTACAGAATCGCCGTCAGAGGTGAGAACAGGACAGGCACAGATGCGACCATGATGATGATGTCTGCACATGCCCTCAAGAAACTAGGCGATACCGCTACTGCCGTTAAGCTCTACCAGGTGCTCGCTGCATCGGAGTACCTGGCAATGCGCAGAGGTGCACAGGCAAACCTACTGACGCTGTATTCTAAACGCGGCGAGCACCGACGGGCCATTGATTTGGCCAAGATTCTTGAGCATTCTGAAATGATGAATCCCACAGACTTGTCTGCACATATCAACCGAGAGTACTACTGGGGACGAAGCCTGTTCCTTACCGGGGACAAACGATCCGGCGAAGATCATCTACGCAAAGTTGTTGGATTCTTAAACAACCTGCGTCCAAACAGCAATCGCACAGAACTCCGGGTACGGATGCAGACAGCACGCAACATTCTGAACGATGTGTTTATGTCCGAAGTCTCATCAAGAGCCATTCGCGACATCACCGCGCTCTTGCACAAGTCTTTGCTGATTGATAGTCTCACACTCCACGACCGATTCCGCGCACAGGAGGCCTGGGGAGGGGGCAGACCGTGTTCGATACCGACCAAGCTGTTCCCCGTTACTGTCTCCATGCCTGCCTTACTGAATGCCACCACAGTAGACACAGCTGTGATAACGAGCACGACGTGCGATGAGCGCGGAGCTCGCTGGTTTTCAACATTGTTCGGCCTGTACCTAAAAGTTGGTCAGCAGTTTGCCTATGTCAAACTCCCACAACACAATGGAGTTATTCGCCCAATTAGGTCTGTTTGTGTAGCAAACCAATTCCTACATATTCGATCGTACACTGGCGACTACTGGAAAATTCGTGTTGACAGCCTAGTACACAACTATAGCTCGGCGCTACCAACCCAATCGTTCTTCACCTGCGCGAAGAGATCTTCAGATTCCGCATTTAGAAACGAGCCGATTCGACTTACGATAGACGATTCAACAGAAATAGTGGGTGGACCAGAAAACGCCTACCTTGTAAAGCACACACAACAGGGAAAGCGCCGAATTGAAATTCCAAGTAGCAACGATGTTCCCGATACAGTTCTTGCAGTCTTTCAAGTTGGCGATTCTGTCATTATTTACAAACGTACCGAGGGGCCACGGTTAGTGCGTCGGGAGCTGCTGGCAAAGGGCATGCTCGAGTTACTGCCATTCGACTATAACAAAGCGTTGTATAGGATGGCACTCCCCAGAGCAGTCACAGAGATCGCAGCAAAGCAGATCATGGCCGAGTATCCTGCTACGATGCCGGTTTCGGAGGAGTTACACCCGACAACTCTTCAGCGAGCTCTCATTACTCCGAATCGCAGATTGGTCGTCATTCGCACCCATAGCATTCTTGTTGCATTCCCGAATTCAAACGAGCTGCGAGTCGTAGAATGGCCCGATTCTGTTACCAGGTCCCTGTATGATGGATTCTATCCAAGTGTCACGAGCGACAGTACGGTCCGCATAGTTACACGTGAATCCAATATCGACATCAATCTGAATGCGATACAGCGAAGACCAATGGCCGGATGTCTGCTTGCAGCTGCTGCGCATGATCATGTGTGGATTGGTTGGCTAGATGGTAATGACCGGGTGGTTACAGGCGACTCGATCAGCTTTGCACTGGGCTCTACTGCTATTGTATCAGACTACCTCAACTCAGTTGATATAAAGCGATCTTGGACATCAGATACGCTTCAGGATGATCTGGCGCGTACCAACAACATCGATCTACCAAATACCAGAGCCTGTACAATGACCGTTGATGCAGCAGGTGTTGTTACACAGGCTTCGATCGTGTTTGAACCCGACCTATACCCCCTGCTCTACCAAGATGTGTGGATCATTCTAACAGTCTTGCTGGCGGGCGGGGCGTCGCTGGCACTTGTAACCTTCTGGAGCAGGGTAGCAAGTTCTAACCGCAAGATGTTGGAGCATCAGCATAATGCTATTGCACGAGACCTTCATGACACATTGGGAGCAGATCTTGCTCGTCTAACCGCGCTCCTTAATGCTTCAGATACTCGTCAGTCACGTGACATTGCCAATGCTGCACTGGCAGCCAATCGAAAGTTCAGAAGCTTGCTCTGGATCTGGCGCAGCGACTCAATTCGATTGAACGAGTTTGCCGGTGAACTTCGCGAGTACGTTACTGCCTGCCTCGCTGATGCACAGATTCAATGTACCTCTCGACTGCCAGACCTTTCTGAAGATTCATTCGTAGATGCTTCGACTGCAAAGAACGTACTGATCATTCTTAATGAGTCCATCACAAACGTCATACGGCACTCCCAGGCAAGTGAGGTAGAGCTCACATTTACGTATCATGATGGTACGTGTACGACCGTGCTTTCAGACAATGGCATGGGGTTTGACGCTACCAATCTTGAACGTAAGAGCGGAATACTCAACATCCCTATTCGTGCCGAGCAGAATGGATTCATTGCTGAAGTCATATCTGAGCCCCTTTCAGGAACAACGATACTAATCTCATTTGGAGTGCACTAACCATGATCACCGTCGCTATTGTCGAAGACGATGTAGTATTGGCCCGCAGTTACGCTAAGGAGCTCGGATCCTGCAGCGACATCAACGTTGTATCTGTAAGCATTACTGCGGCAGAGGCACGCACGAATCTTGCCGCCGCGCAGCCTGATGTTGTGATACTTGATCTTGTGCTGCCAGATACACCGGGCCATGCTCTGATCCTTGAACTGCGCACACTGGCTCCGAAATCAGACATTCTTGTATTGACTGCATTCGATGATTATCAAAGGATCTATGATTCTATAGCGGCCGGAGCAATGGGATATCTCACAAAAATGCTGCGCCATGGGGAACTCGCATCTGCCGTGAGGCAGATACATGCCGGCGAGTCACCTGTCAGTGCTGGTATCGCACGAAAGATTCTTCTGGCCATGCGTGGCTCTATTCGTTCTGCTCCTGAGCTCGAAAAGCTCTCCCGCCGAGAACTTGAAGTCCTGCAATTCATTGCAAGTGGCTACTCATACCTGGAGGTTGCAACCTCACTTAACATCAGCCTTGAAACTGTCCGTACACATATCCGCAACGCATACAAGAAGCTTCAAATCAACAATCGCAAGGATGCAGCCAGCCTGCTTAACGGTAAGGTCGACGAACCGAAATGACGTAGTTATTCGCCTGCCTCATCTGTAAATTGTGCGCTAACAATGTAGTCACAAGGTTGCAATGAAGCACTTCCATCTCTCGCTTACGAAGCAGATCCTCTTAGGATTGGTGATCGGTGTACTGCTGGGCTATTATGCTCCTGATGTAGGTGTATCTATCGCCTGGCTGCGAGATGTGTTTCTGCACTTGATCAAGCTGATCATTGCGCCACTAGTTTTTGCCACTGTGGTTGTAGGGATTGCAGGGGGCGGACACGGCCATGGTGTCGGCAGACTGGGGTTACGCTCTCTTATCTATTTCGAGGTAGTTACCACACTTGCGCTGTTCGTTGGACTGCTCGTGGTCAACATCGTACAACCGGGCAAGGGCATCACCCTTGTAGGCGACCCTGGCACACTCGGCGCAATTGCTCAGAATCATCCGAAGACGCTGATCGAAACAGTGCTCCATGTGTTCCCTACGAGCGTAGTGGATGCCATGGCCAAGGGAGACGTGCTTCAGATCGTTACGTTCTCAGTGATCTTCGGTGTTGCCGTATCAAGGATTGGCGACAAGGCACGCCCCATCGTGGAGTTCTGTGAATCGCTGGCACAGACTATGTTCACGTTCACAAACATGATCATGAAGTTTGCACCGGTTGGTATTGGTGCTGCCATGGCAGCAACTATCGGACATCAGGGCCTTGGGATTCTGGGACATCTCGGCCTGCTGATTGGCGCGCTGTATCTGACCCTTGCGATCTTTGTTCTCGTAGTCTTTGGATCGATCGTTGCTATTGCGAAGGTCCCTCTTCGACAATTCATCAGTGCAGTTCGAGAGCCCTTCACTCTGGCTTTTGTCACAACTTCAAGTGAAAGCGCATTGCCAATGGCAATGGAGCACATGGAGAAGTTTGGCGTGCCCAAGCGCATCGTAGGGTTTGTGATGCCAGCTGGATACACATTCAACCTCGATGGAACAACGCTCTACCTGGCGATGGCCAGCGTTTTTGTCATGCAGGCGATTGCATCCACGTCAGCAGGGTTCACGTTTGGACTCGAGCAACAGATAACGATGATGCTGGCACTGATGATCACATCAAAGGGTGTAGCTGCAGTACCGAGAGCTTCACTCGTCATACTTTTAGCCACGCTTTCGTCTTTCTTGCCCCCTGATCTGCAGCATTACGGACCAATCGCTGTAGCTATGATCTTTGGTGTTGACGAATTCATGGACATGGCCAGAACAAGCGTCAACCTTTTAGGGAACTGTCTTGCAACAGTGGTCATGGCTCGCTGGGAAGGGGAGTTCGACGATGACAAGGCCAAAGCCTATGTGCCAACGCCTACCGTGTAACGATCAACCGTCCTACTCCATACTGGCTTAGCAGATAGTACGTACCTGTTGGCCACCCATCTACTTGGACATCAGCCCCAATTGCGGTATCCGGCACGTCCACTGTCAAATATTCGCGTCCGTAAACATCTACGATCCGCACTTGCGACGGCTTCGAAACTGTCAGGTGGAACATCGTATTCGTCGGCATAGGAGATACACCTATCGTCGATGTATTCTGCCTGCCGAGATCAACAGACGATATCTCGTCGGGGAACCGCACATGGTATCGAACCCAGTTCTCTGAGCACCACTGCGTTAGAACCTCGACTGTGTCGCCATCTGGACGCAAAATCAGGCAGTCGCCTTCCATGTATTCAGCCGTCGTGATCACCGTTCCATCACCGTCTGGATTGAACAGTGACTGGCATACCGCGTCGTGGGTCGAAATTACGCGGTTACCATTTGCTGGTATTGACTTCATGTCGGCCCAACGCTGCTGAATGGTAGCACCACCGCCACCTGCCCAATGCGAGCGGACCTCATGCCTGCCTATCATCTTGTCAAGGGTTTCCCAACACCTACATGCCGTACTGGAAAGGCCGTCTCCAATTGGGATGTTCAAATACCTGTATACCTTGCCGATATCTGTGCATTGCTCCCTACCCTCGAAGATGAGGTTCCGTCCCGGGAAGCATTCTTTTGACGGACCAGGGTCATTCTGAAGCCAGTCGGTCTTACCATGACGATACAGGAGCACAAGCTTGCCCTTACGCAGCTCATCGACAACCTCGCGATAGCCTAGCCGATCTGTACGCTGCGATTCATATGCGCCCAGATCTACTTTCCGCCCAACCAGACGGGGATTGCCGATGATGTCAAAGTTTCGGTGATTCACAAATCGATCAATGACGCCTGCATTGCGCACCATAGAGAAGCTCGAGAGTGCCAATCCATCATCATCCGTTCCATAAATGTTGTCTTGACCGTCCCAATCATCCTGGTTTTCAAATGCTGGATCAACTTGCCAAAATCCGTAATCAAAATCTCGCTCGACAAGATTGGCATTCGCTTCCAGCTTCGATGTGTCTCCAGGGGTAGTAAAATGCTTGATGTGTCGTGTTGTGTCTTCATCGCCATTCCAAACAACGCAGTTCTGTATAAAGCCTCCGTTGATGCCAATGGTCTTGCCGCCAATAGACATTGCTTCCGTTGCACCGCCATTCTTGTAGAACGTACAATTGTTTACATACGTCCAAGATCCGTCAGCACCAATTGCACCACCGAGATCACGTGCCTGATTGCCTGCGAACACACAGGCCACAATTTGTGTCTGCCCATTACTCGCATCAACATAGATGCCTCCGCCACGGGCTGCCCTGCAGTTGATGAAGAAGCATTCGCCGATGAACGGCCCCCAATCAACATCCCACCTGCGGGACACAAGTGATGTATTGAGATACACTGCGCCGCCGTTTTTACCTGATCTGCAGTTTTCAAACGTACAGTATTCGATGCGGATGCGTCCAGCTCGTGTAGCCCAAACAGCCGAGCCACTTATGGCAGAATAGGTATTGCGGAAATGACAGTTAAAGATCCTCGGTGCGCCGCCCGTGATCCCGATTGCAACCTTCTGCGTACCCTCGAGCACAAACCCATCTATTCGAGTTGTCGAATCGCAGTCTACAAG
>JBEBCJ010000138.1:0-7904 GCA_041157865.1 Bacteroidota bacterium
GCTCGGATCATCCGGAAGTACGTCTGGGAAACCATCGCTCTGGTTGGACCAGGACCGGCCTCGCCAACCGTCGAGCAGACGCTTTTCTGGGTCCGAAGAATTGAATCCGCTAAGCCATATATCTGTCGAACGGAAGTGCGACAGGTTCGGATTCTCATATCCAATTCCCTGGATCACCGCTAGACGCCCGTCTTCGAACATTTGCGGGATGCCGTATCTGTCCTTTGGTGCAAGAGATGGGTGCATGTAAACACGCGAGAGCACGTTGATGGCCTTATCCTTGGCAACGGCAATCGTTGGTCGGATCTTGTAGTAGGCATCATTATCGACAGGCAGAATGGTATTGAGTCCATCGTTGCCGCCGAACATCTGAATCACGATCAAGATTCGATCATCATCCATGTTGAGCTGCTGAGACAGCTCGAAAGGCGAGAATGCGCGAAGTGGCACACCCCCGAGCACTTGGGTTCCTACTGCTGCCGCAGCTGTAGTAGCGAGAAAGGAGCGACGTTTCATCGGTTAACCTTTACAATCAAGTTCAGTGATAGGGGGCTTAGCACAGTTGGAAGTCTGGTGCAACGGCCATGGCTTTGAGAAGAAGCTTGAAAGAGCGCGATGCACTTGCAGCTTGCTGGAGTTTTTCTGCCCATGTGTAATCCGGCTGACCCTCGAGAAGCGTGGCCTTGTAGTATGCCAAACGTTCTGCGCTGACGGAAACTGGCAACATGTAGCGAGCAACCTCGGCTACGAACTTGTCAACCTCGTCGTAGTTCGGGAATTCCTTTATGAACTCCAACGTCTTTGCATCCGTCATGCTGTCGATAGCCCTACGAGCAAAATCACGTCTGCGAGGATATGTATTGGTGCTAATCCACGTACGATATCCCGGCCATCCTGCAACATTTGGTGCATCGTATAGTGTTTGATCCATCGTACGAATCGCCCCCTGCAAATCGAGAGCTACGATCTGTCCGTCATCAAGACGAAGCAGCTTCACAAGCGAGGTTACGTACTCGACAGGTGTCTTGATCTGTGCACCGCGAAGGGCTGGGTCGAAGAAATGTGAGCTTGTCAGGATCTTGCGGAATAGTGGTCGGAGCCTAAAGTCAGATGCACGAAACTCTGCAGCCAACTCATCAACAACCGTCGGATCGACTTCGCCTGCCGAGCTGTACACGAAATACATGTATACCTTGCGGGCCATGAAGCGCGAGATTGCCTCTGGACGCATGCGGAAGAGGATGTTGATAAGCTCCCCTACCTCTTCGTTACGAACCTGATAGGCAGTATTGTTATCTGCTGTACGTGCCGGAATCGTAACGCCCATGAACTCCTTAGCACCGATATCGTGCTTGTTGGCATCGAACCATGGCACATACATGCCATTCGGTGCTGGCTGGTCGTTAAAACGCGAAGCCTTCCAACCCGTCAGTACGCGTGCGGCCTGTTGCACGTCGCCCTCAGTATACCAACCAATACCAGTTGTGTGCAACTCCATCAGCTCGCGCGCGAAGTTCTCGTTAGGACGTCCAACTTCGTTGTACGTTCCGCCAAGGTAATGCAGCATTGCATTATCAAGCGTAACGTCAAGCGCCATCTTGCGGAACTCGCCAAGACGGTCGTTGCGAAGCATCAGATACTGGTTGTAAATGGACTGTGGGACCAGGTACTGTTCATCAAAACTGAACTCTGTTACCCAGTGACTCATCCAGAACATTGTGATCTTCTCGATCGCAGTTGCGTCTCGCACCATGGTCAAAAGCCACCAGCTCGAGAGCTTTGCGTGGTTGCCTCGCCACCATGCTTCGATAGCAAAACGCGTCTGCAGGTCTGCACCCTGCGGGTTTTCCGTGTGCTCCACCATCTGACCAGAAACCGGATCGCGCCACTTGTTGAACTGCATCGGCTTTTCAATATCTGGCGGCGTATCCGCACCTAGCAGCGCATCAACAACTTCTGCTGCTGTCTTGCCTACGAGCTTTTGTGCATCGGGCACCGATATACCGAAGCTCATTCTTCGATATAGATGATAGATGTCATCAAGAGTAAGGGGCTGGGTGTACTCATCGAGTCCACCTTGGACACCAAGTGGAGCCCCATCAAAAGGACCCGGGCCACGTTTGCCGTTGCGCACCAGGTTCGTAAAAAGTTCTCGTCTATTCATCGTACCCTCAATGGAGTAGTGATCTGCAACGAAACAGTTCGGCAGTAGAATCTGCCTTCTGGGATTGAATTATCGTATGGTAATTGGTCTGGACCGATACCCCTAACCTCTTGTATATCAAGGGAAGGAGCTATCGAACGTACGAAACTTTCTACGGATTTCGCACGGTCTTGTGAAAGCTGCATGTTATGATCCCGTTCGCCAAGCTTGTCGGTTGTGCCAATGATTCGTGCAGTGCTGCCCTGGCCGGTGGCACTTTTTACAACTCGCTCCATCATCTCCCGGTTCTGTTCGGAAATATCAGAGCGATCATAATCAAACACAATCAGACTCAGCCTACTTACTTCGTAATTACTCACCGTCTTACGCAGAGGAAACTCTTTTGTGGCCACGGCTGGTTCCCTGTCAACCTGTTCAACCTCCAGCGTTGCAACTAGTGTGTCCATCGTACCGGTAACAGGACCCAACTGATTTGTCATTTCCTGGCTGAGGTCAAACGTTAATGTCTCCGGCGGCAGGAGCTTCCCGCGCTTGGCCCCAACAAGTTTTCCGTCATGCACAACAGAGAGGCTCCAACGTTCAGCTCGTTCCGGGTTTCTGATCGTCGTTGCGAAATCGTGCCGCGACTGAACGGGAACATACTCGTTGAAGCGAGTATGAAGAATTGGACCAAGCAGTGATTCGTCGGCAGAGGCAAGTTCTACACGTCTGTTCTCTGCAGCCCCCTCGGTGTATGACTCTCTCGATGGATTACCGGGCTTGGCTGCCGTTCGCACCACGAGACGATCAGCTGAGACTTCCCATCGACGACGCAGGTAATCTGCAACCGACTGTGCACGAGCAACAGCTATCAAAGAGCGTTCTTCATTTGATGTGCCCTCGGCAACATCAGTTGTGCCGGTGATCACGAGTTTCCCCTTCGGGTTTGAACGCATTCGTGCGCCAACGATGTCAAGTATCCGATAGTAGATCGGCAACGTCTCTTTCGGTAGGTTCTTTTCGTCAAAAGTCGATGTCGGATCCGAGAACGCATACTTAGTCTGCAGAGCTACGGATGCTGAATCAAAGAACAGGTATGGCAGCAAAGGGAATGTCTGCGTTACAACGGTCTCTCGTATCTCAAGGGGCATGGTCGATAGAGACGCGATTACAGCTGGCGCAGGTTCAGGCTCGCTAACGGCTTCCACGATCGGCGGCGGCGGCGGTGGGGGTGGCGGCGGAGGTGGCGGTTCCTCGGACTCACGCATGCGGTAACGAATAGCGACACCTGCTCCGATCCACGACTGATTCCACGTTGTAGTGGTGGTTAGCGAGTTAAGTCCGTAACGGTATGAAACCTCGGGCGCTATCTCTACCTCTTGGGTTAGGTCGTATACGAAGCCTATACCGCCGCCTACGCCCATTGAGGTTCCAAGCCCGGGGAATGTACCTTGGCCCGTGGTGCGGACCTTGCGACCATCGGGAAACAGCACAGCGTCTGGACTCATTATCTGTTCTGTCTGAGCGTAGGTCTTGTCGACAAGTGGGTTGCCCGCATCAAACGATGCTCGAATAAACATCGGAATATCCTGAAGCGGACGGCTGCGCAGATGAACCTCGAACGCTACATAACCAAGTGTACTTTCAAAGAGATTCTCGCGCACAAGCGGAACGTACGTCTGCGACAGTGGATCGAGAACCTCAAACCCCGCCTGAGTGCTCACCCTGAGTTGTGCCGGTCGTTGCTGGAATGTAATTCCAGCGCCGAATTCGAGAGCATCTCCAACTATGGCATAGTCACCGGTAAGCCCCACATAGATGCCTGGTGAAACACCGTTTGAGAACGCACCACAGTCTGGATCATTCATACCCAGGATCACGGGGATCGTAGACTCATTGTTGACGTGCAGATATCCACCGCGCATACCGATGGAGGCAGTCTGCGACTGCAAGAGTACAACGGTACAACACAACACCACGACAGCGGTGGTAAGAAATCTCATGCCTGGCCCCTCGTGCGGTAATGCAGCACAGCACTTACGTGCTGTACGGCGCTTGTCCATCGGTGAAACTACTGCAAATAAGCACGCCAATCAACAGAGAAATGCTCTGAGCTGCCTACCCGTACATAAGGGCAAGTCGCAGGCCCGTTATGATTGAAAACACGACAACTGTCGCTGCCATTAACCTCTGAATCCAGAGGAATGTAGACTGGGGAAGACGGTCGCGAAAACGAAGAACGATGCGAACCAGCGTTATCAGCCATAGCACGTTGCCGAGTCCGAATCCAAGGGAGAACATCAGTCGATCTGAGAGTTCCCTGCCTACAAGGCCAAGCCCCATGATGTAGGCAGACATGACAACAAGGGATGGAATAAACGTTGGATTCGCCAGGTTGGCAAGAGCATAGGCAGCCCCCTTAACGAAGGCGCGTGTACTCGAAGGAACCTCTTCAGACGAATTGTCGATGGCCAGCTCTACGGGATTGCGATACTGATGAACTCCAACAAGAGCAATAGCGGTGGCAACAACAAAACCCATCGTCATCGTAAGGGGTGATGACTTCTCCACCTGCAATAGTGATGCGATAGATGCTGATGCAGTCATGGCCGCATAGCAATACGCCACATCAAACAGCCCTGCACCGATGGCGAGCATCCGTGCAGCAGCAATCCCCTTTCGCAGACCGCTTCGTGCTGCCGCCACGCCGATAGGTCCGGGAGGAATTGCAAGCACATATCCTATCAGCAGACCAATGCAAAGTGCAATCATGATTCAAGAATACAGCTAAATTCCGACTTCAACCAGACATCCGCTTATGACCACTCCACAACAACCAACTACTCCGGCATTACTACCAAGACTGGGAATTTTTGCAACCACGTCGCTCGTCGTAGGCGGCATGATTGGCTCCGGTATCTTCCGCAACCCATCTGCTATGGCCGAGTTTGTGCATTCGCCACACCTTCTGCTCATGGTTTGGGTGGTGGCTGGAGTTGTAACGTTGTTCGGCGCATTAACAAATGCAGAGGTTGCCGGCTTGATTCCCGTTACTGGCGGACAGTACCAGTACTTTAGGGCGATGTATGGGGAGTTTGTGGCATTCCTGTACGGATGGGCACTGTTTGTGGTGATTCAATGCGGATCTATCGCATCGATAACCTTTGTGTTCGCTGAATACGTCGACACACTAGTGCCGCTCTGGAATCTGCCGGAGCATGTATGGGAATCGTGGGCAATCCAATTGCCGTTTGCAACAATCTTTCCTCTGAAAAGTATCGGTATCAAACTTCTTACGATTTCAGCTGTTGGATTGCTTACGCTCATCAATATCCGCGGCGTTCGTGAAGGGGGTTTTGTGCAGTCCCTGCTTACCTCGGCCAAGGTTGCGGCTATGCTCTTCCTGGTTGCCTTCGCCTTCATGAGTCCAGCAGGCTCTGTGAGCAACGTTACCGCCCCATCTGTAACGGCTGTGCCTGTAGGCTCTGCATTGATGCTGGCCCTTGTAATGGCCATGAATAAGGCACTATGGTCATACGACGGCTGGAACAACCTTACCTACGTCAGCGGCGAAGTCATCGATCCACAGCGAACGGTCCCGCGCTCGCTGATCCTCGGCACAGTTATCTGTATCAGCGTCTATGTTCTGATCAATGTTGCCTATTTAATGATACTGCCTATCGATCAGTTGGCTGCATCGACACTTGTTGCGCGAGACGCGGCAAACCTCATGATCGGCTCGGTGGGTGCAACATTTGTCAGCTGGGCTGTCATCATATCCACAATTGGCACGTCCAACGGAACCATTCTGGCAAGCTCACGCGTGTATTACAGTATGGCCAAAGAACGCATGTTCTTTGCCTCGGCTGGAAGCATCAGTGAGAGGTACCAAACACCGGCTCGGTCGCTCACCTATCAATTCCTGTGGACGTCCGTGCTGATAATGTCGGGCACGTTTGACATCCTCACAGACATGCTCATCTTCGTCAGCTGGGGTTTCTATGCTCTCGGAGCTTACGGCGTGTTTATTCTTCGCAAGAAGATGCCCCATGCCGAAAGACCATATCGGACATGGGGCTATCCAGTTGTTCCTGTGCTTTTTATAATGTTCGCGCTGGCATTTCTTGTCTACACTGTAATTGCCGACCTGCAACGTTATCAAGAAGGCATGAAGACTCTCGAGGTCACATTGCAGCTGGGGGCCAACACCCCGGCCTCAGACCCCGTGATCATCAATTCACTTTGGGGAACGATCCTGATGCTAACGGGTGTACCGTTCTATTGGTTCTTTCGACGTCTACAAAAGAAGACCCAATGAAATCTGCATAAAGGCAACCTCTGGCTCGCCGGCTGCACGGACGAATTGATTGCTCCAGATCTTCTTTACCTCCACATGGGGCTGCAGACCAAGCAGGTCGAGTCCTACGGACAGTCCCAGTGCTGCACCAACATCATTTCGTGAATAGTCGATGTTGCCGATATTGATGTTGTATGGCTTAAGCTCGTCCGAGCTGGTCGTCAAACCAACTTTTCGGTAGGTATAGACCATTTCGCCAGATATCCCAACGCGAATGATCGTGTTGATCGGGAACCATATCGCACCTGCTGTCACAGGAACGTAGCTGGACGATGTCAGGAAAGTTGGCACGTTAACGCCGCCAATAACAACGCGCTGCTCTTGATTGCGAAAGAAGTTGATGGAGGCAGTCCCCTGCAGACTGAAACTTTCCGAAAGTCCGATGCGCAGTTTGGCACCGAGATGCGTACCAACGTCTCGAGCTGCACTGTAAGACTCTTTGACACCGTCGTCAACAAGCTTGCGGTAGACATTGCCAACATCTGCATCAGGCACGCTGCCACCAAAGAAGAACCCTAGCCTAATGCCTTCGCCCGAGGCGGCAGCCGCTTGCGCAGATGGCCAGATCAGGGCTAGTACTGCTACTGTGATACACGCTTTCAAAACCTTATGCGTCCGATTCATCACAATCCCCTTCAAGAATTTGTTGTTGTAGTCCCTTGGTAAACTTAACACTTGGTACTTTTGTACGTATGAAAACATCCATGCTCTCTGCTCTGTGTGTTTTACTGCTCACTGCAGCATCATCAGTTGGCCAAGTCATCCCGCCGGCACGAATTGGCGTTTCAGCTGGACTCACTATAAACTCTGTCTCGCCCTCAATAGCAGTATGGCGAATGACTGATTCACTGAGTACACCCCTACAGCCATTCCGCCTTGCTGATTCCGCACTGCGTTACGGTACATCAGGTTCAGGAGTTGGTGGTGCGTTCGCGATAAGCGGCGCATTCCCGCTCACCGGCAGTGTCCAGATTTCCGGGTTGATTGGGTATCATTCGATGCCCACGTCCATATCAGCCGAGCAGCGCAACCCCGGCGCAACAGCCACGCACAATCTGTCATTGTTTTCTTCGATGCTTCAGATCGCCCCTCAGGCAGAGATCTATGGACTATTCGGTGGGGTCTCGCTGCACCCTATCATTGGTCTCGATATTGGCATCCCACTTTCGACAACGGAGTCTCGGAATGCAACAACCGCTCAGGAAAACGCATATGCCGAGCAGTTCATTTCACAAGATGCACCGATAGAGAATCCATCGACTCGGGCGGCATTGCTCCTAGGTGTTGGCTATACGTTTCAAACTGATTCCAACATCGTTGTTCAGCCTTTTATCACGTACAGCCACCCGCTAACAAATGTATCCAGCAGTGCAGTGTTTAGTCCAACAACCATCGCGCAATTGC
>JBEBCJ010000139.1:0-9684 GCA_041157865.1 Bacteroidota bacterium
TATCGCCATTGGGTCTAGTGGCAACAAGTTTGGCAGACATCTGCATTCTGCCATCGGCAGTCTGCCCTTCTTCCATGGGCATCGTAAAGCCTTCCAAGGACAGAGACAATGTTCCATCGATGGGCACACGAATGCTGTTGCCCTTTTGAATCGTTGTCTCATGGAATACATCTTCTCTACCTATGTTCTTTGGAGATACGTAAAGGTCGTCCATGAGCCCCCAACGTATGCCGGGCTCGAGAAATGGCGACTGTCTTTGGTTAAAGTCACTCCAATAAAGAACCGGAGCAACCGTGCGCTTTTCGCCATCATGCAGAATGCGAATGAAGTAGCGATACTTTTCTCGGTCAACAAACTCCTTTTCAACCTGCTCTTTTCCCAGATAGGTAAGCGTATAAGAACCCACAGCTACTGGCTTGCCGTGAACCAGGACAGCATGGTAGGTTTCCGAATACATTGAGGTTGTAATGACTCCCAACATTAACAGTGCAATACCGACGTGAGAGACATATGCTCCCATAAGGGCAGGACCAGCTTTGAGCATCTTGAGGCCGTTGCCAATATTCACAGCTAACGAAAACCAGGCTGCAAAACCTAGCGTGAGTGGCCACAACTCATGAATTCCGAAAAATGCCAGTGCTGCCGTTCCACCGAGCGCAACACATGATGAGATAACAACCTTACGCACAAAAACACTACGCGTGGAAGCACGCCATTGCATCATGAGCGAGACACCATTGGCGATTAGGATCGCAGGTACAATCAACTGATGGACTTTGTTGTAGAAGTCCGTTGCTACGGCAACCTTTGGTAATCCGATGATCTCCATGATAACAGGCCATGAGGTACCAATCGTTACGAAGATGGCACTGGCCATAACTAGTGCAGATCCAATGGAGAGCATGAACTCTCGTGTGTTCGGGGCGAACTCCTCGCGCCGCACGTCCATATTCTTGCGTCGCACGAAGACCAACGTAACACCGATCACGATGAATGTCAGCATGAACAGCAAGAGAATCCAAAACGCAAAACGTCCTGGATCAACAAACGAGTGCACAGACGTATCGCCAAGCACCCCGCTTCTTGTCAGAAATGTCGAGTACAGAATCAGAACGAAGCTCAACACAGCAAGCACCATGTTGGTCTTTATAAGTCCGCGCGTGCGCTTCTGCACGAGCATCGTGTGAACGAGCGCTACAACGACAAGCCATGGTATCAGCGAAGAGTTTTCTACCGGATCCCACCCCCAGAAGCCACCCCAGCCCAGTGTCTCATATGCCCAAAAGCCCCCTAGCATGATACCGAAGCCAAGCACACCCGTGGCGAAAAGCGTCCACGGAAGCGAAATGTCGATCCATCTATGATACTCTTTACGAACAAGACCTGCCATGGCAAAGGCAAAGCTTACCGACATCGAAGCAAAGCCCATGAACAGTATCGGAGGATGAATGGTGATCCATGCATTATGAAGCAATGGATTTAACCCCTTGCCATTTGCAGGCACATCATCTATGGTGATCCCCTGCGCAGCAAAGGATTCGAAATAGTACGCAAATGGATTCTTAGCTACCAACAGCAGCGTCAAAAAGCTCAGTATCAGAGAATAGAACAGCATCACCGGCGCCTCGTATCGGTGACGCTTTGCATATGGCTGTAAGATGACGCCGATAAGAGCAACGAACATCGTCCACAACAGGAAACTACCCTCTTGACCCGAGTAGAAGCAGGCTACCAACAGATGAAGTGGTAGTTCTGTCGAAGAATAATTCCAAACGTAGGTGTAGTGGAATTGATGCGTAACAATAAGAGTAACCAGACCTATGGCCGAGGCTACGAGTCCGGCAGTAAGTATGCGAAACAACCAACGCGAGGTACGAATCCGTACATCCCCTGACTCAGCATTGATTGATAGACCATAGAGGACTGTGCTTGCCATTGCAAGACCGAACAGCACGTGGATGCCAAGCTGACCTATCATTGATCGAACCGTTGTGTTGCGTGAAAATATGGCATCGAACCGTCGTGAACGTGGCCCAGTAACCGCATCCGTTGTCCAGCTGCGAAGGCTGTTGCCGGCTTACTACCCGTGTACTCAACCTTGAATGTACGACCAGTTGCATCTGTGCATTGAAGTTCGTGATCAGAATCAACGGATTCTACAGCAACATTGATGACAACCTTCGGCGCTTGTTCTGATTCTGATGATGATGTAGCTTTCACGATGGCCTGGTTGAACGTTACCTCTTCAGGCTGCCCATATTGGCTGGCATACCAAAATGCCACTGGTACACCAATGATCGCTGCTACAATGACTATGCGTCGGATCATGAAGCCTGAGCCCCCTTCGGGTGCTGTTCTGCGGGTTGCCCTTCGTACTTGGACGGACATTTCGTAAGCACCATCGAAGCTTTAAATGTGCCGTTCTCCATGTGTCCCTTGGCCACAACACTAATGGCTATCTCGAAATTGTTTGGCTTTGCTCCAGAAAGCTCTACCGGTACCGATTTGCCATTATCGTCTTTGAGAGTAAACCGAAAGATATTGCTGGACGGATCATACGACGAACCATCTTCCTTGACCCATGTTCCAACGATCTGTACGGTCTTTCCGAGCTGTTCTGCCCTGCTGATGTTCGTGTACTCGATTGAACTAGAACCCAGTGCCGAGAAGCCAACGTAGGCAAGAACCGCAATGGCAGAACCACCGATGATCAACTTCTTCGTAGATCTCGTCATGTTTGCCCCTTAATTGGATTCAAGATTATGTAAACGTGCATCGATACGCTGTATGTACACAGCAATACCTGCCCAAATGATCAATGCTGTGGTGAGCACAACGTAGATCGGATATTCTGTAAGTAGCTGCATCATGGTAGCGATTCCTTGGAAAAACGCATCCGAACAAGACGTGTTGTTCGTATGTGAAGGTTCATGAGCCAGAAGTACACAAGAGTAAAGGCAAACAGCGACAGTCCGAACACGACCTGCTTGGTTAGGTTGATGTCTGAGGACTTAGGACTTAGCAGAGGACCTGCATTGGTATCATCGGCACTTCCCGGATGCAAGCCAGGAACGAGTCTTGGTAGAATGAACATCAAAAAAGGGGCTGTCAAAAAAGCAATCACCGAGTACACTGCTGAAAGCCTTGCCCTGCGCTCTGGGTCTTCAATTGCCGAACGCAACAGAAAGTATGATGCATAGATCAGCAGTAGAATAAAGATCGATGACTCGCGTGGATCCCAATTCCAGAAGGTTCCCCAGTTAAACTTGGCCCACACGGAACCTGTAACCGTCGCAAGAATTGTAAAGAGCGTGCCAACAGATGCGGCCGATGCTGAGACATCGTCCATTTCAATGTCACGTTTGCTCATATAGCGTATGGCGAACACCATGGAAATCAGATACGCTATGATGGCAACCCACGACATTGGTACGTGAAAAAAGATGATACGTGCGCGCTCTTCCAGTCCGATGATATAGGGCAGCGTAATCCAAGGAGCTACTTCGTGCACATGCACAACATCAACTATTGCATCGCTCGAGGCTCGCTTGAGACCCAGAACCACATCAACATCCGTGGGCACATTCGCCACAGTGTTCTTTGTGGCAGCAGAGATGGCGACAACAATGGTGTTGGAGCGAGAATCCTGTAAGGTGGCACGTCCATCCTGCAGTCGTACTAATGCCGGCACGATCTTGGTGCTATCAATTCGACTCTGCGTTACTACGTCCCGCATGTTGCCAGCAATCGGGGGCATGAGTGCCAGAACGACAGTAACTGTAACGGCAAGTACAGCCAGCGCCCGCCACCATAGAGGTTTCTGCTGCCACGGAGCGCGACGCGGCATAAAGCCTAATGCTACTCCAAGCAGCACACCGCCTAGCATGAGAACGTATTTCATGGTTGCGAAGTTACGAACTTCACGCCGAGCGCATGGAGTTCCGGAACGTGGTTGTTTCCTATCACAGTGTCCATAACGACCCCCTTGACAAGAACAGTTCCCTCGGATATGACAGGAATTCCTATGCCGTTAATCGTAAAACGCGTCGTGATCTCACTTCTGTCATCGACCAACGCAAACCAGCACCCCTCGTCTTTGCATACTTCCTTGATTGTCCCAATCACAACAATGGTCCGCCCCCTATTGGAGACTTCCCTTGCCTGACTTACCGACAAGGCCTGGGCTGATGGTTCTACCGGTTCCCCGAACTCGGTTGTGCGGTCGCACCCGAGGATCAAAGCGATAGAAATCACTGCGGACACAAATTGGATGACAAGGTGCTTCATGTAACCTCAAAAATAACGCCGCTTCACCATGAATGGGAGCGGCGTACAAGAGCCAATGACCGGACTTGAACCGGTGACCTGCTCATTACGAATGAGCTGCTCTACCAGCTGAGCTACATTGGCCTAGGGGTGCAAAGATAGGCACCTGATGTAATTGGCACAAGGGCCACAGAAAGGGTTCAGGCTGGTGAGACAAGTCCACGGATCGTCTCTACATATTTTCGCACGTAATCATCGACACTCTTCCGGCGGTATTGCATTATGAACCTCGGGTGCTCTAGATACAATACCTTCGAAAAGCCGCATTGTGCCTTCACGTGCTGCTCCATGTAATGCTTAAGCTTCCCTGTTCCGAGAACGACTGTAACATCAGACCGAAGACCGAAGGAGATCTGCTTCTTTGTCCATCGTAGAATCTGCGGCGTTAGTGCATCCTGCAGCTCTACATCGTCATAAAAATTGAGATTTGTTGTGCCTCGCACAAAGCCCAAAGGCGATAACGCAGACATGTATACATCCCTGTAGAACGTGGATGGGCCGCCGTAGGCATCGATAACGCGATAGACGAACTCAGCTGATATCTCCCGACGTCCATCGATCGTCGAATCAATACCAAGGTCATTACGCAGTGCGTAGGGATCTGTAAACGACAATCCCGTAAGGCCTGCTCCAAACCTTCCTGGATTGATGCCCCACAGGGCTATCCTCTGAGGCTCATCAGTATAGAAGGTGGCGCACATTTCTCGAACAACACGTCGTACTTCCCTGTCACTATATGGTTGCAACACCTCTATCCCGTTCGGCAAGGGGCTTGCAATTCGCAACCCTAACAGGAACGTTTCAACGCTCTTACCAAAGTCACGAGAGCTCGTAGACATCACGTGCCTTCGCACTGACATATGCAAGGAAGTCCTGCTCTGTCAAGGCTCGACCGCACACACGCTGCACTATTTCGGCCGGCGTCTCTGAACGTCCAGCTTCGTGAATGTTGGTCCGAAGCCAAGCAAGTATGTTCGCAAACTCGCCCCTCTGTATCTGCTGCTTCACATCAGGAATCTGCTCCTGCATAACATTCCATTCCATCGCTGCATACAGCTTGCCTAGTGTGTAGCTTGGGAAGTACCCGATACCACCAAATGACCAGTGAACATCCTGCAGGCATCCTTCCGCATCATTGGGAGGTACAACACCAAGTGAAGTCTGCATCTTGTTATTCCAAATGTGCGGAATATCGCAGACCTCAATCACACCACCTATGAGGTCGCGCTCAATCTCAAACCGCAAGATGATGTGCAGGTTATACGTTAACTCATCACTTTCTACGCGATTGAGAGACGGCTGCATCTTGTTGATCGCTCGATAGAAGTCACGGGCCGAAAGACCAGCAACTTGTTCAGGAAACATCTGCTGGAGACGAGGGAACGCCCAATTCCAGAATTCCTCGCTTCTGGCGATGACGTTCTCCCAAAACAGTGATTGGGACTCATGGATACCCATGCTTGCCCCCTGTCCTGCGGGTGTACGCTCAAAGACATCCCCAATGCCTTGTTCGTACATGCCATGGCCTGCCTCGTGGATCAATCCAAAGAGACATGAGCGCAGGTCATTCTCACGAATGCGTGTTGTTAGACGGACGTCGTATTTGCCAAAATTCGTGCAGAATGGGTGCGCAGACAGGTCGACCCTGCCCGTTTCGAAGTCAAATCCAAGCTTTGCAATAATCTCCCTGGCCATATCAAGCTGTGCATCTCTATTGTAGCTCTTATAGAGCACCGCATCCGAGACAGCGTCCTGAGACGACTCAATCTTTGACAGCAAATCCACAGTACCCTGTCGGAGCCTATCAAAAACAGGGGTTATGGCCGCAACTGTCAAGCCCGGTTCGTACTGGTCTAGTAGGTTGTCATACGGGTGAGCAGCATCCCCGAGAAGAGAAGCCTCTCTGCGTTTGAGTTCAACGGTCTTTTCAAGAAGGGGCTGGAAGACTGAGAAATCCGATGCCGCTCGTGCGCGCTTCCATGCATCCTGCGCCATGGCTGCAGTATGCGACATCTCTTCAACAAGCTCAACAGGAAGCTTGGTGGCCATCTCATGATCACGGATGAATGTCTTGACAATGCGACGTTGATCATCAGATAGTGCATCCATCTGGTTGCCAATCTCTCGAACGAGTGCCTTTGTATCGTCACATGTTACGTGATGATGGATCAACGAGGAAATCGTTGAAAGCTGATTGGCTCTGCCCGATACCGAGCCGTCCGGCATGTAGGTTTCCTGATCCCAGCCAAGAATTGCTCCGGCCGCGCCTAGGTCTGCCACCGTGTTCATTACACGCAGCAATCTGTCGTATGTATTCATGAAAAGTACCGTACGGTTGTTAGATAACAAGCAATGCGTCGCCGTAGGCAAACAACCTGTAACCACTTTTCATGGCCCGTTTGTATGCCTTGAACATCGGATCTTTACCGCCTGCATAGGCAGTTGCCACCAGGAGTGATGGCGAAGCAGGCTGGTGGAAGTTTGTGATGAAGCGATTTGCGATCTTGAACTCGTATGGTGGATGGATGAACTTATCTGTCCAACCCTTATTTGGCTTCACAATACCACTCGTCAAGACGCTTGACTCAAGTGCGCGAACCACGCTGCATCCAACAGCATACACGTTGCGCTTTGACTTCAGAGCCTTGTTAATGACGTCTGCCGAGTCTTTCGTGATCTCAAAATACTCGCTGTACATGCGGTGCTTTGTTAGATCCTCTACTTCTATCGTCTCAAAGATCCCTTGTCCAATGTTCAACTGCACGGTCGCGATCTTCACACCCTTTTTCTCCGCAGCCTTGAGCAGCTTCTCAGAAAAGTGCAGACCAGCAGTTGGAGGAGCAATTGAGCCAACTTTCTGCGGGTTGGCAAAGACACATTGATAGTCAAGCTTGTCCTGCTCTGTGGGCTCGCGTTTGATATACTCGGGAATCGGCATTTGACCTATTGTTTCGATAACCTCGTGTAAGTCACCGTCGTAGGAAAATCTAACGGTACGGCCACGCGAGGTAGTGTTATCGATGATCTCGCAGTAGAATTTGTTGTTGTCGAAGTATATCTTATTCCCAATGCGCACCTTACGGGCAGGCTCGACCAATACATCCCAAATACGCTCCTGAGCCTTGAGTTCTCGAAGAAGCATAACCTCGATCTTGGCGTTCGTCTTTTCCTTCTTGCCAAACAGACGAGCCGGAAAAACCTTGGTGTCGTTAACGACGATGACGTCTCCAGCCTTCATGTAGGATAGGATGTCTTTAAACTGCTTGTCCTGAATCTCTCCAGTCTCGCGGTTCAATACCATCATTTTGGCACTTTCACGCGGACTTGCAGGTTGCTTTGCTACAGAGTTCTTTGGAACCGAAAACTTGAATTCGGACAACTTCATGGCCTTGGGCCTTCACAGTAATAAGGAAAGACTGCAAAGATACGGCGATTTTGGGCCCATGTCCAGTAAATCCGATAGACCCCCTAATGGTTTTCCACAATATGATACACATGCTCTATCTGTATCAAGAAGACAATAAGCAGCATAATTAATAACTTGTTAGACATTACTGTTAATTCACTGCTACTCCACTCTTTTGAAGTTATCCACATTATCCCCTGGGCAGCTAGTGGAAAAAGTATAGGAAGAACAACTGTATGATATTTCGCGACTGAAAAGGCCGCAAGATAAGGGGCGATGGACGCGCCTAGTAATATATATATCAACCTGTTACGAGCATCTAATCCAGTTACAGCAAGATATAGCAGGGCAGACAAAAGAACCATAAGAAAGCCCCCTCCCTCAAGTAGCAACATAACAGCGGTAGGGACTCTGCCAGTACCATAAGCGTTCTGGACTTCTCGTGAAGCGGTGTAATCCATACCCCAAAAACCACGGAAGCGATTTGACACCCTGTAGAGGAACTGCATGGGGTGATCCATTATATACTCAATGGCCTCCTTGCGCATGTTCTGTCGCTCTGAGAACGTAGCATCCGCTGGCTGATGGTGCGGGAGAAACCTTGCCAGGTATTGACGTGCATCAGCATCCAGCTTATCAAAGCTACGCTGTCCAAAATGGCCTGTTTTATAGTTAGGGGTATACGGATTGTTACCCACCAACAGATTCCATTCGTTGTTCGTAGAAACAGTGAACCCTTGAGCCTGGTTTGCATTGTGGTGCATCACCGGCAACATGAATATGGCATGCATGAGGCAAAGCACTAAGACAGCGCGGACTGCACTGATGCCGGTAATCTGCTTCTTCCAAGCAGCCCAAGTCAAAAAAAGCACAACAGTAACGCTTAGGGCAAGAATTGCCGGCCGCACAAGCACGGCAAAAGCCAGCAAAGCAGACATCACAGTCCACAACGAGAGCGACTTTCGGCGGAATGATAAGACACCAAGTGAGATCGACGAAGCCAACAAAGCTGCTGTAAGGGGCTGAGAAGAAATCGTAGTCGTTGCCAGCAGGCCGTGCGGGAGCGCTGCAGCAAGCAGAGTCGCAATCCAGGCGGCCTTTTTACTATCGCAAACAAGCCAAGCCAACCATGCACAGGCAACCGAGAAAGCAATCCAAAAAGCCGTCGCGACGAGGTGATCAGTTGCTAGGGAGTTACCAAGAACAGCATAAAATGGGAGTGCAGCGATTGCTGTACCGGGAGGAAAGAAGAAAAACGATTGTGAACCGTCCAGCATATGCAAGGCCTGAGCACGATAGGATGGTCCATCCTCTGTCTGAGGCATATCAGCGAAGACCACAAACGCCAGAAGTGCGTGGAACATTGCCCCCATCAACAGTGTTACCACTACGCGTTTAAGCCACTTGTTACAGTCCATTCTGCGAATATCGCACCTTATTGTTACGTTCGCACGATGTCCACTGAACTGCTCCACTCGGAATACCCCCCTTTCTCTATCGTTACCAAGTATGAGCCATCTGGCGACCAGCCCAAGGCCATTGCTGAATTGGTAGAGGGATTATACGACGGGAGGAAGTTCCAAACGCTGCTCGGTGTAACGGGATCTGGAAAGACGTTCACGATGTCGAACGTTATCCAACAAACGCAACGTCCAACCCTTATCATTTCCCCGAACAAGACACTTGCTGCCCAACTCTACGGGGAGTTCAAGACGTTCTTTCCCAACAATGCTGTCGAGTTCTTCATCTCGTATTACGACTATTATCAGCCGGAGGCCTACGTTCCGACGACTGATGTTTACATCGAGAAGGACTTCTCTGTCAATGATGAAATTGACCGACTCCGACTTCGCGCTACAAGTGCGCTTGTAGAGGGACGGCGCGATGTTATCGTGATCGCCTCGGTTTCGTGTATCTACGGGATTGGCGCAAAGGCAGATTTTAAAGATCAA
>JBEBCJ010000140.1:0-6743 GCA_041157865.1 Bacteroidota bacterium
TATTGGTCAAGAACCTGAAGCTGTTTGCGCGCATGACGCGCCAGCGTCTCTGGTGTAATGCGCCATTTGACGGTTGGTAGGCGGCGTACTGTGCCGAGACCGGAGCACGGGGCGTCCACAAGTACGATGTCAGCCTGAGGCAGTCCGCGCTGGTCCCGTTGTTTCGACGTCTCGAGCTTTATCGACCGGAGTCCCGCGCGCTCTGCGCGTTTGGGGATCTCCTTCAGACGATTCCATTCGATGTCGTGCGCTATCACGCGACCATGATCGTTCTGTAAATCGGCAATGTGAAGTGTCTTGCCCCCTGCTCCGGCGCAAGCATCAAAGACAATGTCATGTTCTCGCGGAGCGCATGCATACCCTATGAGCTGACTGCCCTCGTCTTGCACTTCAACAATGCCGTTCAGATACAGGGGGTGCTGCAAAAGGTTCACACGCTGGTGAATCAAGATCGCAGCAGGTGACAGCTCGCCAGGCGTCGCATTGAGTCCTTCCTCGATGAGCTTCTTGAGCACGGCATCGCGGCTGGCCCTACGCAGATTGACTCGCAGCACGAGTGGTGCCGATGATTTCATCGCGTCCCAGACGCGCCAAGCATCCGATGGCCAGCGGTGCTGTGTAGATGCAAGGAGCCAATCTTGCGTGCAGATACGCACGTGGAGCGGTAGGGAGTCTATCCAAGCTTGATCGATCTGATCTGGCTGTTCGAGAAGCATATGTGCCCCATGAACAATATCCTCTAAGCCACAGTGCAGTTGCACAGCTTCGCTGAAAGAAAGTGTCCGCAGCGTATGAAACACCAGTCCACTGATAAACCTACGATCGCTTGCACCGATGTACTTCTTCGACCGGAAGTACTCCGATGCGATGGCATCACCGGGCTGTGGACTCTTTCGAATGATGCGGACAAGCTCTGCAGCATGCCCAAGAAGGGAGTTCAGCTGCATCGAATAACGATCTTTCCAAACTGTTGTGCCTGTTTCATGCGCTCAAATGCAGAAACAGCATCATCGAAAGCAAACTCAGAGTCAACGACCGGTACAATGTTATTCTTTGTCACAAATGCTAGCATATCTCCGAAGTTGTCTGCTGTTCCCATCGTTGAGCCGATAAGGTGAATCTGCTTCCAAAAAATCCTGTGGATGTTCAGTGATGGAACAACACCTCGCGACGCGCCATAGATCACAATGCGTCCGCCTGGGCGGATAATGTTGGTGTAATCGTTGATGTATTCGCCTGCTACAGAATCAACGATGAGATCAACCGGACCTTCTGCACTGACTGCTTTTGACCAACCTTCCTGTGTTACGTTGAATCCCTTCGTTGCGCCAAGCTCTATGGCTCGCGCAAGCTTAGCATCGGATGTGCTGCTCACCAACACGCGCGCGCCTGAAGCAATGGCAAACTGCATTGCCGCCAGTGCAACACCTCCGCCAATGCCCGTGATGAGTACCGTCTGGTTCGGGCTAAGCTTACCCTGATGCACTACAGCACGCCACGCCGTGACGCCTGCAAGAGGGAGTGCAGCAGCCTGTGCGTCGCTCAGGTGACAGGGGGCTTCATGAACATGTTCACGAGGCACACATATCTCTTCTGCAAGTGTGCCCTGTGTGGGCATGCCTAACACCGTAAAACCCGCACCCTGCGCACGGGCATCGCCATCCCAGTTCATTGACGGGTCGATGATTACACGTCGGCCTACCAGTGCGGTGTCGGATGGTGCTTCGGCAACAATGCCGCATCCGTCCGAGCCAAGGATTGCTGGATAGACAATCTTGGCATACTTACCCTCGGTGATGTAGACGTCTCGGTGGTTAATGGCCGCTGCAAGCAAACGCACGCGAACATGCCCAGAGGGACATTCAGGCGAAGGAACATCACGTACGGCGAGACCATCCTCTGTAAGAACAACAGCTTTCATGAATGCAAAATACTCCGTAGGTTCGTTTCCAATGGTGTTCCATCGCACAATAAGCACGTTACTCCTCGCGGCCTTCCTTCTGGTCTCGGGCGCGGCTGCAGTGCACGTACATGAACATCATGAAAGTGCAACCACGGTCCTGACCACGCAAGCAAACGATGACGGATCGTCCTCGGAGTGCGGCCTTTGTCACGTTACTAAGGAGCGGGCCGTCCACACGACGCATCATCTCGATGCCTGCTCCACCACCGTGTCCACGCTGCAGCAACCTCTCGTTGCTAACCTTGTCAGCGACCGGTGCCCGCTGCGAATCGCTGGAAGAGCGCCGCCGGCTAGCAAGTAGCGAACAGCGAACAGCGAACAATTCCTGTACTCCTGTACCCTCGTACCCCCGTACCCTCGTACCCCCGTACCCTCGTACCCCTGTACCCTCGTACCCCTGTACCCTCGTACCCCCGTCCATCCCGTACCCTCGTACCTCGTATCCCTGTCCCTATGCCCCACCTCCTTCTTCTTCTCTCTCTTCTTGCCGACTCGCACATCCACGGTGTGGTGCGTGACAGTGCTACGCGTGCCCCCTTGCATGGGGCGATGGTCAAGGTTGTTGGGGAGCGTAAAGGGGCAGTAACAGACCGCTATGGTGCGTTCCACATTCATGACGTGGGCGCCGATTCGGTACATATCGATGTAACGTATGTTGGATATAACACTGGGCACATCGTTGTGCCAACATCAGGCGACGTGCGAATTGATGTGTTGCTGTCGCAAAGTACTGCAAGGGGCAGTGAGATTGTTGTCACCGACGCGCGTATCGCGCATAGTGCCTTACCAACCCAAAGAGCAACTGTGCTGTCGTCTGCCGAGGTAGACGAACATCGTGGACAGACGTTTGCAGATGCGCTGACGGAAGTGAGCGGAGTAACGTTGTTGCAAACCGGGCCCAGTCTGAAGAAGCCGATGATCAACGGTATGACAGGTACGCGGCTGGTCCTTCGCAACAACAACGTAGTGCAGGAAGGACAGCAGTGGGGAATTGAGCATGCTCCAGAGATCGATGCCTTCTCACCGTATAGGATAACTGTGGTCAAGGGGCCAGCTTCGGTGATGTATGGCCCGAACGCCATCGGAGGAGTTATCGATCTTGAGTCGCGTCCGATTCGACAAGACGAGGGCATCCATGGCGAGGCTACATTAAACCTCTTTAGCAATGGACGGCAAGGGGCTGGTGGACTCTTTCTCGAGTCCGCCGGCATCGGTGGCACAAGCCTGGGTCTGCGTTTGCAGGGCAGTGCCCGCAAAGGAGGTGATGCATCTGCGCCTGATTATGTCATCAACAACACAGGAGTTCAAGAACTCAATGGCAGCTTGATGATGCAGATAGGTGATGAGCGTTTTGGTGCCACAGCAATCGGCTCGCTTTTCACTACTACACTCGGAATCTTCAAGGGTGCGCACATCGGTAATGGAGCAGATCTGCGCCGCGCCATCGAGCGCGGGCATCCAGTAAACCCACAACCGTTTAGCTACAACATCACAAACCCGCGTCAGGAGATATCCCATGCGATGCTTTCAGTCAAGGGGCATGTGCAGCTAACCGACGAGTCTCGTGCTGTGCTAACATTCGGACATCAGATCAACGATCGCAATGAGTTTGATGGACATAACACGAAGATCATCGGAAGAGGAGAGGACCCCGCAGTCCGAGCGGCAGACTCGATCGCGCGGCTGCAAGCCTCACTCAACACGCCGGCAATGAACCTTTATCTCATGACCTCCACACTCGACGGCACATATGAGCATGCGCTCACCGATCGTATTCGTGGATCTGCAGGTTTTACGTCTATGTGGCAATACAATGAGCAGAGTGGCAAGGTCAATCTTATCCCCGACTACCGTCTTTGGGGGCTTGGGGTATTCCTTTTCGAGTCAATGTCATATGATGATTTTACCTTCAGTGGTGGCGTGCGGTATGACGTGCGGGATCTCAAGGCAGCTGTTGTTGTCAGACCAAGTAATGACGTCCAGCTACAAACCCGCCGATGGGAAAATCTTACCGGAAGTCTTGGTGCCATGTGGCAGGTGAGCGATAAGGTCTCTGCCAACATCAACATGGCCACGGCATGGCGTCCGCCACAGGTCAATGAACTCTACAGCAACGATGTTCACCACGGTTCTGCCTACTACGAGGTAGGAGACAGCACGCTTCTGAACGAGCGTACTCTCGGTGGCGATATGTCCATCAGCTACAACGAGACAGGCATTGATGTTGAAGTATCTGGCTTTTTCCACGCTATCGGTAACTACATCATGGCTGTGCCAGATGCAGCAAACCCTACGGTAACTGTTCGCGGAACCTTCCCGACATTTCGATTCACACAGATGAATGCTCAACTGGCAGGGGGAGATATCAATGCAACAATTGTTTTAGGCAGGCAGATCAGCGTGTATGGCTCTACTGCCTTGGTTCGCGGAATCAATGTTGACAGAGACGAACCACTGTTGTTTGTGCCATCAGATCGTGCGCGTATCGGACTGCATCTGCATGCAGAGGACGTCTGGGAACTGCATGATGCGTACGTTGATCTCTCTCTCAGCGGCGTGCGCAGACAAGACCGAGTTGTCTCTGGTCGTGATTACGCCGAGCCCCCTGCAGGATACTTCCGAACCGATTTGTCAATCGGTGGGATTCTGACATTCAGTGACAATGTGCTGGGAAGACTTACACTCACCTGTAACAATCTATTCAACGTTGCCTATCGCGACTATCTGAGTCAGTATCGCTACTTCACGGATGATCCCGGACGCAACATCATTCTCCGCTTCACAACATCGTTCTAACAACTTTTTTACTGGAGTAATCATGAAACCAGTTTTGGCAATTGCTGTAATAGTGCTGATTCTAGCCGGACTTAACGGATGCAAGGATGTTCACCTGCATCCTGAGGGTGGTGAGCATGAAGCCATAACGACCGTCACACTAACATTTGTGGACCAGAGCGACTCGAGTCAAACCATAACTGCCGTTTGGGAAGATGTCGACGGCATCGGCGGAGCAAATCCCAATCGCATCGATACAATCAAGCTTGAAAAGGCAAAGGTGTACAAGTGCACTGTTAGCCTGAAGAATCATAGCGCTCATCCACCAATTGACCTTACCGAGGATATCAAGGCAGAGCTTGATAACCATCAGTTCTTCTTTGACGTAACAGGCGGTTCAGCCCAGATCAGCATTACAGACACTGACTCGCGCGGCCTGCCTGTTGGCCTGCAGTTCAGCCTTTCCACCTCTATGGACTCCTCTGCTGTACCTGGCTCACTAACGATGTCGTTGTACCATTTTGATAATTCGGCCGACAAAACAGGGTCTAATCGGGGAAACGAGACAGATATCGAGGTCACGCTTCCACTGCTTGTCAGATAGAGGCCTTCATAGGGGCGGGCAGTCCTACTGTTCTGCGTAAATTTCTGCCCATGGACATTCTAGCCACACCGATCGAGAATGTACGCTTCGTTGTCGTAGACGTAGAGACAACAGGCGGCACGACTGGCGATCATCGTATGACAGAGATCGCAATGTGTGTGGTTGAGGATGATGCGATTGTTCGTCGCTATGAATCACTCATGAATCCTCGGCAGCCGATCCCGGAGTTCATCCAGCTCATGACTGGGATAACTCCGGAGATGGTTGCCACTGCACCAGAAGAGGATTACGCACTGCAGCCAGTGATCTCTGAGCTGCACACAGATGGCCAAGTTGTTGTTTTTGTAGGACACAACGTTGGGTTCGATTGGAGCTTCGTTAAATCTGCCATAGAGCGCATGGGAGAGGTCGCACCCGACATCCCGCGTCTGTGTACATGCAGGCTGTCTCGCAGACTGAGCACGGGGCTTGCAAAGCACAATCTCGGAGCTGTTGCCGAACACTATGGCTGCGTTATCTCAGCGCGCCACCGTGCAATGGGAGATACCGAGGCCACAGCAGAGGTTCTGCTGCACCTGATCGAGCGCGCACGCAGTGAGCACGATGCAGCTACACTCGAAGACCTCTTCGCATTGCAGCATGTTCAGAAGGCAGCCTCAAAGACCCTGTCATCAGCAGCTGCAAAACGCAAAGAGCAGCTAGCCCCGTATCTGCGCGAGTTGCCAGATGAGTCGGGTGTCTATTACTTCTTGAACGCAAAGAAACACGTTCTCTATGTAGGTAAAGCCAAGAGTCTGCGCACGCGTGTGAACCAGTACTTCAACGATGCGCCGCTACATGGAAGATCCGTGCAGAAAATGATTCGCTACGTGCGCCATATTCAATGGGAGACTACTGGAACAGAGCTTGCCGCAATGCTGCTTGAATCTCGCGAGATCAAGGACCGGCTTCCACTGCACAATGTGGCCTCTCGCAAGTATCGTGCACCTGCGTTCCTGAAGATCACGAATGAGGATTTCCCACGGCTCGAACTTGCCTCAACCATCGAGGATGATGCAGCAGAGTACTTCGGTCCGTTTCGTTCCCACCGCATGGCAGAGCGTATCATGGACATGGTGGTTCGGGAGAACAAGCTGCGAACCTGCAATGGTGCTTTGTTTCCCCACGCTGATATTCGGCCATGTTTCGACTATCATATCAAGCGATGTAACGGACCCTGCGCTTTGCATCAGACGATAGACGACTACAGAGACTCAATCGAAGACGCACGTAAGTTCCTGTCGAATGTGGAAGAAGGAGCAATTGGTCGTTTGCGCACTCAGATGGAGTTGGCGGCGGCTGAGCTCGACTTCGAACGGGCTGCGATGCTGCGTGATGGTATTCGCGAGGTTGAGCGCGCCA
>JBEBCJ010000141.1:0-27964 GCA_041157865.1 Bacteroidota bacterium
AAGCACCCGTTGATCGGTGATCCGGATTACGGCGGACGCGAGGCGGCCGTTAGCGCTTTGCATCATGCATATCGATTGCAGGGAAGCGATGCACTCAAACGTATCCACCGTCAGGCTCTTCATGCCCGCAGCCTCGAGTTCACGCACCCGGGTACCAAGCAGCGAATGACGTTTGAAAGCCCCATGCCCGCAGATATGCAGTCCTGTCTTGATCTACTTCGGGGATGATACCCCGCGCATCCGGCCACGTATCCACGCCGCCTTGCGCCGCGTATAGGGGCTGGGCTGTGACGCACTGAACCTTCGCGGATTAGGCACGATTGCGCCCATCAGTGATGCCTGATCTGCTGTAAGAGCAGCAGGATCTGTGCCAAACCAATGTCGCGCACCCTGGTGCACGCCATAGATACCGTCGCCCCACTCTATCATGTTCAAGTAGACCTCAAGTATGCGGCGCTTGCCCCAGAGAGCTTCAGTTAGATAAACAAAGTAGACCTCTGCTCCCTTACGCAGCATAGAACGCACTGGAGCCAGGAAAACGTTCTTGCAGGTCTGCATCGTTATCGTGCTTGCTCCGAGAGGGGGCTTGCCCTTGCGAACCCGCGCAATGTTGGCGCGCTTTGCTCTGTCTACTGCTTTCCAGTCTATGCCCTTGTGACGCACAAATCCGGCATCCTCGCCGGCGATCATTGCTCGCCCCATGTTGTTCGAGATACTCGACATGGCTACCCAGTGATGTTTCACTAGCAGGCTCTTGCCTGTAAACGGCGCCTGCATCAATCTCCATACCATTAGAGGAGTGATAGCAGGGGGCACAATCCGAAACAGTGCCACGACCAGTACAGAAAAGAACACGAACGCAACGACGGTGCGCATGGCCCAACGTACAGTTTCACGGATCATGCGAAAACCTCGCGGAATAATTTGCAGACATAGCTTAACAAATGTTAGGTTTGTGACTGTTAAACTTAACAATCATAAAGCATATGCCGCTCAAAGACCTTGATCGAAACATTTGCGCCCTTTTGCAGGGGAATGCGCGAATGAGCATGAACGAGATAGCCGAGGCTGTCGGTTCATCGGTACCCACGGTGAGTGAGCACATCAAGAAACTTGAAGCAGACGGTGTGATACGCGAGTATACAACAGTTCTCGATGCGGCAGAGCTCGGTTTTGATGTCACGGCATTCATCTATGTGGATCTTGACTCGAGCGCGGCGTATGAAGGATTTCGCCGGCAATGTCGGGCCCGGCGTGACGTGCTTGAATGCCATGCAATCACTGGGACCGCGTCGCACGTTCTCAAGGTACGCTGCATTAACACGGCTGCGCTCGAGCAGCTGCTGTCGTCAATTCAGCAATGGAAGGGCGTTTCGAAGACGCTCACCAATGTTGTACTCAGTACACACAAAGAACAAACTCAGATACCAATACCATAATCAGTAAGGGGCTATATGTCGTCGAACATTGACATCTCATCGGTTGCCAAGAACTGGCGCTTGGACGGGCTGCAGTATCCATCTCCAAGTGATGTCGTTAACGAAGTCTTTGCCAGTGATGTACTCACCATGGAAGAGTTGCGCCAGCGACTGAGCAAGCCAGTCTGGAAGTCGCTTGTTGCAACCATCGACCGCGGAGCCACGCTCGATGCAGCGATCGCTGATACAGTTGCTATGGCCATGAAAACATGGGCTATGGAGCGCGGCGCAACACACTATACACACTGGTTTCAGCCGCTTACCGGACTGACTGCTGAAAAGCATGAGTCATTCGTTACGCCAACAAGCGACGGGTCTGCGATATCGCAGTTCTCGGGCAAGGAGCTGATCCAGGGCGAACCGGATGCATCCTCGTTCCCGAGTGGCGGTCTGCGTGCCACGTTTGAAGCACGAGGTTATACGGCATGGGATCCAACATCGCCAGCCTTTATCATGCGTCATTCGAATGGCGCAACATTGTGTATCCCAACGGCCTTTGCCTCGTGGACGGGTGAGGCGCTCGATAACAAGACGCCTCTTCTGCGCAGTATGGAAGGACTCAACACGGCAGCTAAAAACGCCCTCGCGCTCTTTGGCGATGCCGACACGCAACGGGTGATATCAACCGTTGGTGTTGAGCAGGAGTACTTCTTGATCGATGAGGAGTTCTTCTATCGCAGGCCGGATTTGGTGATGTGTGGGCGCACGCTCTTTGGCGCGCAGCCTCCGAAAGGACAGGAGCTTGAGGACCATTATTTCGGATCGATCCCAGACCGAATTCTAACCTACATGACAGATGCAGAGCATCAGCTCTATGCCCTTGGTATACCTATCAAGACTCGTCACAACGAGGTTGCACCAGGTCAGTTCGAGGTTGCTCCGATCTTTGAACAATCAAACATAGCAGCAGACCATCAGCAACTTGTGATGCAGGTGCTCCGCAACACTGCACGCAAGTACGGCCTGGTTTGCCTCATGCATGAGAAGCCCTTTGCAGGTGTTAACGGATCCGGCAAGCATGTAAACTGGTCTATGTCGACAGATGGCGGACAGAACCTGCTCGAGCCCGGAGATACGCCTCAGAACAACATGCAGTTCCTCTTTTTCTGCGCTGCAGTGATCCGCGCGCTGGATCTGCACCAGGACCTTGTGCGCACTACGGTTGCTTCGGCATCCAATGATCACCGCTTAGGTGCAAACGAAGCACCCCCTGCAATTATGTCGATGTTCCTTGGTGAACAACTCACGGAGATCTTCGACCGCATTCTCAGCGGCAAAGGCGGCTCTTCGAAAAAGGCAGGTCTGCTTGGCTTAGGAACCGAGGTGCTGCCGAAACTGCCACAGCATGCTGGAGACCGGAATCGCACGTCCCCGTTTGCTTTCACTGGGAACAAGTTTGAGTTTCGTGCCGTTGGATCGTCACAGTCTGTCTCGTTTGCCATAACAGTACTGAATGTAATCGCTGCAGAATCGATCAACGTGATGACGTCTATGATCTCTGCCAAAATGAAGAAGAAGCAGGCATTTGAAGCAGCACTTGTTGACGTTATCAAGGACGTATACAAGAAGCACTCACGCATCATCTTCAACGGCGATGGCTATTCAGATGATTGGCACAAGGAAGCACACAAGCGAGGCCTGCTCAATCTCACGACTTCCGTGAGTGCTATCGAAACTCTCGTTAATGCGAAGAACACGGAGCTGTTCGCATCACATGGTGTTCTTACTGCACGCGAACTCGAGGCGAGACAGGAAGTAATGTTCGACCAATACTTCAAGTCGGTAAACATTGAAGGCGAGACAACAGAATGGATCGCACAGACACAGATACTACCGGCAGTTCTTCGTTACCTGCGAGAACTTTCAGCGATTGGTGTCTCGAGCAAGGCGATACAAAGGACAACTCAGGAGGTTTCTCAGCATGCCGACGTGCTCATCACGTCTCTCGAAGCTCTGCGGGCGCAGAATGCTGAATTGGGCGGTGAAACGGTACATGAAAAGTCACACCACATGCTCAACAACGTGGTGCCGGCGATGAACGGCGTCCGCAGTGCAGCCGATGCTCTAGAACGCCTTACCGCGCATGACCATTGGCCGCTGCCGTCGTATCGGGAGATGCTGTTCGTTAAGTAAGAGATTTACTTTTTCGTCGACTTTTTCGCGGCCGTCTTTTTGACGGCCGTTTTCTTTACTGGCGTCTTCTTGGCTGCAGTCTTTGCCGCCTTCTTCGCAGGGGCCTTAGCAGGTGCCTGCTGCAGAGCCAGCTGAAGGCACTCCTCAAGGGTTAACGAGGCCGCGTCTGTATCCTTAGGGATGCGCACATTCTGCTTGCCAACTTTGATGAACGGACCCCAACGCCCCTTCAGGATCTTTACGTTGTCATCCTCTGGGAATATTTTGATCGTGTTCTCTTCGATCTTCTGACGTCGGGCAAGGATTACCTCTATGCCACGTGGACCCTGCACAGAGTAGGGGTCATCCTCTTTCGGCAGCGAATAGAATGCCTTGTTATGCTCAATGTAGGGACCAAATCGACCAAGTTTGACTTCCATCGGATACTCTTCAAACAACCCGATAACCCGTGGAAACTTAAAGAGCTCGAGTGCCTCCTCAAGTGCTATCGTCTCGATCTTCAGCGTGCCTGAGAGTCCTTTCTGTCTCTTGTCGTCATCGTCTGCCTCTCCGATCTGTGCGATAGGTCCGTAACGAGCTAATCGAACGTATACATTTTTACCCGAGGTAGGGTCTACGCCGAGTAAACGCTCGCCGCTTTGACGTTCCGCTGTTTCGCTGGTCTTGCGAAGGTCAGCTTCAAACGGACCATAGAATGAGCGGATCATCTCCGTCCACCGCACCATACCTTGGGCAATTTCATCGAACTGCTTCTCAACGTTTGCCGTGAAATTATAGTCCATGATCTCGTCAAAATGCTTGACCAAGAAATCGGTAACGATAACACCGATGTCTGTCGGAGCCAGCTTGTTCTTTTCTGCGCCTGTGGTCTCTTGGTGTACCTCTTTGGTAATCACGTCGTTGTGCAGCTGCAATTCGCGTATGTCGCGTTTACGTCCTTCACGTTCAGGCTTGTCAACATAATTGCGAGCCTGGATGTTCTGAATGGTCGGCGCATACGTAGACGGGCGTCCAATGCCGAGCTCTTCAAGCGCTTTCACAAGAGAGGCTTCTGTATACCGCGCTGGCGGACGCTCGAAACGCTCTTTTGCAGAGATGAGCTCAAGCGAAAGGGGCTGGCCAATGCTTAAAGGCGGGAGCATCTTCGATGTCTCATCATCTTCGGACTCGTCATCACCACGAGACTCGCTGTATACTTTGAGAAAACCGTCGAAGATCACTACTTCACCCGTAGCCGTTAGCGTGTCGGGAAGAGTTGAGATAGAGATGGTCGCAATAGTTCGCTCGAGTTTGGCATCAGCCATCTGCGAAGCCATGGTGCGCTTGTAGATCAGATCATACAACTTGGCATGTGCATCGCTCTCACCAGCGCGTCTGCGTGCGAAGTCTGTAGGGCGGATCGCCTCGTGTGCTTCCTGCGCCGAGGCTACCTTCGTCGTGTAGTTGCGCGGGCTGCTGTACTCGGCACCAAATGATCCTACGATCTCCTGTCGTGCGGCTTCAATAGCTATCTCGGAGAGATTCTGAGAATCAGTTCGCATGTAGGAAATATGTCCCTGCTCGTAGAGATCCTGCGCAAGACGCATCGTGCGCACCAGCGTAAAGCCCAGTTTCCGGCTGGCCTCTTGCTGCAGAGTTGACGTTGTGAACGGCGGTGATGCCCGCTTCGTGCTTGGTTTGGTTTCGAGATTCGCAACCTTGTACGAAGCACCGATACAGCCCTCAAGAAATGTCCGCGCCTCTTCCTCAGTAGCGAACTTCTTTGGATGCTCTGCCGTGACGGTGCGGTTGTTGACTGTGAATGTTGCAACTACCTTGAATTGGCTATTGGCACTGAAGGCTTGAATCTCGCGTTCGCGCTCAACAACAAGGCGTACAGCAACCGACTGCACTCGGCCGGCAGAAAGCTTCGCCTGTACCTTTCTCCACAGGACAGGCGATAGACCATAGCCTACAAGTCGGTCAAGAACGCGTCGTGCCTGTTGTGCGTCGACCAGATTCTTGTCAATGCCACGTGGATTCTGTACAGCTTTGACAATTGCCGGTTTTGTGATCTCATGGAACACAATCCGCTTGGTCTTTGTCTCCGGAAGTTCAAGCGCCTCTACCAAGTGCCAGGCAATGGCCTCTCCCTCGCGGTCTTCGTCTGATGCGAGCCAGACAACCTCGGCCTGTTTAGCCAACTTCTTGAGCTCACCGACAAGCTTCTTTTTGTCTTCGGTGATCTCATAATTGGGGTTGAAATTGTTAGCAATGTCGATGGCCTTATCGTTTCAGGCAAGGTCGCGGATATGCCCCATGCAGGAGGTCACTTCGAAATCACCGCCCAGGTACTTCTGGATGGTTTTTGCCTTCGAAGGAGATTCTACGATCACAAGGTTCTTCATGCTTTCCTAGGGGTGTTAGTCTTGTTTATTGTGCTCGCACGAGGCCGGATCGTGACAAACTGCAAAAATCTGAAGAGAGTGCGTTACCGGTCTGAAGCCCAATCGTTGACAAACGCGATCGCGAATGGCATCAATTCCTTCCTCGCGGTACTCGACTATGCGCCCGCACTCCATACAAATTAGGTGGTCGTGATCAGGCATTCGACTCGAAAGTTCAAAATGCGCACTATCGCCTTGAAACTTGTGCTTCATCAATATCCCGCACTGCGTCAGAAGATCCAGCGTGGAATAAATCGTGGCTCGCGAGATGCGGTCGCCCCTTCCATTCATGTACAAATACAGCTCGTCGGCGTTGAAATGACGGTCGAGCTCGCCGATTCTGTCGAGCACATTGTAGCGCTCCTGGGTGTTTCGGTACTTCTTTCGCTTGAGATATTCAGCGAACTGAAGCTTAAGCTTTTCGATATTGAGTTCAGTAGACATCTGCACAAATATATATGTGCGTAGTTTTGCTATTCGATTTCTCCAAGCAAAACATCTGGACACTATGCGCAAATGGCGAGTTGAAGACAGTTCCGAACTATACAATGTACCGGGATGGGGCATTGGCTACTTCGGGATCAATACAAAAGGACACATGACTGCCAGCCCGCGTAAAGGCAAGGCGGCCAGTGTGGATCTCAAGGAATTGGTAGACGAGCTGCAGCTTCGTGATGTAAGTGTGCCTGTTCTTCTTCGCTTTCCAGATATCCTTGACGACAGAATTGAAAAGATCTCGGGATGCTTTGCCAAGGCGGCAACCGAGTATGGGTACAACGGTACCTACTATTCAGTCTATCCGATCAAGGTCAATCAGCAGCGTCCTGTTGTAGAAGAACTAGTTCGGCACGGAAAGAAGTTCAACATCGGTCTCGAGGCAGGATCCAAGCCAGAACTGCATGCAGTGCTGGCAATCATGGACAACCAAGAAGCGCTCATCATTTGTAATGGATACAAGGATGAGGAGTTCGTTGAACTCGGTCTGCTGGCGCAGAAAATGGGAAAGAAGATCTTTCTCGTTGTCGAAAAGCTCAATGAGCTTCGCCTTATCAACGAGGTTGCCACGAGACTGAAGGTTAGACCAAACGTCGGTATTCGTATCAAGCTTGCCTCCAGCGGCAGCGGCAAGTGGGAGGAATCTGGAGGTGACCAATCGAAGTTTGGACTAAATGCCTCGGAACTGCTCGAAGCCGTCGAGTATGCACGTAAGAACGACATGCTGGACTGTATCAAGCTGATACACTTTCATCTTGGTTCGCAGATAACAAACATTCGCAAGATCAAGCAAGGACTCGGAGAGGTATCCCAGTTCTATGTGCAGCTGATGCAGATGGGATGTCAGATTAATTTTGTGGATGTTGGTGGCGGCCTTGGTGTGGATTATGACGGCACTCGTAGTAGTGTGGCTTCGAGTATCAATTACTCGATACAGGAGTATGCCAATGATGCCATCTCGGCACTAGCAGAGGCATCGAACAAGAGCGGGCTTCCGCATCCGCATATCATCACTGAGTCCGGCAGAGCACTAACTGCCCACCATTCCGTGCTGGTGTTTAATGTACTCGAGGCTACGTCGGCACCTGTTTGGGCAGGTAGAGACAGAGTGTCCAAGAACGACCATGAGTTAGTTCACGAGCTTCACCGAATTCTGCAGGGTCTTAACAGCCGGAACATGCTTGAATCATGGCATGATTGTCAGCAACTGCGCGAAGAGACACTAGATCGTTTCTCGCTTGGTCTGATTGATCTGCGCACTCGTGCTCAGGTTGAGCGATTGTATTGGACGCTTGCCCACAGAATAAACGAGCTTGCTCTCGACCTGAAGAACGTACCGGAAGAACTCCGTTCGCTGCCCAAGATGCTTGCCGACAAGTATTTCTGCAACTTCTCACTCTTTCAATCGCTGCCTGATTCCTGGGCGATCGATCAACTGTTCCCGATCATGCCTATCCATAGGCTGAATGAGCGTCCGTCGCGTATGGCAACGCTGCAAGACATCACGTGCGATTCTGATGGCAAGGTAGACCATTTTATAGGTCAGCGAGACTATACTTCACTTCTGCCGGTTCATGAGCTTACGAGCGGAGAGCCATACTATTTGGCGGTGTTTCTTGTTGGAGCCTATCAGGAGATTCTTGGTGACCTTCACAACCTCTTCGGTGATACCAATGCCGTCCACATTACCGTCTCGGAGCGCGGCTATGAGATCGACCAAGTTATCGATGGCGAGACAGTTGCCGATGTTTTGGACTACGTACAGTTCAATGCAAAGAAGCTCGTACGCACAATGGAAGCGTGGGTAAGCTCGTCTGTGAAGGAGAAACGCATCAGCGTTCACGAGGGCAAAGAGTTTCTCGCCATCTATCGATCTGGTCTTTACGGATATACGTATCTGGAAGAATGAACGCACTCATACTACTGCTGTTTTTAGCCGTTACCTGCGCGCAAGCAGATGATCTTGGTGTTGCCTGTAGAGAAACGTTCGAAACTGCCAACTCTGCATGGAAGACTGGCGGGAGCTTAGGACGCAGCGCGTCAATCGTTAGCGGCGTTTATCGCGTTGACCAACGTGCTGCTTTCGGAGACTTTCAGTCCGAAACACAATGTTTCATCAACTATGACAAGGACTTCGATATCGAGGTTCGTCTTCGACAGATCACAGGCTCGGCTTCGACCGGATTCGGTCTGATGTGGAGTGGCAAGAATTCTGTGAATACGAATGTGTTTCTTGTTACAACTAGCGGCAACTATCGCATCTATTCAATACAGAATGGCGATTTGATCGACATCCAGCCGTGGACGCCTGTAACTGGTATTCCTGCGATGCAGGCCTGGTTTACGATTACCTTGCGCAAACGTGGTTCTGGCATGAGCGTCTTACTCAATGATCAAACGCTGTTTGGTTTTGATCAACCGGCGATAGCAGGCGCAAAAGCTGGTATCGTTGTCGGACCCCAAGCAGTTGTTGAGTTTGATGATTTTACGGTAAAGCAGGATACGGCAGCCATACCCCTGGCCGATCAGTTCGTAGCTATTGGCAACCGGGAGAACCTGGGTCCGCAGGTTAATTGCAATGGCGGTGATATATCGCCCGTGATCACTGCCGACGGTAAACGACTCTACTTCGGCCGATATCCTTTTGCCGGCAACATTGGTGATCCAACCACAGAGGATATCTGGTACACTGATCAACGCCCAGACGGCTCATGGGGTCCGGCAGTAAATGTAGGGCCGCCCCTTAACAACTACTCGTCAAATTTTCTGATCAGCATTACTCCAGACCGAAATCAGGTTGTTGTTGGCAACACCTATTACAGCAACGGGGCTCCAAAGGGTGCAGGAATCTCCACTGCAGTAATGACCGAGAATGGGTGGAGTGTGCCGCGCGATATTCGCATCGATCAGTATTACAATAACAGCACCTATTCGGAGCTGTCGTTAGATCCCAGCGGAATGGTGCTGCTTATGACTGTTGAGCGCGAGGACACGCGCGGACAGAGGGATATCTATGTTTCCAAGCGCAAGCGTGACGGGTCGTTCTCTGCTCCCGTTAATTGCGGCAAGACGATCAATACATGGGGCAATGAAGTATCCCCATTCATTGCAGCTGACGGTGTCACGGTATTCTTTGCCACAGATGGACGTCGAGGGTATGGTGATTTTGATATTTGGATGACGAGAAGGCTTGACGACACGTGGACCTCGTGGAGCGAGCCGGTAAATGTTGGACCTTCGATTAACACTGCCGGATGGGATGCCTATTTCACGATCCCAGCGAAGGCAGATTACGCCTATCTCAGTGCGACCAACGACGCCAATAACAGTCTGGATCTCTACCGCGTCCCTCTGCCGCAGGCTCTCAAGCCAATGCCCGTTGTGCTTGTGAGCGGACGGGTGCTCAACGCTGCAACCAAACAGCCGATTGCAACTTCCGTTGCCTATGAAAGTCTCACGAAAGGCAAGACCGTTGGACTTGCCAGGTCTGAACCAAAGAACGGGCAGTATTCAATTGTTCTTCCTGCCGGCGACCTCTACGGCTTTCGAGCAGAATTTGAGGGATTCTATCCTGTCAGTGATCAGCTTGATACGCGAGCGTTGAATTCCTATTCTGAGATCACGCGAGATCTCTATCTGGCGCCGATTCAAAAGAACCAGACGATCATTCTCAACAATGTCTTTTTCGATTTCCGTCTCTCTGAGCTGCGTCCCGAGTCGTTCGCCGAACTCAACCGTCTCGCAGAGTTCCTCTCGGGTAAGCCCACTGTTACTATCGAGCTGGCTGGCCACTCGGATAAAGTTGGGACGAATGCAGCGAACATGGAGATCTCACGTAGCCGTGTGCAGGCAGTAAAGGCCTACCTCGAATCGCGCGGAGTTGCTTCAAGCCGCATGAAGGTTGTTGCCTATGGTGCAACCAAGCCTCTCGAGAGCAACGATACCGAAGAAGGCCGACGCAGAAATAGACGCGTTGAGTTTAAGATTCTCACGATGTAGGTCATACATGCAAGTACTGCTTGTTGTTCTGTTTGCATTATGCGTAAGCGCGCAAGGACAAGTCTTTGAGCGTTATGAATCGAACCAATCCCATGCACAGAGTTCATGGTATAGCCTGTTCAAACAGCCGAACGCGAATTACTATGACGTACTTCGGCTGCTGCGTTCGGATTCAAGTGTGCATGCCGACAGGCCAAGTAAGGAGGTCCGCAAGGTTCTGACCTGGCTGGCACGGACGCGTCCGTACATCAATCAAAAGGGAGAGGTTGGCCCCCTTCAGTCATCTGAGCAAGATGTTCAGCAGTTCTTGATGAAGAGCTTTCCACTGAAGTCAGAAGAGGGCAATCAACGTGTCGATAAATCGTGGATGCCTATAGGTCCGTTTGGGTGGGATACTCTGGCAAAAATGGCCACAGGATCGCAGGGCATCGGCGTTCTTCGCACTCACATTGTTGATCCGACAAACTCATCTGTGATCCTTGCAGGCGGAATTTCGTCGGGTATATGGCGCAGCATCGATGCCGGAAAGACATGGACTAATCTTGCGCTCAATACTCCTATCAAAACCGTGTGGCGTTTTGCTTGGTCGGGAACGACCGTGATGGCGGCAACCAGCGATGGATTGTATGCCTCTCAGGATAGGGGGCGCACATGGAGCAACGTTGCGCTGCAGGGCGATGCTCTGCTATCAACGGCAAAGGCAGTAGATCTTGTTGCAATTGCGCCAAACGATCCTCAGCGTATCGTAATTGCCTCCGTTAACCGGCTCTACACTTCCACGAATGGTGGAGGGTCTTGGCGTCAGTCCTGTAACTTCGAAGGAACATGGTGGGACCTTCAGTGGCATCCGACAAAAAATGAAGTGTGTTACGGACTGGTGCAGCAAGGGGCCCACATTGCGTTCATTCGTTCTACAAGTAGTGCCGCAAAGTTTGATGCCGTTGGCAGTGGCTATCCCCAGTTGCAGCCGAGTCTTAAGATGGCACGAGCACTTCTTGCGACCACGCCGGCTCGTCCAGATATGGTGGCTGTTGCCATTGGTGGGTCGCGGGCAGACACCATCGCCGGTACATACGGTATCTACGTCTCGACAGACCAGGGGTCCACATTCGAATCACGTTGCTGTGGCACATCTGATGGCCCGGAGCCTGCAGATAAGGTATTGAACCCGAACCTATTTGATTATGATATAGGCGGCAATGGTCTTGGACAGATAACCTGGGATATGGGCTTTGCCATTTCAAGTTCTGATCCGTCGTTGATGGTTGTTGCAGGTATCTTTCCATACAGGTCTACAAATGGGGGCAAGTCGTGGACTGAATTGCCTGCGATGCATTATGACGTGCAGTCTGTATCGATACGTGGAGATTCTATCTGGATAACCACAGACGGTGGTATCCGCATGAGCCCAGACAGAGGCAATGCCTTTCTTGAACGAAGTTTTGGGATCTCAGCAACTGAGATATGGGGCTTTGACCAGTCGCATGATGGTGATATCATGGCCATAGGTGCGTATCACCTTCCAACTACCATTCGCGATACAACCGTCTACATGAAAAGTCAACCGGTTGACGGTTGGTATGCATGGTCGGGTGCCGATGCAATGGGGGCTAATGTCAATCCAATAGCCACTCAATGGGTTTATGCTAAACCGTGGTCAAGCGTTCGTGGAAGGCGCACCACTTCGCGTAATGTGCCCCCTTCGGCCACCGAGCTGGGTATAGACCTTGGGTATATCACCATGGACAATGTCAATGTTGATCCGCTGCGGTATTACACGCTCTACGCAATTGACTATCAAAACGATAGAGTTGTGGTATCCCGCGACAATGCGTCGTCATGGCAGGAGGTCAAAAAGTTTACTAACTGGGCCTATCGTCTGCGCGTTCATCCAGTTGATCCTAACGTTCAAACTGTCTTTGGCGACGGAGCGCTGTGGCACACAAAAAATGCCGGAATGTCGTGGAGTAATATCACGCCTCCGTCAACCATCTCGCGCGGACGCGGCATGTGCGATCTTGCATTCTCTGACGGCGATCCTTCGACGATGTATGTGGCATTTTCTGGCGTTCAAAAGCAGGTAAAGGTTGCCAAAACAACAGACGCTGGAGCCACGTGGGCAGATCTGTCTGCAGGACTGCCAGAGGCGGCTATGCGCACAATGATCTTTCGCAGAGGCACCAGCAGCGAACTTTATGCCGGCACCGATGCAGGTGTCTATCAATACACACCCGATAGAGGGTGGCAGTTGTATGGCACGGGATTACCGCTTGCTGAGACGCATACCATCCATATAAATGAACGTCATGGCATCATGCGCGTTGCAACTGACAGAGGTCTATGGCAGATCGATATGCCTGCCACTGCCGCGCCCCGTGCACAGATCTCGCTGGATGTTGATACGGTTCGCTGTTCACGAATCCCCGTGCGCTTTGGATGCCGCTCAGCCGCATTGGAATCGATATCGTTCAAACGCACATGGAGATTTGAGGGTGGTCAGCCTGCAACATCAGCAGCGCCCACGGTGCAGGTATACTATGACAAACCCGGCACGTATGATGTTGAGCTGATTGTCGCAAACGCCAACGGTGCAGACACAATGCGCATCAAGGATGCAGTAACAGTTCTGCAAAGTGAATGCGATGGAATCGATCCTGTGCCTGGTCTGGCAGTAGATCTGACCGATCCGGATGACCACGTTACACTGGGAAGGTTTGACGGATCACTGAAGGAGTTTTCGTTCACTGCCTGGGTTAAACCTAAAGGTATGCAGCCGGGCTTCTCTGCCATTCTCTGCACCGATGCCGATGCTGGCGTCAGTCAGGAGGTCGGCATGCAGTTTGTGAATGACAAGAATGAACTGGGGTATCTCTGGACTGGTGGACAGTGGTGGTGGGGATCCGGACTTCGCGTTGAGCCCGATGTTTGGTCGCATGTTGCACTGACGATTGATTCCAACGGAGCAACAGTCTATGTAAACGGATATCCGAGTACGAATGCCGTGAAGCTCTCAACCCTTCAGCTGAGTTCCTTGGTCTTCAAGCTGGGCACTTATCACTATTGGAGCTCGCGAAACTTCTCGGGAGTAATCGACGAGGTGTCTCTGTATTCTCGAAAGTTGTCGAAAGACGAAGTTCGTCGCTTGATGCATCTTGTCCGGCTAACGAATGAAACAGGACTCCTGGGATACTATCAATTCAATGAAGCACAGGGTAGTTTGCTGTTTGACAAAAAGTCGGGTAGGGATGGGCAACTTGAATCAGGTGCAGGTCGCACGCAATCGGGAGCCCTAGTAGGGCTTGGAGCGGCTCAGGTGGTTACGACCACTGATTCTGCAGGGTCTATCTTCTTCAGCCGACATGGTGTTGACTTGTCATTTAACCAGTGGGTGCCTGCCAACACAAGTGTTGCAGTAACTCGATTGTATGTCCTTCCTGATAGTGGTCTAAGGGCCAAGCAGACACTACTGGGCAGTTGGTATGTGATCGACACGTACACACTCGATAAACGTCCATTGGAACTTGTAGGTGCATCGTTTGCATGTGATTCGTTGTTCGATAGGGGGCAGGGCAGTGGACGCCGCTTTGATCTACAATCGCGGCAGCAATGGGATATCAGCACTGCATTCTCGACCGCGCTTCTGCCAAAGGGACTTTCATATAACGGTAGCGATCATATTCTAGCAGCTGAGCAGATAGAACGTGGTATGTTAACACCACATCAGCTCTGTATTGGATACGATGGCTCCGTTCTTGATGTTGGCGATGAAACCATCTGGCAGAATGGTAGGCAACCCCGGTATCACGACGGGATGATCATCATCGATCATCCAGAACATTCTGCTGATATCGAGATAGCTGATGTTACAGGTAGAATTTTCTTTCATTCTGCCGCTGTGAGCAGGGACATCTACTACATAGATGCTGGCGATTATCCTAGCGGAGTTTACGTTGTAAGAATCGGCAATCGGGCCTCACTGGTGCGTATCACACACTAGTCTTCGTCCTGCGTGCCGATAGGTAATCCTGGTTTGACCATGACCGTCTGTTCCCGATCTATGACAACAGCGCCAACATTTGCCCCTTTGGGTTTGCGTACGTGCTTGCGCTGCGTGTACACAACAGGCACATAGCTCGCATTGCGTGCCTGCGAGTAGTATGCCGTGATTGCAGCGGCGGTCTCGAGCACCTGTTTGGGAACCTTTGGTCCCAGCACTCCACGCAGCACGGCGTGCGAGCCGCTTGCCCCTCGCACATGAAGCCACCAATCCTGCTGTCGTGCAAACTTCATCGTGAGTTGATCGTTGTTGGCTGCTGACTTGCCTACGTAGAGCGTATGCTGGTCATCAATGACAAAGGTTCGAAACTGCTCTTCAGGCGGCTTGGTCGGGTTCTTTGCGTCCATTGGCTTTAGCTGGCTTGGAAGTTCGGGTAGTTCGGTGATTGATACAGCTGTGGAGGCCCGCTGCAGAAGCTGCCTCAAACGGTCACGCTCGCGTTCTAGTGCCGGCATTCGTCGTTGGCGTTCTTGCGATGCACGCAGAGCTGAACGTGACTTTTCATAATACCGCTGCGCATTTTCGAGCAACGAGCTCTTGGGCTGAAGCGCAATGCTCACGGATGCATCAGCAACATAATCGTGGACCTCAATTGATGTCAAGCCAGAGATCTGCACGTTTGATTGGGACATCAGCAAGTCGCCAAAGCGCTTGTAGTCGGCCGCTCTGTTGTCGCGGGCCTGATCCAACCCAAGATTGCGCAGGGTAGATTCTATGCGCTCGATACGCTTGCTCAGTGTGCGTTCGATTATTCGCTTCTGCTCATCAAAAGATGCGCGCTTGTTGCGCAGTGCAAGCGTTCTACCTATCGCGGTAAGAACGTGTTGATGCGATTCGATGATGGTGCTGTTGGCAAGCTTAATCGGAGAGAGCACGATCTCATTGTCAATTGACAAGACCAACCAGCACTTGGATTCGGAGGCCTCACGAAGCACTTCGGATCCGCTGTCATCAAGACGAATTCTTTGATCATGTGTCAGTATTTGATAGGGAATCGAAGCATCAACACCTGCGCGAATGCATGCTTCTATGGCAAACCACTTTCCTAACAGTGAATTGCGATCACCGAGCACACGAAAGCAGGGCCGATCGTAGCGAAGGGAGCGCTGCTCGGTTATACGATCACGATATTCACGGCCTATTCGATTACGTCCGTCATGAAGCGCGTCGATAACGAGGTTGTCTCGAACGAGGAGCAGGTTGCCGGAGCCCCCTGAAAAAAGTTCAGCATGAATCTGTACTGAATGCAGCCAGATGCAGATGATGCGATCGCCAGAGTGCTTGGTTACGCATGACACAGGCTGTCCATAGGCCGCTTCGAAAATGTCGAGAGTATTGCGCCGGGCTCTACGTACAGTGTCTCTATGAAAGATTGTGCCTGCCTCGGGACTTAGATCGCACTCGAGCAGAATTTCTGATTCTTGATGTGCAAACATCAGCATTGCTGTGTCCTTGGCTTGCGTCCAGGCGCAGGCCAGTACAGACCCTTCCAGAAGCTCGGACAATTCCCCGGCAAGGTGCTGCAGTGTGATGTGATGGCGAATCATGCTTTGACTCGTTTAGCCTTCTTTGTCTTTGGTCTTGAAGGGACGAGTGCCGGCTGCATCAGAGCTGGCAACTGGCGCTGCAGACCGCGCACAGCAGAAAGCCGATCAGGTGTTAGGGCCTTTATCCAAGACTTCCAATGCGTGATGTCAGACTTTGTTGTATCTGCATTGAAGAGGAGCCGAGCATTTGAACGGAAGTGGGTTTCAGATGTAATCGAGCTTAGGTACTGTGTCAGTTGACGCATTCCTCTGCGAGTTCCTCTGTTGATGCCCTCGACTGCGCTGTTGCGAACGATCTGAAATGAGTCTGCAAGCGCTCCGCTAAGAACATCAAAGGGAAGACTATCAGTTGCACCGACTGCAAAAGCCGCACGTGCTCGTACATACGATGCCGTGTCTGTTAGGAGTGCATGTATCCTACGGATAGATAGTGTGTCACGTACTTCGCCCAGCGTTGAAGCAGCCAGCCGACGCTTGCGCCAATCGTCGCGCATTGTTAGCTCCAGCAGTGTAGCCGAAGCAGATGTTGTTTTGACTGTGCTTATGATCGTGGCCGCGGTGGCGTTGGCTGCATAATCACTACTCATCAAGCCACGGTTTAGCATGCTAACAACCGAATCAGGTGCAACGGCATACACTTGCCGCGCCACAGACTCAACAGTGAGTCTCTCGCGCGGCATCAATGTTCCAAGCTTGGTTTCGATCATGGGCAGCACGTCCTTGCCGAACGATGCCAGTTTCTTGCGGGCTGGCTCGACGTTGTGCTGAAAACGCAAATGTGATGCAGAAGCCAGGATCAGCAGACTGTCGATGGAGTTCGGAAGTTCTACTTGAGACATATACGGGGCCTGTTTCGCGCGCTGCTGAGCATCAAGCAACGAATCTGTATAATCGTTGAAAATCCCATACGTAGACTTCAGCGACGTAGTTGTATTGAGTGATGCGTTCGAATACCGATCGTTGCCATGTGCGTCGATAAACAAACCAATCATTCCATAGCCCCTTCGATAGTCCGAAAAGCCCATTGTGTTGGTCGTGTCTGCCGCAGCGTAACTGTCGTTACCATAGACGTCTACAAAGATTGATACGGCATTTGCATTGCCCCCGCCCAGCGAGAGACTCTCACATGCATAGGTGTCATCTCCATCCTCATCGAAGAGCATTCCGTAGGCTATATCGTGTCCGCACCCCTGTGATACGCCATGCGATGAATAGACATCGTTACCTGCATTGTCGTGCAAATAGCCAGTTGCAAAGTGCACGCCTGATCCCTGAGCATATTGGTGGGCGAGGTATCTGTCATCTCCAGATCTGTCAACCAGAGCACCGATGCCGAACCAATACCCAGTGCCTTGTCCGTAGATATCGCACACGTACGTATCGCTGCCAGAACCGTCTGCCAGCACTGCAACGCCCCCAGAAGCGTATGGTCTGCTGCCAAGAGCTGCTCCTTGCGAGAACGTGATCTGATGATCTTCATATCGCAATACATCCTGGTAGGGACTGCTGGCAACATAGGTGTCATTGCCTGATCTATCTCCGAGGAATCCAACGCCAGACACCCCAGCGAATGCCTGCGATTGTGAATGACATCTGTAGCTGTCGTTGCCTGCATCATCGAGCAGTACACCTATGCCGAGAATGCCTGATCCCTGTGTGTTTGTTCCGCCTATGTATGAATCCTCGCCTTCGAAATCATGCAGTATCCCGTAGCCGAGCAAGCCACTGCCGAGAGCGAACGATCCGCCATGATAGGTGTCATCACCCGAGCGATCGATCAGGACATCGACTCCGTGCAAGCCGGATGCAAGTGCATAGTCTGCACCGCGATAGGTGTCGTTCCCGTCGAGGTCTACGAGAATGCGAACAGGAGTTGTTATCCGCTGCTGCAGCGTTTCGGAGCTTAGGTTATAGACATCATTGCCGCCAACATCAATGATCATAGCGAACCGGCCTTGATAGACATCATTACCGGGGCCCCCGATGGCTATTTTCCCGATTGGTGTGTCGTAAACGGCAGTCTTTATGCTGTCGATCAAAACATCCCGAGCCCCCAGTAACTCGTTTGAGATTTTCACTAAGTCGTCATGCACTGAGGGGCCAACATCGAGCATCTTCTTCACAGATGCAATACTAAGGGAGGAATAGAGCCTCTGCACAGCAGCTTGAGCTGATTGTTCCTCAGCATAGATCTCCCATACGGTAGCAGTTTCTGAGGACTTCGAAATCCTCCATAACGATTCGAGCATAACAAGTTTCGACTCGATCTCAGTCAATTGAGATTTGGAGGTTACTGCAACAGCATCAATTGCCTGAAGCAAAAGTGCTGAGTGGCGGAGTAGTACGATGGATGATGCAATGTTCAGACTGCCGATCTTGCTGCGAGAGATCTTCAGCCGCTCCAGAACAGTCTCGGCATCCGGCATGTTGTCGAGATAGTATCGTTTAAACGGACCAAGTGCCAGACACGCGTGAAGTTGATCCTGCAATTGGGAAGCGCTTGAAGTGCGGTTCGCCAGATACGTGTCTGCGAGATCTTCGCTAATGTCTACTGAAGAAAATGGTCTGGTGAAGAGATTGTCGTGCACTACGGTGCGGTGGTGGTCGCGCTCAAGCAGATCTGAGGGCATCGGTAGGTCGCGTTGGTGCATTCCTAGAAGAGATAATGCAGTGTCGATCTGCCGCTGTACTTGGCGAGATACTCTGCGCTGAGCAATACTATCCGGTGTTGCGGTCAGAGAGAAAACGACCAGGAATGCAATTGTCGATACACGCATAGGGGTCACATCTTCAGCAATAGTTTCAGTTGGTCTGCCAGACTAGGAGAGGTTTTCTCGAGACGGACGATGATTTCTTGAGCACGTTCAACCTTTCCAAGACGAATCATGCACTTAGCACACGTATACAAGACCTGAGCATCGTTCGGGAATCTGCGAAGTGCCTCGGTCATGTAATCCTCTGCCAAGGAGCACTTCTCTGCTTCATGACATGAATTGATACGGGAAATATGGAGCACTGCCGACGTATCACGGAGAGAAATGGCCTGCTCATGCGCCTTGAGTGCTTCAGCAAGATTGCCGCTTCTGCGATGCATGATCGCAAGTGAGTTGTAGGCATCTGGTGCCATAGCAGGTAGAACAAGAGCGCAGCGCTTGAATGCATTAGCCGCATCCTCTGTAAAACCTGTCTGTTCGTATGCAACGGCCAGATTGAAATATGCCTCGCCGTAATTCGGACGCAGATTGATGGCCTTTTTAAATGCTCGTGTTGCAGCATCGTACTGACGATGTTTTACCTGCAGGAGCCCAGCATTGTACCACGCCATTGCATCCTGTGGAAATCGAGTTGATGCAGCCGTGGCCACCATGAGCGCTCTCGACGTATCGTTTGATTCTGTAAGGGCACCTGTAAGCAGTAGGTAGGTCTCGATGCGATTCGAGTCTAGTTGTAGCGCCTTGTCGAACGAACGTATGGCCTCGGGCAGCTTCTGCATTGCAATAAATGATTCTCCTGCACCGCGATGGTAGGAGGCATTGTCTGGATGCTGCTCGATTAGTAGCTGGTAGAGTTCTGCTGCAGCATTGAATTGGCCTGTAGCGAAGTAACAACGTGCCAACTCATACATCACCGTCTGCTCGGGCCTACGGAACATCACCTCTTCCAAGGGAGAGATGGCATCTGCTTGTTGGCCATACTTTACAAGTGTTAGGCCGTAGGCAAGGTGTGTTTGAACCGAATCCGAGAACTTCTGTGTTGCGCGCTTAAGGATATCCAAACAAGCAGCGCGACTGTTGCCGCGTGAGTAACACTCGGCGAGCATAAGCCACGACTGCATCCGCAGTGAATCAAGCTCCAACGTTTTCCGGGCGCTTCGTGTGGCCTGGTCTATCTTGTTCTGCTGCACGAGTGCCAGCGTGTAGAGTCCGAGCATGGTAACATCAGTGGAGGCAGCGACCTTCATCGAAACGAGTACGCGCTCGATCTCTGGCCAATTCCTGGTCTGAACAGCCCTCTGCAGTGCCTGCTGGTCACTGCTCTGTGCTATTGCCTGATCATGGCTGACAACAGCGAGAATGATTGAAAGTACTATCCAGATCTGCGATAAAGCGAGTGTATATCTGTGCCGCAGTGCTGTATTGAATAGAGTTGCCATTCTGTTGAGTCAAGGTGAAATGTCCATTCGCGCCCAAAACCAATGACGTACGGAGCCTTGTGAATATGCACCTCTTGCACGAGTTTGGCATGCATGAAGTTATCCAACGTAACTGGCCCGCCCTCAAGAAGGATAGACTGTATGCCACGATCGTGGAGTGCTTTGGCGATGGCAACCGCGGGCAGACTCGAACCTTCAGCATCAAGTTCTACGATCTCACCACCGAGTTTGAGCATCTGCTCCATTGCCAGGGGGCTCGCAGTGCGTTTGTTGACAACGATAATTGTTCTCTGGGTGTTCATTGTGCTTGCAATCCTGGAACCTGCACTGAGGCGGCACGACGGATCGATGATCACGCGAGCAGGGTTCCTGCCGCTGGAAAGCCGAACATCCAGCATCGGGTCGTCCTCTATCACCGTCCCGATGCCCACCATCACGGCATCCAACTCGGAGCGCAGCAGGTGGACGTTCCTGCGGGATTCCTCACAGGTGATCCAGCCATCATCCTTCGAAGCTCTGCTGATTTTGTTGTCTTGCGACGTAGCAACCTTGCCGATGATGTAGGGTAGGCCTGAATTGACCGAATGCAGAAAGTACCGTGCAAGCCAGAGGCAAGATTCCTGCTCGGTCCCAAGCACCACTTCTTTGCCTGCACGCTGCAATGCCTTCAGCCCCTTACCAGCAACAGCTGGATGCGGGTCGATTACTCCGATGCAGACGCGGCTCAGAGCTGCACCCGCGACGGCGTCGCAACACGGCGGCTGTTTGCCATGATGCGCGCATGGCTCAAGTGTAACATACAAGGTGGCATTCGTAAGATCTTTGCCACGACATGCATCAAGAGCATTGATCTCTGCATGCTTGCCGCCATAGAACTCATGGTAGCCCTGGCCTAGTAGCTCCGTGCCCCTTGCTATGACACATCCCACCAACGGATTGGGGCTAACAGATCCTGCTCCGAGCCGAGCAAGCTCAACTGCTTGCCGCATCCAATGTGTGTCTATTTCCTGCTGAGAGGCCATGAAAATGTGATCTGTGTTTGATAAGGGGCTGGCTTAGCAGGTATCAGGATGTCTGCAGTGTATTCTCCCGGAGGAAGCGGCGTACCGAAGCTATCAGTGCCAGTCCACTCTACCGAATACAATGAGTGTTCACCTGGTCTTTCAGGACGGACTGGGCTGATGACTGTCAGATAGGACATGCCGGCGTTCGATTGCCAAAACACCTTTAGACCTTGACGAATGAATACGCGTATATCTTCCGATGATGGTAAGTATTCGCCATCAACAAGGCGCATTCGCATGGCTTCAACCCCAATCATGTATAGATCAAATGGTTGTTGATCGTCATCATCCGGACTTCTGATAGCACTGGAGCGCTGAATGAATGGAGATAATACGAGCGGCTCATCACTCTCAGCTAGCATCATGGCAGGATGTACGGTGAAGATATTGCCTTGTTCAAGTCCAATACGCATTGATGTAGGATCAATGTCGCGTGGGATGACACACTTGGCTATCGTTGATAGTGCTGTAGTTGATGTTCCCGAGGAAACAATGGTCATCGCAAGGCTATCCTGACGTCCGGCCGTCGTAGTATACAACAGTAGCGCCTGCCGGTAAACAGACCCTGCACCTACAGGCGGTAAACTAACCAGACCTACTGTTGAATCGGACGAGCTCTTTGAAATCAGCAACGGCGTCGTTTGATAAAGTTCAATTGTCGAAGTTCTTCGTTCGATTTGCGGCACAGAGGTGGTGCACGAGATAACCATCGACCAGATGATCGATAGGTACATTGAGTAAGTGAGCATTCTCATGTGACTTCCATTTCTAAACAGCAGTTGATGATTGCAGTCAGCCGCTCAGCGGCTCGTTCTGCGACCTCGAGAACTTCTCCATGAGAGACAGAACGCATTTGTGCGTCGGTCAGTGTGTTTGTGACCATCGAAAATGCCGTCGTGGAGATTCCAAGCGATTCAGCATATCGCAGTTCACGAACAGTAGACATGCCAACAAGTTCTGCGCCGATTGTGCGGAGCATCCGAATCTCTGCTCTGGTTTCGTAGGAGGGACCAGCAAGTTGACAATAGGTGCCGGTTTCGAGATCGATACCTGCTCTCGTGCATCGCTCGATGATGGCCTTGTGCGTCTGTTGGTTATTCCCGCGTACATCATTCGATGCTGATTCGCGGGCGGCCAGTAGCTGGTGTCGAAAGGTAAAGTCTATCGTATCAGTGATCAACGCAATATCGCCAACGCGATAGCGCCAGTGGAGTCCACCAGCTGCATTCGTGATGATCAATCTGCGGACGCCAAGCCTGCATAGCATCAGCACGAGCTGCATGCAAACATTGTCGGCATAGCCCTCGTATTGATGAAATCGGCCCGAGCAAACGATCACGTTCTGATTAGAAGCCCGCAGCAGTTGCAGTTTTGAGGCATGCCCTTGAACGGTGCTGCTAAGAAGCCCGGGAACATCCTGATAGTCCAGCGTATCCTGCAGAGAGCCGTCCGTAGGGAATCGGAACCCGGAACCTGTAATGATGCCAACGGACGGCCGGCAATTCCAGCGCTTGAGCAGGGCCTCAACGGCAAGTTCGGTGGTGCGGTCGTTGGTAGCAATCATGGTAGCGTTATTCAAGCAAGTTAGCCCCTTGCAGACATTTTCCGCTCTGTATCTTTGCGCATGATACGAAGCATGACTGGCTATGGGAAGGCCGAAGTAGAGATCCTCGGCAGCACTTGCACAATAGAGGCACGGTGTGTGAACGGACGATATCTGGAACTGTCCACAAAGATCCCTCGGGAGTGGTCCGATAAGGAGGGCCAGATGCGTGAAACTGTTCGTGAGCATGTCACCCGGGGCTCTTTGACGATTTCTGTGCGCCGCGCAGATTCGGCGCAGACGGCGGAGATAGGGGCAAATCTTGCAGTTGCAGCAGCCTACGTACAGGCTTTGAATACTATCAAAGATGAACTTGCGCTATCGGGCCAGGTAACAATCGAGCACATCGCGGCCCTACCAGGGGTGTTCCAGCCAGATACAGAGACACAGGCAGAGACAGATGTTTGGCCGGAGTTGCAGTCCGGACTGATTGAAGCACTTCATGCACTCAATGCGATGCGGGATAAAGAGGGGGCTGAACTGTGTCGCGACCTTGATGAGAGGCTAACGCTCATGCTGAGCAGCATTGATGTCGTTGAGCAAATGAGTGTTTCGCGCATCGAATCAGAACGCATTCGACTTCGTGAGCGTGTTCGGCAGCTGGTCGAAGATTCGGTTGTGGACGAGCAACGTCTGCAACTCGAGATCATTCTGTTATCAGAAAAACTGGATGTCACAGAGGAGTGCGTGCGACTTAGAAGTCATATCAAGCATTTTCGCCAGTACATGTCGGGAGACGAGAAGGCTGGACGCAAGCTCAACTTTTTGCTACAGGAGATGAACCGCGAGATCAATACGATCGGTTCAAAATGCAACCATGCAGAGATTGCAGTGATTGTTGTCGGTGTTAAGGAAGAGCTCGAGCGTATGCGCGAACAGGTGCAGAATGTCGAATAGAAAACACCTAATTGTCTTGAGTGCGCCAAGCGGAGCTGGTAAGACAACTGTGGCTCGTCATCTATTGCTGACGTTCCCGCAGATGAAATTCTCGGTAAGCGCCACAACACGGACAATGCGGAATGGGGAAGAGAATGGTCGGGATTACTTCTTCTTATCCAAAGATGATTTTCGGCGGAAGATTGAAGAGGGAGATCTCGTTGAATACGAGGAAATCTTTGGGAATTACTACGGAACACTCAAGAGTTTTGTTGCCGACTCAATATCCCGCGGAGAGTTTGTTGTCTTCGATGTGGACGTTAAAGGTGCACTGTCGTTAAGAGCTGCATTCCCGGACGACACACTATTGCTGTTTGTTGCGCCCCCATCGATGGAAGTTCTCGAGCAGCGCTTGCGGAGCAGACATACCGAGACCGATGAGCAGATCAACACGCGTCTGTCTCGTGCTGAGATGGAAATGGCCCACCAGGATATGTTCGATGTGGTCCTGGTAAACAGCGTCCTGTCCGAAACCCTTGAGCATGCCGAGAATCTGATTCGGGCTCAGATAGAAGGGGCTCCTCAGCAACCATCACTCTTTGGTGAGTGATTCAGTATCGTAACTTTGTAGTCTATGAGCAAGAAATCAACCCCGGCGAAGCAACGCACGGCAGAGCAGAATGTCGTAGCTGGACTATCAAAGGCAGACATCATCAGTGATTACCGCATTGCCGTTCTCAGCAGGCAGGCATCACTGCTGGGTCGAAAAGAGGTCCTTACGGGCAAGGCCAAGTTCGGAATCTTTGGCGATGGCAAGGAGATTGCCCAGCTGGCCATGGCGCGGGCCTTTCAGCCCGGGGATTGGCGCAGTGGTTACTACCGCGACCAGACCTTCATGTTTGCCACGGGAGAGAGCGACGTTCAGAAGTTTTTTGCGCAACTGTATGCTCATACGGACATCGAGGCAGAACCAGCAAGCGCTGGCCGCTCGATGAATGGTCACTTCGGAACACGCTTGCTGCGCGACGATGGAACGTGGCTACCTCAAGTAGCACGCAAGAATGTTTCAGCAGATGTTTCGCCTACAGGCTCGCAAATGCCGCGACTGGTTGGTCTTGCGTATGCGTCAAGGCTGTATCGTGAAGTTGAAGTTTTGCAATCACTTACCGAGTTCTCTTCAAACGGTAACGAGGTTGCATTTGGTACAATTGGTAATGCATCAAGCGCCGAGGGAATGTTCTGGGAAAGCGTCAATGCCATCGGCGTTCTGAAGTCCCCAGCAATCATTTCTATCTGGGACGATGGCTATGGTATCAGCGTGCCGAACGAGTTTCAGGTTACGAAGTCGAATGTGGGCGAGCTTCTATCCGGGTTTGCGAGAACCGCAACATCGTCGAACGGATATGATATCCAGGTGGTGAAGGCATGGGATTATCCAGCGCTTGTTGAGGCATATGCTAAGGCCTCTGCCACGGCTCGTAAGGAGCATGTACCGCAAATCATCCATGTGATCGAGGTTACGCAGCCTCAGGGACATTCCACATCCGGCTCGCACGAGCGTTACAAGACTGCAGAGCGTCTGGCGTGGGAATCCGAAATGGATGGTGTTTCGCGCATGCGGACGTGGATGATCGAACAGGGAATTGCAAGTAGTAAAGAGCTTGACGACATAGAAGCAGTGGCTACTGAGTCGGTAAAGTCCAGCAAGCAGGCAGCTTGGGACGCCTACATTCATCCAATCCAGCAGGAGATCACCGAGGCATCTTCGATACTTCGCACAACATCAGATAATCTCCAGTCTGCCTCGCATGCAGAAGCAGCGCAAGAAGTTGAGCAGATTATCAGCGAGCTTACACGTATCCGTGAGCCGTTTCGTAGAGATATCATGTCTGCGGTCCACAGAGCTCTCGTGGCATCTGCAAAAGCACCACAATCATGTGCGCAAGATCTGGCTGCATGGCGTCGTGGGTACGACGAAAAGGTTCGCCCCCTATATAGCTCTCACCTGTATTGCGAAACTCCGAAGAGTCCACTGCGGAGTGCTGCAATCGCTCCGGACTTCGGGCCCGAGCCCCAACAAGTCAATGGTTCTGAGGTGATTCGTGCATGGTTCGACCATGCTCTTGCGTCGGATCCGCGGGTAAGCATCTTCGGTGAAGACACGGGATTTCTTGGCGACGTTAACCAAGGCACCTCTGGATTGCAGGCGGCATACGGCGTTCTGCGTGTGAGTGATGTAGGTATACGCGAATGCACGATACTCGGACAGTCGATTGGTATGGCCATGCGTGGTCTGCGTCCAATAGCTGAGATACAGTATTTGGACTATCTGCTCTATGCATTGCAGCTTATGAGTGACGATCTTGCCACAGTGCACTGGAGAACACGAGGCGGACAAAAGGCGCCCGTGATCGTGCGCACGCGTGGTCACAGGCTCGAGGGTATTTGGCATTCGGGCTCCCCTATGGCGGGTATCATCAACCTTGTTCGGGGTATGCATGTATGTGTACCGCGGAACTTTGTGCAAGCAGCTGGAATGTACCAGACACTTTTACAAGGGGAAGACCCTGCTGTTGTTGTCGAGGTATTGAATGGCTATCGCCTGAAGGAAAACCTGCCGATCAACATCGGCACGTACACGGTTCCACTTGGCGTGCCTGAGGTTGTGCGTCAGGGTTCAGATATAACCGTTGTGACATACGGTGCAACCGTTCGCGTTGCCCTTGATGCTGCTGCAATGCTCGACCGACTTGGAATATCGACGGAAGTGGTCGACGTTCAAACGCTGCTGCCATTCGATACACGTGGGGTGATCGTGCAGTCGCTGCAGAAGACAAATCGGATCTTGTTCCTCGATGAAGACGTGCCAGGTGGTACTACTGCGTTTATGATGCGTCAAGTTCTTGAAGTGCAGGATGGCTATCGTTACCTAGATTCTGCACCAGCCACGTTGACAGCAGAGGAACACCGTCCAGCATATGGTACCGATGGCAACTTCTGGTCCAAGCCAGAGGCCGAGCATATCTGCATGAAGATCTATGGACTCATGCAGGAAGTGTCGCCACAGAAATACCCCAATATTTTTTAAAACGTATATACTTGACTTTATTAATCTTTTGCGGTAATTTCGGACAAGAGAGTCGGAAATCTTAAAACTGCTTACGGTTGCACAGATGATACTATCAAAATCCTGCATTTATGGAATTCAGTCGGCCATTTATGTTGCTGCGCACGACTCTCAGGGGTACGTCTCCATAAATCAAATCTCTTCTGAGCTACAGATCTCGTTTCACTTCTTAACAAAGGTATTGCAACAGCTCACCCAAGAGGGCATCATGAATTCGTACAGGGGGCCCCGTGGTGGAGTAGCTCTTGCTAGGCAGAAATCTGAAGTCACCCTGTTCGAACTCATAGCCGCAATTGACGGCACATCAATCTTTACCGAGTGTTTGCTGGGATTACCTGGATGCGGTGTAGCCGAGCCGTGCCCAGCCCATGAGCATTGGACAAAACTGCGGATTGAACTCACTGCCATCGCAAAGCGTGTTACGTTGAAAGACCTCGGAGACAAGGCGTCTGAATTGAACGTGCGGTTGTCAAAGGAGTTTCGCTATGCTGGCTCACCAGTAGAGGGTGCAAAAGGGTAGTGCACTCCGTGCAGAACGATATCGCTTGTTATCACTGCGGTACGAACTGCAGTGTCAAATCACCCGAAATGGATGGTCACAGGTTCTGTTGTCAAGGATGTTTGAGTGTATACGAGATTGTCTCTCAAAGTGGTGCTTGTGACTACTATACGATTACGCCGCATTCTGGAACACGCCCCCGACTCGATAACACAGAGCGATTCGTTGTATTGGATAATGAGCTCGAACGATCACGCGTAGTTGAGTATGAGGATGAACAATCCATTCGGGCAAGCTTCAAGATCCCTGATATGCATTGTGCAGGCTGTGTGTGGATCCTTGAGCGGTTGAACAAGTTTGATCCAGGGATAATATCCTCGCGAGTTAATCTTCTAAACCATCGAGTATCGATTGAATGTGACAAGCGTATCACGAAATTGTCGAACGTTGCGCGCTTGCTAACATCCTTAGGTTACGAACCAGATCTAACAGAGTCTCTCGATACGG
>JBEBCJ010000142.1:0-4820 GCA_041157865.1 Bacteroidota bacterium
ATGTCCTGCGGATGCACAATGTGCTCCGGCATGGGATGCGAGACAAGTCGGATGAGGTCGTTGTCTACGATGGCATTGAGCGGACGGTTCACGAGTATGTGAATGTTGTTCTCGTTGGCAAACTCAAGTGGCGTTTGCGTCGATCCGCCATCGCGCGCTGGAGTGTTCAAACTCGTCGCAGCAAAGTGCTCGATCAGATTGAACGGCATCTGCGCATACGCAAAGTGATGCCCCTTGCCACCTGCTTCTTCGGCCGCGCGGAGTGTACGGGAAAGGCACACAGCATCTGTTGCATCAACCGGATAGGCAAAGGTGTTCGAGCTTACGCCGTAAGCGCGCAAACGTCCGTCTGCGATGCAGCTCTCAAACCATGTGAAGGCTTCGGTAAATCGACGATACAGTTCTTCTCGAGCTTCGGTAACCTCAACACCCTGCTGATGCGCATGCTGCAGATAGTACTCAGGATTGTGCAGCAGCACAACATCAAGAGCGCTGCGTCCCATGCGCTCACACGAAAGCTGAAAGGCCTGTTCCAAGAACTCGGGGTGGATGCAGTGCCAGAGCGAGTCGGAGAGCTTTACGACATCAGGAATCTCGATGCCCATGCTCTCGAGCGCTTTGACAGATTCGAGCATCGTGCCTTGGAGATAACCATACTTGGTTATAACAGTGGCGTAAGCCACACCATTGAAAGCGTCATCCCGAGCTGCGCCAGCAGCGAGGGATCTCGGTGCAGGTTGTGTTTCGGGTCTGATGACCTTTCCCACCAGCCGCTCGCTTGCCCCATCCCCATAGTTGGAGCTGGTATCAAAAAGCTTGACGCCAGAGGCGAGGGCATGCTCGATCGCGCTCTGGTGCGTTGGGTTTGTGTCGACTGTGCGATAACATCCAAATCCTATCATGTACAAAAATGCGTCAATGACGCCGATGGTGGGTATTTTACCACGTATGGAAGCCGAAATACAGATAAAAAAGACGATTCTCTCGGGGATGCAGCCCACCAACGATCTTACGATCGGACAGTACGCCGGGGCGCTGCGCAACTGGGTAGAACTACAACACGAATACGAGGCGCTCTTCTGCGTCGTGGATCTGCACGCAATCACGGTTCGGCAAGAGCCGGCCAAACTGCGTAAGCGTACGCTTGATGTGGCTGCAATGTATATCGCCGCAGGTATCGATCCCGATGTGTCGACGTTGTTCATTCAGTCACACGTGCCGGAGCATTCGCAGCTGGCATGGGTGCTGAACTGTATGACGGGATTCGGTGAGTGCTCTCGGATGACGCAGTTCAAGGATAAAAGCGCAACACATGCCGACAACGTCAATGTTGGCTTGTTTACCTATCCAATCCTGATGGCCGCCGATATTCTGCTCTACAACGCAGACCTCGTGCCCGTGGGCGAGGATCAGCGTCAGCACCTAGAGCTTACACGTAACCTGGCAGAGCGGTTCAACCATCACTACTCGCCAACATTTACGGTGCCCGAGCCCTTCATCCCGAAGGTGGGCGCCAAGATCATGTCGCTTCAAGAGCCAGAGAAGAAGATGTCGAAGTCTGATTCCAACGAGAAGGCAACGATCTTCTTGGTCGATACCGACGATGCGATCCGATCAAAGGTCAAGCGCGCGGTAACAGACTCCGGCACAACCATCGAATACACCGACAAGCGTCCAGGTGTTGCAAACCTGATGACGCTCTACCACATAACAACGGGCAAGACGTACGCAGAGATCGAGCAGGAGTTTTCAGGACTTGGCTATGCCGAGTTCAAGGAAGCCGTAGGCGAGGCAATCGTTGCGTTTGTGCGTCCTGTGCGTGAGAAGTATCAAGCGCTGCGCGCCGATGAAGAAACACTCAAAGCAACGCTTCGCAAAGGGGCCGAGCATGCGCGCGATAGAGCGCGTAAGACGCTTCGTAAGGTGTACAAGAAAACGGGGTTTGTAGAGTTCTGATGCTACAACTTATCCCTGAACACCAACAGCCCCCTGCAAACGAATTACTCCAAGGACTGAACGAACGTCAGGCCGAGGCCGTGCGCACAACCGACGGACCCGTGCTTATCATCGCCGGTGCAGGTAGCGGCAAAACACGCGTGCTCACGTTTCGCATGGCATATCTGCTGCGCAGCGGTGTCCGCCCGGAAAGCATGCTGGCCCTGACCTTTACAAATAAGGCCGCCCAGGAAATGAAAGAGCGTATCGCGCACTTGGTAGGGGGCTCTGCAGCCCGCTCCATTTGGGCCGGCACATTCCACTCCATCTTCGCGCGCCTACTGCGTCAGTACGCAGAGAAGATCGGCTTTACTCCAACGTTTACGATCTACGACACCGACGATCAAGCATCGGCTATTAAGGCCATTATGAACCAGATGGGTATCTCGCAGCAGGTGCTGCCGCCCAATGGTGTGCGCTCGCGTATCTCGCATGCCAAAAACAACATGATCTCATGGCAGGAGTTCTCGCGCACGGCCAACTCGATCACTGATAAACAGACGGGTCAGATCTTTGAGCTCTACGAAAAGCGTCTGCAGCAGAGCAACGCAATGGACTTCGATGATCTGTTGCTGCATACGATCAGACTTCTCGAAGACAATCCTGATGTACTCGAGCAACTGCAGCATCGGTTCCGCTATATCATGGTCGACGAGTACCAGGACACCAACCGAGCTCAGTACAAGGTCGTAAAGATGCTTGCATCCAAGTATCGCAACCTCTGCGTAGTAGGTGATGATGCACAGAGCATCTATCGCTGGCGTGGTGCAGACATCAAGAACATTCTCGACTTCGAGCGTGACTATCCAGAGGCCACGGTGGTGCGCCTTGAGCAGAACTATCGCTCAACAAAGGTGATCCTTGCTGCGGCGCACAGTGTGATCAAACGCAATACATCACAGCTCAAGAAAGAGCTCTGGACGGATAATAACGAAGGTGAAAAGATCACGGTGCTTGCGTGCCGTGACGATAGGGAAGAAGCTGAGACAATTGCTCGTACGATCAGGTCACGTATCTCTTCCAGCGGATACTCGCCGAAAGACGTGGCTATCCTCTATCGCACGAACGCTCAGTCGCAGGCCCTCGAAGACGCGCTCAGGCGCTCGAACATGCCGTATCATATCGTGAGCGGTGTGAGCTTCTACAAGCGTAAAGAGGTCAAGGATGTGCTGGCATACCTGCGCATCCTTGTAAACCCCGATGATAGCGAGAGTATCCTGCGCGTGATCAACGAGCCTGCTCGTGGCATCGGTGCAACAAGTCTTGAGCGTGTACAGGAATTCGCAGTCCGCGAGAACCTATCACTGTTCCAGGCGTTGCTTCGTGTTCAGGAAGTTCCAATGCTGCAAGCCCGCATGGTGAAGTCCGTGAACGACTTTGTCGGAATCATCACGCGCTACCAGGAAATGTTCAACGAGCTTACTCCTGCCTCGCTTGCACAGGCCTACATTGATGCGACAGGGCTGCCACAGATGTATCGTTTGCAGCAAACTGATGATGCGCAGGACAGATGGAACAACATCGAGCGTATACTGGATCATATCGCCGAGCAGCAAGAACTCAACGAGGAGATGACGCTTATCTCGTATTTGGAACAGATCGCACTCTTGAGTGATGCTGATGACCCGCAGACGGGTAATGATCGCGTAGCGATGATGACAATGCACGCAGCCAAGGGGCTTGAGTTTCCGCTGGTAGTGATTGCCGGACTAGAGCAGGGGTTGTTCCCACTTGCAAAAGCAGAGCAAGACCCTGCAGAACAGGAAGAAGAACGACGTCTTCTGTACGTCGGCATAACACGTGCAAGAGAGCAGCTGATCCTGTCGTATGCAGAGCGACGCTACCGCTTTGGCGAACTCGTGTTCTCACGTCCGTCGATGTTTCTTGCTGAAATAGACACAGAATGCCTAGCCCCCTCCAGCAGATCGATGGCCCAGCACGGCGCGTCTATCAAACAGACGCCGCAGCCGGCAAGGCCGCAGCCGCGCGGCTCGAGCTACTCGCAAATGCCCGAGAGCGGTTCGTCGTATTCGCAGCTTCCGATGCCGAAGCGCTATACAAGCGTGTCGCAGCCCAAATCTCGCAACGTGCAGGCGCCAAGCGCGGGCACGCCAACGCTTCGCACAGGACAGCGCGTAAAACATCCAATGTTTGGCAATGGTACTGTAAGTTCCGTGACAGGTGCAGGGCAGTCAGAAAAGGCAACTGTCCTGTTCGACAACGGCCAACGCAAACAACTCATGGTGGCATTTGCACGTCTGGAAGTTATCTCATAGACACATTGTATTGCTGCTTGGGTCGATCCTTGCAGCATCATCGTGTTATGCGCAGCAACTCCAGTCGCTACTCACACCGCAGGAGCGCGTGCCCGGCAGAGGCATAGAGTTCGGCGTTGATAAGATCACGAACACGTTTGTGTGGACCGGTAACGCAGACGTTGATCTTACGACATCTGTTGGCCAGTTCCGTTTTGTAAATCAGTATAGGTCTTCAGCATTTCGCACCGCATCTGTTGCAACTCGTGATGATCAGCAGTCGCAGATCGCATGGGAGGTTCCAGTTGCCTCCACACTGCGCACAGTTCTGCGTCAGGGCTGGCTGCTTTCGCAAGACTCACGGAGTATCGGACTCAATTCGCTGCAGCGAATTAACGGGGCACTAGGACTTGTGTATACACCAATGCCTGAAGCCTCTGTCGAGGCACTCGGCGGACTCGAGTCATCTTCGCAACTGGGCGTGCATGCAACAGGGCCAATTGCCATCATGAAGGGTACTCTCGATAACTACCTCGTTGATGATTGGAATATCTCGAGCAATGCCATTGC
>JBEBCJ010000143.1:0-4611 GCA_041157865.1 Bacteroidota bacterium
TCTCATCATTGGTGATCATGACTGGGATGCCCCCTGGCATAGAGCAAACCACAACAATGGCACGGCCGTCCGGCCCAAGCTTTACGTCTGCAGTTGGAAGCGCTTCTTGAAGGTCTGCAACCCACTCTGCGTCCATGTCGGCTGTGTAGTGCAGAAATGGCGCACGCAGGGCTTGCTCACGAAACGACAGCATCCAGATGCCATCAGTAACGTCGACACATGGTATGGCACGTCCTGTTGCCTCGGCAATAAAGTATCCGCATTTCTGCGCCCATACGGCACTTGCGTCCGCGTCTTCAACCGGCACGACCAGTGCATCGAGATAACCCAGGACAGGATTGCTGTCGCCGGTCCTGTGTACGATGTTATCGGCTGTGGCTGGCACAACAGTATACTCCAGCATTCCAGGACCCCGGAAGCTGAGCTCCTGTTGAGAGATGACATCCAAGGTATTGCCCGATGCAAGGATCTTATCCTTTACACTCTGCAGCGATGCTGCCACGTATGCCAGTTTAGGCACATGCTGTTGGCCGCGGCAGATAGTTACAAAGATCTGACCGTCAGAAAGTTGGACCTCGTCTTCGGAGGCATGCTCCTGCTCAAAGCCCACAAGCTCCCAACTCTCTGATGCCTGCAAGGGGGCTTCGTGATGCAGAAGAAGTCTGGCCGAATGACCCAATAAAGCCATGAGTGTTCCTTAGACGTTGAAGCGGAAGTACATGATGTCGCCATCCTTTACGATGTACTCTTTTCCTTCCACACGATAGAGTCCTGCATCTTTTACCGATTGCTCGCTACCAAGGCGCTCCCAGTCGTTGTAGGACATAACCTCGGCTCGAATGAAACCACGCTCGAAGTCTGTATGTATAACGCCTGCTGCCTGCGGTGCTGTAGATCCTTGCCGCACAGTCCAGGCCCTACATTCCTTCTTTCCGGCTGTAAAGTATGTGATGAGTCCAAGCAAGCGATATGCCTCACGGATAACGCGGTCAAGGCCGGGTTCTTCCATGCCGAGATCGGCCAGAAACATCGCACGGTCATCATCATCGAGCAGAGCAATCTCTGCCTCGATCTTTGCACAGATCGGCACCACTATTGCGCCCTCTGATGCAGCACGTTCGCGAACAGCTGTTAGATACTCGTTACCGTTCTTTACTCCAACCTCGTCGGTATTTGCCACATACATCACAGGCTTGTCTGTGAGCAATTGAAGCTGCTTAATAATGCCTGCTGCCTTCTCATCACGCTCGAAGCTGCGAGCTGGCTTGCCACCATCTAAATGCGAACGCAAGACACCTAAGATTTCATGTTCTTCTTTAGCGTCTTTATCGTTGGCACGGACTTTCTTGTTGACGGTCTCCATGCGCTTATCGACAGACTCGACGTCTTTGAGGATCAGCTCTGTTTCGATTATATCGATATCGTGCAGCGGGTTAACTCCACCATGTACGTGCACTACGTTGTCGTCCTGAAAACACCGAACAACATGCGCAACTGCATCGCATGCCCGGATGTTCCCAAGAAACTGATTTCCCAGTCCCTCGCCTTTGGAGGCCCCTTTGACAAGTCCTGCGATATCGACGAACTCGACTGTCGTTGGTACCTCACGGTCTGTCTGATAGACATCGACAAGTTTCTTTAGTCGAGGGTCGGGCACATTCACGATCCCTACATTAGGATCGATGGTGCAGAATGGATAGTTGGCAGCCTCTGCTTCATTCGAAGTAAGAGCATTAAAGAGAGTTGATTTCCCGACATTCGGCAAACCAACGATACCGCAGGCAATTCCCATAGAGAGTCTAGATAAGGGGCTTTGAGTTCGTGATAGACCACGAAAATACGGCTTAGGACCACACGTGGTCTTCAGTAAGAAAAAGACAAGCCAATGCCCAGATATGATTCGGCCTGCTTGGAAAACATGCCGTGAATGCTGCGGCCGTCAAAACGATATAAGCTTATCCCTGCCGATGTGCCCGCTGTGTAGCGCTGCTGAATGCCGATCTGCGTTGCATGCTGCGGAACATACACACCATCGATGCCGATCATCTTTGTGTCGTGCCCTAGATGCATAGAAAATGCGCCCCCGAGATCATGCTTGTAGTCAAGTCCTACGTGAGGGATAACCCTGTCGAAGTATCGGGGTTGAATAGACCACACCCATGTAAGTCCTGCATATGGCCGCAGACTGCCAATTCTATAAGCAACGATGGCCTCGACAAACTCTCTGCTGTATACGAACGGCAGTTGCCGTTCAAACTGTCCGCTGGCATTTGCATATCCATCGACAAGATGCGACGATATATGCGCCAGCCGAACCCGCATGTCTACTGCCGACCCTGCAGGTGTATATGCTCCGGTAAAACCGAACCAATAATCAGATGTTTCTACGGGAAACTTCAGGTTGCCTTCTGAACGCAATCTCGTGAGCGTAAAAAATTCAGCGGCAACGCTATAGGTTGAGTCGACGCGAAACAACACCGGTGCAGCCCCAATGTCCAGCCGCAAGGTCTTCGGACCCAGTTGTCCAACTGTTTGTATCCGCGCCTCGAATGGATTAGCATACAATTGTGGGAATTCTCGTCCCCGGACATTCGATGCCAGCAGTGCAGAGGCCACGACAATAATCAGTCGAACAACAATGGCAAACGGCATGGCTTTCTATCGGTAGATGCCGCGCTTGGATGAACGGATAAAGTTGATGCAATAGGCTACTTCGTTGCCTACCGATCCATTGGTCCGCTCCTCATAACTGCGGATTCCATCGGTGGTATTAAATCCACTGCGCAACAGTACCGTGTAAAAATCGTCGATGGAACTGACCGCCTCAGCGGTAAACCCCCGTCGGCGCAGTCCGACTGCGTTGACTCCTTCAACTGAAAGGGGCTCCTTGCCACAAAGGGTAAACGGCGGTACATCTTTGACCACCCGGGAACATGCCCCGATCATGCTGTGCGCGCCGATGCGGCAGAATTGGTGCACACCTGTAAGCCCACCAAGGATTGCCCAATCGCCAACCTCGACATGGCCACCAAGCTGAACACCGTTTGCCATGATAACGTGGTCTCCGACAACGCAATCATGCGCCACGTGGACGTATGCCATTAACAGACAATCAGATCCAACGCTGGCCTTGCCGCTTGCAGTAGTACCTCTGTTAACAGTAACGCTTTCACGGATTACCGTTCTGTCGCCGATGATGGCCAATGTTGGCTCGTTGGCATACTTGAGATCCTGTGGCGCAGTTGCGATCACTGCGTTCGGATGGATAACGACATCCGAACCGATGCGAGCCCCGTTGCCAAGCACAACATGACTCATCAGGACCGTACGGTCGCCGATAACGACATCGTCTTCGATAACGCAGAACGGTCCTATGGAGACATCTACGCCCAGCGTTGCTGCGGGCGAAACAATAGCGCTTGGATGAATCATGACTGGACAACCTCTCTATCAACCACAGCTGCCTGGAGTTCTGCCTCTGCAACGAGATGCCCGTCCACGTATGCCTTACCCACCAGCTGGCAAATGTTAAACCTAAAGCGCGTCATTTCCAGTTCCATCACAAGCTGATCTCCGGGAACAACTTCGCGCCGGAACTTCACATTGTTCATTCCGGTAAAGACCACGAGCTTCTTTTCTGGGTCGATACCGCGTGATATCAGCAGAAGGCAACCGGTCTGCGCCATGGCCTCCATGATCAATACACCCGGGAATATCGGCCTTCCTGGGAAGTGCCCCATGAACTGTGGTTCGTTGAACGTAACATTCTTCACACCAACGATCCTGCTTGCCTCAGGTGAAAATTCCACTATCCTATCGACCATCAGAAAAGGATAACGATGTGGAAGCATCTTCAGCACTTCATTTGCATCGAATATGGTCGATGAGCCTCCGGTGGCAAACCTGCGCACACTTGGTTTGCCCTCATATTTCTTGCGCACCTTGCGGGCAAACTCGATGTTGGCCGCATGCCCCGGCAGTGCTGCCAGTACCTGTCCACGAATTGGATAGCCTATCAGTGCCAGATCGCCAACCATATCAAGAAGCTTGTGCCTTGCTGGTTCGTTGGGATAGCGCAACGCGTTATTGTTCAGCAGGCCAGTCGTGCCCAGAACAGCGTTGCCGGATACGCCCATAGACTTCAGCGTTGCACGGAGTTCTTCGTCCGACATTTCCTGGTCAACAATCACGATAGCATTATCAAGATTGCCCCCTCGGATAAGACCCTGGTTATAGAGTGCGACCACTTCGTGCAGAAAACAAAACGTTCTGGCAGAAGCGAATTCCGACACGAACTCCTTTTCCATGTCAAACAGTCCGGTGTGCTGACTCCCAAGTGCGGGATTCTTGTAGTCAACCATGACCGTTACACGGTAACTGTCGTTCGGCAAGGCCACGATTTCGGTACCGCGCTGTTGATCAACATAGCGTATGGGTTCATCAATGATGATTTCGTTACGCGGGGCCCCCTGCTCAACCAGGCCAACCTTCTGGATCATTTCCACATACGGCATCGATGATCCATCACCTACAGGGGGCTCGTTGTTGGTGAGTTCTATCACACAGTTATCAACGCCCATACCTACGAGTGCAGCAAGAACGTGTTCAACA
>JBEBCJ010000144.1:0-13076 GCA_041157865.1 Bacteroidota bacterium
CGACAGATTCGTCTGGCTGATTGATCGTATATGCAATTCCCAGCGAGATGATATCAAATGTGCTGAAGTTCATATCGAGTGCCGCTCGCCATGGACCGGCGTGCGCACTAATGCCGATAGAATACTTAACGTTGATGTTCTCGGCCAAAACTGTAGAGCTTTGCGGACGCTGGTCGCCCGGCTGATCGGGCGTTGGAACTGCTTTTTGTCCAAGAGGGGGCTCGGGTAGCAAACCAAGTTGTATCTGCGTTTCTTGTGGCAACGTGTAGGTGTATGTCGAGGTGACATCAATATGCTCGTACGAAAACGCCGAATAGACATCGACATGCTTACCAAGCCTTTTTCCAAGCTGCAGGTTGGCACTCATGATCGTGGCGTCTGCCGCCAACTTTGACTCTGTAAGACCGATGGTATTAGTCAGTGACGTGTGCTGGTATACCCCCTGAATGGCGCAGTCAAACCAGCGTTGTGGAAAGTACTGCGAGATGCTGTGACGCAGACCAACACCATAGAATGAGAAGTCTCCCACGTTTGTATCGAACTGTACTGGCGGTACAAATCGCAGCAGCAGCTCCGTGCCGTAAAGTGATCCAATCTCAATCTGAGGAACAGCCGCTACGATCCGCGACATGTTCGCACCAGGCGGAAGCGTAAGTGCAGGCGGCAGTGAAAGATTGGCCAGGAGAGAATCTATTCCCGCCGTTGCTCCAAACTGCTCGAGCAACGCGTACTCTGGGCGTTTACGCAGCACTGTGGCAAGATCTCCCTTTGTAGGTAGCACAACGGCATTCCCGGGGGCATTGCCGAACAACGATGCCGCACGCGATGGTATCCCGAAATAGCCTTGTTCTAGTGCATCGCGCAGGAGCTCTTTCATCAGCAGTGTTGAAAGACCCAGGGTGTCTTCGTATCTGCTCCCGATCACGTAGGTCTGACGTCCGTCTACGATAGCGATCTGGCCATACTTATCAAGGTTTGCCAGGATGTTTTCATGTGGGCCAAGATCGAGGCTTGGCGTGTACCACTTGAGATCCTCATTGATCAAGCCAGCCATTCCGTTGATGCTGATGCGCACATATGCCTTACTTACCTTCTTGGGCACGTATGCACTGCTGAAGAAGCGTGCATTTGAAGTCGCATTGATCGTATTGACCATCGGCTGAACGAACGGCACAGCATTACTCTCAAAGACGTCTTTGAGGATCACGCGTGTTAGATCAACAGCAAGTGGATTGTACTTCGGCTGCGCATTCACCATAAGCGTGCAGCCTACCAGCAGTGCAAGGATGTGTCTAATCATTTCGATGACAGAAGTTTATGACGTAGATACAGGAAGAATGGAACTGCTATCAGGCCGATCAATGCGACTTTGACCAGGAACATTGTGACCTTGAACACAAGACTTAGTACCATTGAGAGTATGCTCCACACCACCATTGCGGCAATGATGGCGATGACTGCTAAAGCGATTGTTTTTAGGAGCTTCATGAAGTTACCTTGGTGAGAATGCGTCCGAGTTCTTTGGCTGATTCTTTTCGTTCATACTTGGCTATCACATCATGCAGCGGTGAGGTGCAATCCTGTCCACTCTTCCACCGCTGGATGAATGTTGCTATGATGTCTGCAATACCGTCGATGTCTTCTAACGGTGCGCTACGTCCGGCCTGGGTTTCGTCCAGTAGACGTGCAATGGCGCTACCTCGTGGAGCAAGCGCGATAACTGGACGTCCAACGCCGAGATATTCATAGACCTTTCCCGGCACGATCTCTGCACTTTCCTTGGTATCGTCTACAATCAGAAGCGATGCTTCCGACCGCATCAGGTACCCCACACTTTCCTCGTGCGGCACATACGAGATCTTCTCTATGGAGGGGGCAAATGGTGATGAATCCATCATCGCGTGGATTTCGTCGCCAAAACGCCCTACGAAGCGTAAATGTACATCTTGTGGCATTACCAGCCCCTTGTCATTCAAACGCGCCAGAGCGTCTAGGAAGGCCCTTGGCGTGCGTCTTCCGTACATCGAGCCCGTATAGGTAATCGTAAACCGCGGATTGCGGGAATACCGGACCTGTGGGAAGTCTGCAGAGTCGAATCCGTTCGGCACATGGTAGAACTTTGATCTATCAAGATGCGGGTACTTCCTGAATGCATCGTCAGCGATTCCCGTCCACGCACACTCAACGGCATCGGCCTCATTGAACACCGAGCGTTCAAGAGAGCGATCAATGGCTGCAGGGAGAAACCACCGATCCGGCGTTGTCAGGAAATCTGTCCAGGGATCTCGAAATCCGGCCACCCAGGGTAGCCTGGTCTTACGCTTGATCGAGCGAGCGATCAGCGCGCATGTGTACGGCGGAGCAGAGCTGTAGATCGCATCGATGTTGTGGTCTCTGCAGAGCTCTACGCCTTTTTTCACGGCTGTTAACAACCAGCCCACGCGAGCATCGGGTATGAACAGTGTGGCGCGGATGAACTCGGCAAGACGTTCTTTCCAGCCGGAGCGTTGGTCGCTGGACTTGTTTACGTTAACGTCAATGGCGGCACCTTTGGCGCCCATGAACGATCGATACAGGGAATACGGTTCAAGGATTGGCACACGGACAACTGTTACATCCGAGGGAATCTTTGCAAGAAGCGATTCATCGCGTGCCGGGAAGTCGCCGTTCTCAACGGTCATCACAATCGGACGCCACCCTGCATCACGCAGGTACGTCACGTGTTTTAGCACACGCTGCACACCTGGACCGCCCCCTGGGGGAAAATGATATGCAACAACAAGCACGGTCTTCATCGCGGCACCTGCAGCACGAATGCTGCCTCCATGGCAATTGCCTTCATACCGGGAAGAGATGCCAACGTACCCAGCTCAAAACTTGGAATCGAGCGCTGGTACTTCCAGCGAAACACTGGACGAAGTCCGAAGTAGCGTTGATCAATGACGGCAAGTCCGGCCCGAGTTGCTGCCTGCACAACCTTCTGTGCAGAGCAACGAATTGTGTGCAGACGTTCAACTTCTTCCTGATTTACGGGATCGCCCTTTCGCACGATGGCACCAAAGATGCTCCATGGAAGCAGGTGTACAAACGGCAGCGCGCCTGCCGTTGTGCCGAGTAACTGCTGGTGTCCGCCAAACGGAGATGTATAGGGCGGGAACGTCACAAGTACTACTCCGCCTGGCTTCATGATCCGTGCGATATTCTTTAGTGCAATCCCTGCATCATCGAGATGCTCGATCACATCGCGCAGAAGAACAATATCGAAGCGGTGCTGCCATTCTTGTGGGATCTCGTCGTAGATCACATCATGCTGCGTGAACGTGATAGCGTAACCAAGCTCTCTCCATACCGGCGTACTCACGATCCGCAGAAGTGGCTCTTGAATATCTGTACCCAAAGCATAGGATGCACCATGGTCTGCAAATGCGGCCAGAACGCCTCCTTCGGCGCATCCGATCTCGCACACGGCCGCATTGGGGGGAAGTGTGCCAAGCTGCTGCAGCCACGGAATAAGTGTGTGCTGCGCAAGGCGATACTGCATGCGGATGTTGCGCTTCGTGCGTGGGAGCAGATCCATCTGCTCTGATCGCACAACGGGATCTTGTGGTGTAGTTGCCATCGTCTCAAAAATAGCACGCATATCACGCGTATCTTTGTGCCCAAACCATGAAGTACTCCATCATTGTTGCTGTATTCAACCGTCCGGATGAATTGCGCGAGCTCCTAGAGAGTCTTACAACGCAGACGTATACCGACTTTGAGGTCGTGATCGTAGAGGATGGCTCATCAATTACGTCTAAGGACGTATGTCGGGAGTATACGAGCCAACTTACGATGTCGTACTTCTTCAAAGACAACTCAGGTCCGGGTCCGTCCCGTAACTACGGCTGTCGCAGAGCGTCGGGCGACTATTTCATGTTCATTGATTCCGACTGCACAGTGCCCCCTCACTATATGCGGGCCATCGATGATGCAGTTACATCCAGAAGGCTTGATGCATTCGGCGGACCCGACAGAGAGCATGAGTCGTTTACGCCAACGCAAAAGGCCATCAGCTATGCGATGACGTCTCTGTTAACCACAGGCGGCATCCGTGGTAGCAAGGTGCGGGTAGGGGGCGCATTTCACCCACGCTCGTTCAACATGGGTATCTCGAGACAGGTCTTCAACGACACAGACGGTTTCTCGAAGATGCGCTTCGGTGAAGACGTCGAGTTTTCCATCCGCATGATGGAAGGGGGCTATAATGTTGAGCTCATCCCTGATGCATGGGTGTATCACAAGCGCCGAACGGATCTGAAGAAGTTTTTTAAGCAGGTCCACAACAGCGGAATAGCTCGCATCAACATCACGCTACGACATCCCTATACGCTGAAGCTGACGCATTTCTTCCCTGCAGCATTTACAGCGTTGCTGGTGGTGGCGATCTACATGGCCCTCATGGTAGAGAACGGATGGGTCGCTTTACTTGTGCCTGCCGCGTATACGCTCGGCATCCTGGTCGAAGCCGGTATCAAATACAGATCTATTCTACTTGCATGTCGCTGTATCGCTGCGTCATACGTGCAGCTTATCAGCTACGGCACTGGATTTGTTCGTGGGATCATCTGGCGCATTATTCTTAACAAGCCCGAACAAGGGGCTTTTGAGAAGACATTCTACAAGTAAACCTGATGTTATGCTTTGCCTATGATGGCCTGGAGTTGCTCGAGGGCCTTGTTGCCCACTCCATGAAGTTGACGTAACTCGTCCACTGTATGCATTCGCAGGTGCTTCTCTTCAAATATCCCTGCACTAACCAAGGCTCTGCGTGCAGGAGCAGCCAGACCATGGTTGCGCCATACCTCGTCGTGAAGTCCGTAGTTCTTGTGGTCTTCTTGTTCGGCAGTATGCATTCGTGATGCGTCCTCGAGTCTAGATTCGTATCTGAATCATGAACGAGAAGTTCAGGTGTGTTAGAACGCCCTCGCCCGCTTCATTCAATGACCGAGCCGTCAGAAGTTCGCCTCTTCCGCCCTGAGCGCTCGTTCGCGTATCACGACCGAACAGATTCATAACGCCATAACCAACGCTTGTATTGAGAAACACCGGATAATAGATCTCGCCTTCAATACCAAGACGTGCCATTGCACCAACTCGAATTGCAGATGCTTTGTTCGATACAGTTGTGTTCGAGGTTATGACTTCGCCATTGATGATGTTCGTTGCCTGTGTGTTTATTGTGTTTGCGTTTACAAACAGAACCCGTGCTTCGCCCCCTACATATGCCCTTGCAAATGCCAGAGGAAACTCTACAAAGGACCACTCAAAACCTGTAAATGTCGATACGAGTGTATTCTTGTGTTCTACAAGAAACTGGTAGTTCGAACCTGCAATACTTTGCGCACCGTTGTAGTAAAAGACATCTACCCCAACAGGGATACGGAAGGTTTTCTGTTTGTCAAGGTCTACATAGCCACGAAGTCCCCAGCCCGGCTGAGAGCCATCGTAGGCACCGCCAAACGGACGCGTACTGGTTGTATCGCTGTTAGAGCCCGTAAGTGGATAGACCGCCGGATTGTCGTTTGTTATCCAGTCTGTAGATAAACCACCTGCTATGCGGAAACGCACCTGGGATGTAAGCAGTGTTGTTGAGCAGAACAAGACAACAACAATGGCAGAGACTTGTGTTATACGCTTGATGTTCATAGGTAACGTATGTAAGAAGTCGAAATGGTTCCAGTAGTTACGTCAGACGTTCACGGATGCTGAAACGCTGCTGACTAAGATTATTCTTGACGATCAGTTCACCAACAAGTCCGATGGATATGAGCTGGACACCGACGATGATCATCGCTATGCCGAACAGCAATAGAAACGGACGTTGACTGAATGGTGTTTGAAACGCCCACTTTTCAATGACCAAGTAGAGGTCTGTTCCAAAACCAAGAACGGCGAACAACGATCCAACGGCCCCAAAGAAGTGAAGCGGCCGCTTGATGTACCGTGTCGTAAACATCACTGTGAGCAGATCAAGGTAACCCTTCAAAAACCGGCTCATCCCAAACTTGGAAACCCCAAACTGTCTGGCCTTATGCTGCACAGGAAGTTCTGTTACCCGAAAACCTTCCCAGTGAGCAAGTGCAGGGATGTATCTGTGCATCTCACCATAGACTTGCACAGTTTTGACTACTTCATTTCGATAGGCCTTTAGTCCGCAGTTGAAATCGTGCAGTTTCAAACCGCTCATTTTTGATGTAACGGCATTGAACAATTTCGAAGGGAACGTCTTGTGCCAGGGATCGTATCGTTTACGTTTCCAGCCAGAGACTAGATCATAACCTTCTTCTAGCTTGGCGATCAATGCTGGTATCTCGTTTGGATCATCCTGGAGGTCTGCATCCATAGTGATAACGAAATCGCCTGTGGCCTCGGCAAACCCAACAGCAAGTGCAGCGGACTTCCCGTGATTGGTTCGAAAACGAATCGCTTTGAATTTTCTATTGCGGCTATTGATATCCTTGATCACATTGTAGGATCCGTCCGTTGAGCCGTCATCGATGAAAATCACCTCGTAGCGGCCACGGGATATCCGATCAAGCACTGACTCCAGCTGCCGTGAAAGCTCTTGGAGTGACTCTTCTTCATTGAGCAGTGGGATAACAACGGAAACAGAACCAGATATATTTCGGGACTGTTCCGTGCGCTCCTGACGTTGACCTGATGGACGCCAATGAGGGGGCCGTCTGCGATGCGGATTATTGGGTCTTGGCCGTGGTTCTCGTTCTTCACTCATACGCTTACTGTTTATCGCCCCTTATTGGCGAAGGAATTTTCTCAAGTAGACGATGCCGTCGTTATTGAAAACTCGCAAAAGGTACATCCCGGACGGCAGTTGTGTCGTTGAGACTGCCTGCATCTCCTGACGTATCTGTCCACTTGAAATTACGGCACCAGAAACATCTATGACATCGAATAGTGCTCCGTCCGGTGCGTTCGAAACAATGATCTCATCGGCACAGGGCACCGGATACACTTGTATATCTGATGTTTGTTCCTGAACACTCAGAGAAGTGGCATTATACCAAACAAGCACCTTCAGTTTGGTGATCGCTGTGTTGATCGTTTCGTAAGACTTTCCAGGTTCCAATTTTACCTTGATAAAGTTATTCGGAAAGTCAGACACTACATCCACTATATATGCGGAGTCGACTAGTGTTGGTATGGGGCCCCATGACACATTGATCTTACCAGCGTTCCACGTCATACCGATGGTGTATTCTACCAGATGCTGCTTGCCCAACTCGAGTGGCCTGATGTCGATCGGACTTAGCCACATAAAGTCCTTGCTCGGTGGAATAGAATACACAATGAATACACCGGCCGGTGGTGGTAACGATGGTATTTCCAGCTCTCCAAGTGCCGTGTCGAGTTCTACGGTCCCCTTTGGATTGGCGGCCACAGTTATCACGTAGGACTTTTGCTGGTCGAGCACAGTGTTTGTAACAGCAATGGGTATCTCTACCTGCTGACTTACAGATACTTGCACGGCTAACATCAGGATGACTGCAAACTTGGTGTACATATGAATATCCTTTCCGGAACAAAAAAGGGCAGCAGTAACCTGCTGCCCTTCTTGTTTTTTCGACGTTAGAACTTAACGAACAACTGTTACTGCGCTTGTTGCTGTAGAACCGTTGATCGTAGCCTTGATGATGTAACGACCTGCAGCAAGGTCAGCAGCGTTGAGGTCAAGACCATAGACGCCAGCTGTCTTTACTTCGTTTACAAGCGTTGAAACCAGGTTTCCTACGGCATCGTAGAGGCCTACTGTTACAAGACCGTTTGATGGCACAGTTACATTAACAACACCATTTGATGAAACTGGGTTTGGTGTAGCTGAGACGCTGAGTGTTTCAACGTTGGCTTCCTGACCCATGAGGCGGATATATGGTGTGCGTGCATCTGTGATTGTCACAGTGTTCTTACGACCTGCAACCGCTGTTCCAAGAACAACACCCGAGATCGGATTTACGACTGTGTAGTTCTGGCTTGGGTTGTTGATTTCGATTGTTACTGGGAACGTTACACCCTGGATCTGAATCGTTGGGTTTGCTTCATCCTCAACACTTGTTTGTGTTGTGAAGCGAACGTCGAACAGATTGTTTGGAGGTGTAGGTGGCAGTTCAAACATCATCTTGTTATCTACAAGCCCCTTAGAAGCAACAAAAACTGTTCCTTCGTTGTTGCCCGCATCGCTGATAGTTACGCGTGTTGAATTTGCTTCAACGTTCTCGCGCACGATTGAGCTGTTGATGCTGCCCTTACCTGACTTCAGGTTAAGATATGCCGCGCCCTTGACCTTCATCCAATATCCAAGACCTGGCTCAATCTCTGTTACAGCCTGATAGCCACGGTTAGTAACATATCCGTAGATGTCGCCAACGATTTCAGGGAATGTACCTGAGTTACCAAACACTGTTACGCCAACGTTCTGTGTTGATGTTGGATACGAAAGTGAACCGATCGTATTCCAGCCATCATAAAGGCGTGTTGGGAATGTGTTTTCGTTGATAGCACGGATACGTGAACCAGCAATTGTCTTGTCAACATCGTCAGAATACTTCACAAAGTAACCAACGCCAGGAGCGAGGTTCGTTTCGTTATTCTGATACAAGTTTTGAGCGAAACGAATTGGAATGTTAAGAGCATTCTTGAATACGTCGCGCCAGTAGCTTGATGATGGGTTGACAGGCACTGAAAGGAGGTTCCATCCCTTGTTGATTACAGGGAAACGAGCAACCTTTGGAAGAGTGTACTCGATAACGAATGCCTTGATGTCGGCGTCACGAATTGTGTATGACTGACGTGTGCCACCAAGTACTGTACCAGCACGCATGTTGACGTTGAAACGTGAACCGTTCAGCGTGTCACGGATGAAGAGCTCGGATCCTGGTGAGAACTCGTCTGTGTCCCATGCAACAACGATTGGGTAGTTAAGGTCTCCACCCGCATCGAAGCGGCAAGTGTAAACGAGCGTTGTGTCGCTGTAGATTGAACGGATGTCGCGTGATGTCGAACGTGGACGCTGAGGAGTTGCAGCCCACAGATCGCCAAGACCGTTCTGATAGATGTATGATCCATCAGGATTCTTGGGATACCAACGAGCACCAAACGAACCAAGGCCGTTAGTATAGATCGTCTCACCAAAGAGTGTATCGCAAGCATCTGTAGCACGATTACCTACACCAAATGTGATGTATGTAACATCGTTTGGAACGTTAGAATTGCGCACCTGGAGGCTGATACCGCGACCGAGGAACTCTTGACCACGCTTCCAGTTGTCATTCTCATCAAACACGTTCGGCTCGTATGGAGAGCGGAAGTAGATGAATGTTACCTTGAGGCGAACATTTGATACTTCAAGTGAGTTTGACTTGAACGTAAGGTAACCAACGTATGTACCACATACTTCCTGCTCATCACCGTTTGGCAATTCGTTAGGATCGCAGATGATACGCATGTTAAGGTCACGCTGACCGATCGTTGGGTTTCCAAGTGGATCACCGATGGCACCAAGGATAGCCTTGTCCATGTACTGAATGTATCCTTCGCGAACTGGGTTCGGGAATGGGTTCAATTCTGTCTGGCCACCGCCGCCCTTGAGGAACGACTTGAACTTGAGCCACTTAGAATCTGACTGAACCATGATGTCGTAAGCACGTGTACCAGCGTTAGCGTTGATAACGTCGACGTCACGCGTTCCGATACCACCAGCTTGATCTTCATATGGGGTCTGGTAGTCAACCGTAATTGGGTCTACAACGTACCAACGTGCACCGTTTGACTGGTCGACAGAGTCGACAAGACGGAAGGCTGGGTTAGCAACGTTTGTGAACGACAAACGTGGAGTTGCATCTGTAACTTCAACCCAGATCATACCTGGCTTGGATGGACGCAATGGATCACGAATCTGCTCCAGACCGTTGTTGTCAAGGTAGTAGTTATCTACGCCACCAAGACCAGCAAAGTCGCCTGGGGCTACGTCACCAGGAAACACGATTTCCTTACCAACCTGAAAGTCGTTGTAGTACAACGTGTCATTTGTAAGGATAAGTGGTGTACGTGCGCTCACTGGATCAGTTTGTGGGTTTGCCACTACATTGAAACGGAGATATACGAGTTCAACGTATGGACGCTGATCACATGGTTGTGTCACATCACCTGTCTGAGGAAGGGCCTTAGACGAAGTACCTGTGATCATCACGCGCTTTCCACGCAGACGATTTTGCGTAGGAGCATTGATCACACTTTGGAATGTTACATCGCGTGCAACACTCGACGTGAAGTTGAAGTCCTTTGCAAGACAGCTGATTGGCGTCATTTGTGGACCACGCAGTGGACCGTTCTTTTCTACGCCAATGAATTCGAGGGCCGAGCTATCAAACTGGACCTTGAACTTGAAGCTGTAGATAGGAAATGCCTCATACTGTGACGTTGTACGCCAACAGTTCTTGATGAAAACTGGCACAAGGAGAGTACGGTCTCCATTAGGACCGCGACTTGATGACCAAATACGGCCATCAGGATAGACCTCCTTCTTCCAACTTGCACCATCTCCCGTAAGAGAGAGGGTCGGCAGCTCAGGCTTGTTCGTCTGTGCAGAAAGCACTGTCGAACCGATGCCGATTAATGCTGCAAGGAGGAGAACAGTACCAATTGCGGTACCGCCGCCCCATAGAGCATAACGACGATTCATAATACACTCCTCAGATGAGTTGATCAGATGTTTGTTCATTTCAAAATCAATTTTACGTGTTGATGTTTTCCGCAGGTAGTCCGAACTACGTAACCACCCTTGGACAGATTTGATATCGAAACGGCGTTTGATGTTCCTGTCACGGTGGCCCTAAGGACCACTTCCCCGTGCAAGGAAAACAACTGCACCGTTTTCATCTCCTCATGGTCACATTGAATCACGAGCACATCGTTGTGAACGTAGATGTTTTCAATGTGTTCATCAGTAGATGTAACACTTACAGTAGGATCGATCTTGATACGTACAGTATCACGTAGACTGGGCTTTTCGCAAACACAATCGGTTAGGTCTTCTGTTGTGATTATAAGTTCAGCATATGAAGGTCTTGGTGTTCCAATGACATTATACCGTATCTCTAACTCGGGCTCCAGTGCAACGGCAGTCGCTTCAATCTCTATCCCATCCTTCACTTTGTTTTCCGAAACATTGATCAATCCCTTGACTGCACCGTCTGGAGCTATTGTCACCTGTGGCGTGGACGATTTAATAGAGAATCTGTAACTCACACTATCACTTCGAAGACGAGATCCCTTTAGCTCTAGATTGACGTAGTCACTTCCGCCATCTACCACAATTGAGTCGACAATCGATTCAAGTCCTGCACTTTTGTTTCCCTTTGCAATCGCCACAGCCCGCACCGTATCACGATTCACAATTGTCACCCGCTTTTTAAACTCAGCGTTAAACGTTGAGGGCCACGGATAACCTAATGTGTCAAACTGTTTGCAGTCACCTAGGTAGTCTCCTGCTACCGCAAAGAGCGGTAAGTCACCATAAACGGTCTTGATGATGTTGCCCCCGGCAATTCTCATCTCGTTCGGTACAACAGTGTTGAGAAAGGGCTCATATGCCATCCCCGCTGACAGTGTTCCCTCTTTAAGAACGTCTGTCGGTCGAAGCAGCGTCCGATCATATCCTATTGTAATGTCAAAGGACACTAGGCTGTCACTTGGCAGCACTTTACCAAGGTTAACGGCTAGCAACCAACGCCGTTCATTTGAACACACATCAACGGTTCTGTATGATTCAAACCGAATCGTGTCTTGAGCTGAGAGTGTGCTGGCCGCCGTCATGACGGCCAGCACCGCTATCAGCATCATTTTCATTTGTCAAACTGTCAGATGATTAACGTACAACCGTAAACATCTGTGTTGCATTCACGCCAGCGCCTTCGATTCGTACCATGTATGAACCGGCGGCCACTGCGTTGCCATTGCTATCGTTACCGTCCCAGCTTGCACTGAATGTGCCTGCTGCTACGTTTTCGTTGGCAATTTCAGCGACAAGCTTTCCAAACGAATCGAAAACGCGTGCACTTATTGAACCCGCTTCGACTACGTTTACAGCCACTGACATCGCGCCTGCAACTGGATTCGGATAGATAGAAATGACATTGTTGTCAGTTTCAATCATGTTAAGCTTGTGGCCAGTTACCGCTGCATCATTGAAACGTACATCTGTAATGTTTGCGATGCCAGCTTCCTTGATTGTGAGGTAGGCTACTGGCTGACCCGCTTCGAATGTTCCGTTACCTGCGATTGCTACGACGTCTGTCGTTGCATCTACAAGAACATTTGTATTGCCAGCCTTAACGATGTCTACGATCTCTGCATCAGAAGTAAAACGAACACCAATAGCGCCCTTGTGCGCACCATTGAGGTATACCGGAACGCGCACAAGACCTGAACCAACCGATGTTGGTGTTCCGAACTTGATATTCGATGCTTCTGCTACTTCTACTACCTTTCCAAAGTCTGGTCCGAGTGTATCGTTGTCATAGATCCATGGCAGATAAGGCAAACGACCAGAGATATAGCGCATGATGAGACCAGCGTCATACTCATTGCACTCATAGTAAATCTGGTTGAGTGAGCTCACGTCTGGAGCCTTACCGTCTACACCGTAAAGACCATCACCTTCATACATCACGCGAACAACCTGTTTGCCAGTTGTAGGACCAACGCCCTGACCTGGGAAGAATTGCTCAACGTCGATGGTGCGGCGCCAGATAACAATGTTGCCGCCTACAAGCGAGTCGCCTGAGAAGTCTCTCTTCAGCTTTGTGAAGTAGTAGCGTCCACTGTGATTAACGTCACCGAGGTAAGCTTGACGCTTCCAAACAGAGTCGAGTGGAACTCGTGTGACCATAGAGCGCATGATGACGCGGGCATCGTTGACTGTTACTCGACGGTTTTGCGGAAGTCCACCATGACGCTCGTTCTCCGCTCCTGAAGTATCAGCATCGCCGTAACCCCAGTCGCTGAACGTTAGATAGATG
>JBEBCJ010000145.1:0-4092 GCA_041157865.1 Bacteroidota bacterium
CCCGACGCTGAAGGGCCTCACCAAGAAAACGCTCTCTGAGATTTACGATAATCTGAGATGAGTCACCAGCCTGAAACTTCAGCTGTTCTGCCTGTACCATTGTTTGCGCAGCTTCAACCTCACGCTCGGCCAGCACAAGACGCTCGAATGCCTTTGTCAAGCCAACAACTGCATTTTCCGCGTCAATCTCAATAAGGCGGAGCACCAGAAGCATCGATAACTCTGCACGGTCCACAGCGATCGTTGAGGTTTGCACTTGCGCTGCAGCCTGACGAAAAAACAGCGGCTGCTGAACCTTAAGCCCTAGCTTGTAGTCGATCTTACCTGCATCAGATACATCATAGGTAACAAGACCTGCACTAACCTCTACAAATGGTCTCATATACTCCGCTGCAAGACTCGAATCAAAACGCGTAGTCTCTACCATAAATGATGCACGTTGTATCTCTGGACGCAGCATGCGAGCAATACGTATGGACGAATCTGATGCCGGAACCCCATCGTCAATGACTATAAGGGGCTCACCCTTAAAACTCGAAAGTCGTATTGGCTGTCTTGCATCCCACAGGAACGAGGACATATCGATGTATGACTGTTGTGCGATGCGTTCTGCACGAACTAGGTCGCCTTGTCTGCGTAACGTCTCTTGCAGTGCTTCGACCGTATCAATCGATGGAGTTTCACCAGCTATTGCTCTGCGGCGAATGAAATCCAATCGATGTAGAGAAATCTTGAATAGCGAATCCGCCACCACCAACTGTTCTGTAGCTTCACACCAATCCCAATAACGAAGAGCGGCAGAGCGCAGCAGTCCATTACGTTCGATAGCATATTGCGCTTTTGCAATATCCGGGCGCAACAATGCCTTTCTGAGTGTGTTGCGACGAGTATCGGTAAAGATTCCCTGAAAGACTGGTAGTGCAATTCCAAATGACGCCTCTCCCGATGGGGACGTAGTACTTTCAGGATCGATTTGAAAGCCCGAGCCCCTTCGATAGTCAGCCTTTAGCCTCGGTCCAAACAGCATGTCCAAGGGTAGTTCAAGCGATCCATCAAGAAGCGAATACTTATCCAATCCAGATTTACGTTTCGTGTCATAGTCTAGCGATAAGACTGGATCAAACCGGCCCAATGCATTCCGCACCTCGGCCTCTGCGAGGTCCGGTTCGTAGTTCGCAGACTGCAATGAAGGGTGTTGGCGTTCGACCATCTGCAGGAAATCCTTCAACGTCAAGACAGTTGTCTGCGCTGATGCGAAACAGGGAACCAGCAGCAATAAGCCGAACAACACTATCCTGTTCATTTTGATGATTCCTGCTTGTCCGGCGACGTATAATCGACCTTTGTCGGTGCTGGAAACTGTGGCGGGAATCCCATGAGCTGACGCCACAACTCGTAGCCGATAGAGACCTGATCAAGAAGAATCCAACCAGTTGCAGTAGCCCCTTGCCGCAGAAATCGATTCGAAGGCCAGGCTGCGTATTCAGGTGTTGCAGGCACGACAAGCACGCGAAACCTTCCGGTCTTGTCGTCTACAGCATCGACGACTTTGACACGCCCATGGAAGATTCCAACGTTGATGTTTTGCCAACCAGAAAACTGAAAGGCTGGAAAGCCACTGAATTGAAGCGAAACAAGTCTCCCAGGCTCGATCAATGCAGCATCCATATCTCCTACATGCAGCTCTACAGCACGGTCATCTGTTCGCGGGACAATGAGAGCCAGTTCGTCGCCTTCCTTCACAATCTGACCGTTTCCTACCTTAGCAATGCGGACAACTATGCCGTCTGCCGGGGCAACTACGTAGGATGCACCTTTACGTATTTGTGCATTGGCCAACCGAAGGTCAATCTCCTGCAAAGCTATCGAGGCCTGATTTTCTGCGCGTTCGAGATCTGCAGTAAACAGAGCAACGTCTTGGGCAGCACTTTCCAAACTTGCCCTGGCTGTTGCCGAATCGAGGCGCGCTCGTTGAAGATTCAACTGAGCAGTTTCAAGATCACGACGAGAGACAAGGTCCTGCTTGAACAAGGTGTCGGCTCGGAGTGCACGAATTGCTGCAGTGGTGAGCTCTACACTAACATTAGCAACGCGAGCAACAGCGGCTGCATATCGCTGCTCGGCTTGTTGCCGACGCTGCTTTGCAACTTCTATACTCTGCTGTTGGGAAAGCGATGTTCCACGCCGCACCTCATCGAGTCGGGTAAGCATATCAACATCCATAAAGTTGACGTTGATATCGGCTAACACGACAATGGTATCGCCTTTTCTGACTACCGACCCTTCGCGTACGAACCAACGAACGATCCGCCCACTAATTACACTTTCTACTGTCTGAGGCCTAGCATCGGGCGAGAAGGACGTGACTTCTCCCGAGCCAACTACGGTCTGTCTCCAGGGCACAAAAATCAGAAATAGTGTCGAGGCTATGAGGAAGATGAACAACAGCGTAACAAGTCTACCATGCAGACCAGGCGTCTCTATCGTACCGGTTCTTTTGAATTCTTGAAAGTCCATTGTGGTTCTTGACGAAGTTGTAGTCTTAGTGAGCAATTGATTGCAGCATCGAGCTGCTTTCGAGCGCTGCCGTTGATGTTCCTTGGTACTCAAGCTTGCCATCCTTGACGGTGATGACATTTGAACACAACGAAACAATCCTACGGTCGAGTGTAATCCAAACCGTTGTAAGGCCGTGAATAGACTGGACCGCTTTTACGATCGGAAGCTGGATCTTCGGTTCAAACAACTCGGAAAGTCCACTGACAACTAACAGCGACGGTTTACCTGCAAGTCCCCTGGCTAGCGCAATTCTCGCACGAAGACTGTGCGTCAGATTGCGTCCTAATGTTGATGTGGCAGTATGTATGCCGTTTGTTAAGTGACGGATCTCTTCATCGAGATGTGTGATGCGCAGTATCTCCTTGAGCATGGAAGGATCGATTTCCCGTCCCATGGTGATGTTGTCGAAAATGGTCGACTGATGCACCACATCCTCGCGGTCTATATAGCATAAATGAGTATGAAGGTCATCAACTCGAATGGTATTCGAGTGAACTCCGAATACTTCGATGTGACCAGTCGTGCAGTGATGCAATCCGCATAACAGCTTACCAATATGCGCGGCCTCATGGGGGGTCGACGCTACAAGCGCTGTAGATGTGTTTGCATCGATCGTAAATGATAGCGATTTGTCTTTCACAACAGAGGTGGACGTTGGTAGTACAACATCACAAAAAACAGCAGCAGGCACAGAACCAGTTGGGGTAAGCACAGCCCTGCCGTCAGCCTCAACAGGCAGGTCTTTTAGTGATTGGATCTTGGTTAGAGCAGCGGCGAACTCATAGAAAGTGTCAAACACCGACAGCAACTTGTCCAGTGAGTTCAGCAGGAGGACAATGATGATCTCAGCTGCAACCAGCTGTCCCAACGATATCTGCTGGCGTATGACAAGATCGCCGCCTAACGCCAGAATGCCAACTATGGCAAAAGCCTTAAAAACATACGAGCCTAGAATCTGCCGTGCGAGAATGCGAAAATGCTGTTCCTTTGCCTCAGCATAGGAAAACGACAGATCATCAACCTTATTGGTGGCATAACCGGTAGCGATCCTCTGCTTGATACTGCGGTGACTACGCGCGACCTCTTCGATCCACTCAACGGTGCGGTACTTGTTTGTTGATTCATCAATTGCTGTTGAGAGTGCATTGCGTCCAAGTACAAAGATGAGTACCGGAATGAACATCAAGAACAGGATATCATAGATCAAAAATATCGGGTGGTAAATGCCCAGTACGATCAGGCCCGAGAGAAGAGACAGCAGTGCAGCCATTCCATCGAGTAGGAACTTTGATATTGATTTCTGAACAGTTACCACGTCGAAGAAACGGTTAACGAGCTCTGGTGCGTACGTCTCCTCGTAGACACTTTCCTGCACCTTGGGCAGGTGTGATACAATATCCCTAGCCGTAGTTATGAACTGCCTGCGCTGTATAAAGTCGATCACATGCCGCTGAAATATCAGGATTACTGCCATAGCCAGCATGGCTAAGAGCACGATACCACATAGCACAACCAATTGCTCTGTATGAACGC
>JBEBCJ010000146.1:0-9403 GCA_041157865.1 Bacteroidota bacterium
CGGCGGCGCGCGTGCATGGGGCAACGGACGCTTCCCATACCGCGTCACGCTTGATGCCACAGTTGGAGATGTAACAAAACGTCTCAGCATCTTTAATATCCATGCTAAAGCAACCAGCGACTCGACGGCAGCTGACGATTATGAACGCCGCAAGACTGATGCTGAAACATTCCACCAGTACCTCAAAGACTTCTACGGTGATCAGAACCTTATCGTCACTGGCGACTTCAACGACCGTCTTCTTACAACGACTGTAGATTCAACACTCCCGTCATGCTATGCAGTCTTCCTGAACGATCAGGACAACTGGTACGCAACCACAGCAGAGCTGGAACGTCAGGGTCTTTCATCCTACATCGGCTTTAACCGTGGATTCCTCGATCACATGCTGATCTCGAATGAGACAAAACCACTTCATTACCGCTCATTTGTAGAGTCGCCAGAGCGCTATCTCACATCATACTCTTCAACAGTTTCCGATCACCGCCCGGTTACAGGACGGTTCTTCCTTAATGCTGTCACAACGATAGACGAAGAATCACCAAACACGTCCAATGTGCGTATCTCGCCGAACCCGATGACAACATCGGGCATGATGGAGATCGTTGCTGAGCAAGGGGGCTCTCTACGCGTTGAACTTTCAGATGCTACGGGCAACACACAAGTGCTCTTCAACGAGACAATTGCCCCGTCAATCCAACTGGTTTCTATCCCTGTAACCGAGATGGCATCAGGCACATATCTCGTTCGCACGATGCTCAACGGCGCAGTTACAACGAAGAACGTAGTTGTTATTCGTTGATCCGTCTTTCCCGCAAACGCGGGAAATCAGAGACCTCGAACTGAATGTAGATTTCCGCTTTCGCGGAAATGACGAGCATGGAACCTATCTCGCGGCTACCCGAGCAATAAGAGCGACTGCTGCTGTCTCAGCCCGCAACCTGTTGTTTCCGATGCGCCAGCGAAGAACGTTCGGCATTGAGGAGAGCTTCTCAAGTTCTCTCTCAGAGAAGCCCCCTTCGGGTCCGACGAGCACCCAGATGTCTGCAGACGAGTGGCTGCTCGGCGATTCGCCTTGTGCATCGCCCAGGATCACAACCTCTCCGAGCGGCAGGTTATCGAATGCTGTTGGGCCTACGATTTCAGGAAGCCATGGATTTCCTGACTGCGTAATTGCAGCGATGGACTTCTGCCGCAAGCGTTCCGTTGTGCTGCGGGCATGACGAGCATGATCGCAAAGCACGGGTATGATGCGCGTGACACCAAGCTCGGTAGCCTTCTCGACAGCAAACTCGAAACGGTCGCGGTTATCAAGTACGCCAAGGGCAAGGGTTAGCTGTGCTGGGGCTGGATGCTCGGAACGTGTGAGAACGTGCAGGACGACCGATCCAGTCTGACGTTGCACGGTGCACGTTACAACAAGCCCCTTACCGTTGAGAACTCGTACGTGCTGGCCATCACGCAGACGCAGGGCGGCGATATGGCGCAGCACCTCTGCATCTGGTGTAACAAACTCTTGCGAGACAGTAATTGTGGGCAGATAGAGATTATCCATGGCGTATTTTTGGTGACATTTCATAAGAGAGAACGTCGATGTCCACTGAATTTACGTGTATCGCAACCTACATCCCACAACCGGGCGTAGGAGCGATCCAGCTGAACCGACCCCAGGTATTGAATGCATTAAGCTTGCAGACGATGATCGAGCTTGTGCAGGCCTTTGAAGCCTACGACGCAGATCCGTCAGTACGCTGTATTGTGCTGCACGGCAACGAAAAGGCCTTTGCTGCCGGTGCCGACATCACCGAGATGTCGGATGCATCGCTTACGACAATGCTTGAGCGCGATCAGTTTGCCCGTTGGGAGCGAATCCGCAACGTCAAGACGCCCATCATCGCAGCTGTAAGTGGCTTTGCACTCGGAGGGGGCTGCGAGCTTGCCATGCATGCAGATATGATCGTAGCCAGCGACACAGCACAGTTTGGTCAGCCCGAGATCAACATCGGCGTCATGCCCGGTGCAGGAGGTACGCAGCGGCTTACACGTGCGGTAGGTAAGGCACTGGCAATGGAGATCGTTCTAACAGGACGCATGATATCTGCTGCACAAGCGCAGGCGGCTGGACTCGTAAATCGTGTTGTACCGGTTGCCTACTATCTTGAGGAAGCATTTGCCCTTGCCGGCGATGTAGCATCGAAAGCACCCGTAGCAGCCCGACTTGCCAAAGAGGCCGTGCTCAAGGCACACAGCAGTACACTCGAGGGGGGGCTTGAGTTTGAACGCAAGAACTTCTACATGCTCTTTGCCACCGAGGACCAGAAAGAAGGCATGGCAGCCTTTGTTGAAAAGCGCAAACCAGAATGGAAGGGCAGATAATCATGACCTTTGAAACACTGCTATTCGACATCTCAGACGGCATTTGTACCATCACCCTCAATCGCCCAGAATCATACAACGCTGCCAACGAGCAGCTTACAACTGATCTCCAGGTTGCACTTGCACAGGCCCGTGAGAATGCTCACGTGCGCTGTGTTGTGCTTACCGGCGCAGGCAAAGCCTTCTGCTCTGGACAAGACCTCAAGGATGCACCAAAGTCGGGCGACAAACGCGACCTGCGCGATTCTCTGAACAGACGCTATAACCCTATCGTGCGTGCGATGCGAGACATGCCTAAGCCAATCATTTGTGGCATCAATGGCGTTGCAGCTGGAGCGGGACTTTCACTGGCGCTCGGAGCAGACATTCGCATCATGAGCTCTGCAGCCAAACTTGTCGAGGCATTTATTGGCATTGCACTGATACCCGATTCTGGAGCAACGTTCTTTTATCCTCGAATGATGGGATACAGCAAAGCATTTGAGTTTGCCACAATGAATAGCCCCATATCAGCTGAGCAGGCTCTCGAACTTGGCCTCGTAAATTCAGTGGTACATCCGAAAGCATTTACTCAGGCTCTGCGTAAGCTAGCGCTGCAGTATGCTCAGGGGCCAACACAAACGTACGGCTTCGTGAAGCAGCTCCTTCAACAAGGCCTTGTTTCCGATCTCGACACTATGCTTGATCTTGAGGCAGATTTCCAGCAACGAGCTGGAGATTCGGCTGATTATCGCGAGGGCGTTGCTGCCTTTATTGAAAAACGTAAGCCTCAGTTCTCAGGCACATAACACCAAACATCATGGCAAGAAGTCGTCCTACACTCTTCGAACAACTGCAGGGAGAAGACCGCCAGCAAGAGCGCAATGGCGGGCTTGCCACATCGCGAACACTGCGAATTGTATTGCTGACGTTGTCGATTGTTCTGGTGATGTTCTTTCTGCCAGCGGGCCTTGGGGAGTCACAACAAGACGCCGTCGATAGATCGCGTATCGGCACAACGTGGTCCGAAGAATCTATTGTCGCACAATATCCGTTCCCAGTTCTCAAAGACCCAGATTCGCTTGCAGAAGAGCGTCGCATTGCCAGCGCAGATGTCCCACCATACATCGTCAGAGTTGCAGACGCGCATGATAGAAGCATTGCCAAGCTTCTGGCCGCGATACGCGACAAGCCGGATTCAGTCGTTGTTAGCCTCCGAACACACGGCCTTGCTGCGTTGAAGCTGCTGTACACGCGAGGCTTTCGTGCCAGCTCGCTTGATTCCGTTCGAAGCGGCGTGTGCATTGAGTCACAGTTTGGGGGCGAGGAGTTGATCCTTTCGATCTCTGATTTCCGCGATTCTGCAAACGCAATGAAAGAAGTAGTGGCATCGCTCCAAGCGTTACCACCAGCTAGTCGCGAGATCATCATGAAAGAACTCGCATCATCGATCATCCCAAGCATCAAGATTGACTACGCGGCATGGGAGGCTGAGCGTGTGCGCGCTGAGCAGGGCGTATCTACAACGTCGGAGATCGTTCATCAAGGAGACGTTATCGTGAAGAAGGGCGATCGCATAGATGAGAAGATACTTACGCGGCTGTCCGCGTATCGCTTCTCAGAGTTTGCTCGCTCGACCAAGCGTTTTTCTGTGCTTGCCGCCTTTGGTTCACTTGGACATGCAATCGTCTTGATTGCCATGCTTGCGCTGTATTTGTACTTCGTGCGGCGTTCATCATTCATGCGTAACGGGCAACTTGCTACGCTGTTAGCTATGCCTGTTTTCTCGGCTGGACTGGGATGGCTTTCAATCGTCCTTCCATCCGATCTGCCTCTCGAGTATACGATCATCGTACCAGGTATGGCAATGCTCGTCTCGATCCTTTATGACGTTCGGACGGCTATCGTGGTAACCCTGGCGTGTTCGCTAAGCGTAGCAGCTGCCCGTGGCAATGACCATATCATTGCCGTCGTGCTGATAGCCGGCGGAGCGATGGCCGCATACTCAGCAACAAACCTGCGTAGTCGCACACAGGTGTTTACTTCGATATTCGCAATCGCTGCAGGACTTGCCGTAGTTACCGTTTCGCTAGAACTTGAGCGTGCAACAGCACTGCTGCCCATGCTGCTCAAACTTGGGGGCACTGCTGTTAATGCCATCCTGTCGCCACTCTTTGCTCTTGCTGTGATCCTTGTGATGGAGCGCACCATGAATCTTGCGACCGACCTGAGACTTGAGGATTTTGACGACATCAATCATCCCCTGATACATCAGCTTAACGAGCGGGCACCCGGCACGTACCAACACACCATGTCTGTTGTTCATCTTAGCGAAACAGCTGCTGCTGCCATCGGCGCTAATCCCCTACTTACTCGCGTAGGCGCACTGTATCACGACATCGGCAAGATCGAGAAGTCTGAATACTTCATCGAGAATCAGATCGGCATAGACAACAAACACGACCGGCTTACACCAAAGAAAAGCGCAACGATCATTCGCCAGCATGTTCAGGGTGGGATCGCACTTGCCAAGGATAACAGGCTGCCGGACCGCATTTGGAAGTTTATTCCGATGCATCACGGAACCATGATGATCAAGCACTTCTACGCCAAGGCTCTCGAGGATGCTGCTGCAGATGGCAGTCATGTTGAGGAAGCAGACTTTCGCTACCCCGGTCCCAAGCCCGATTCGAAAGAGACGGCGATCGTGATGCTTGCAGATGCCGTCGAGGCTCTATCACGATTGGTGGACACAAGCCAGCGTCAAGATATCGAGAGGGCTGTTGATCAGATCGTGCTCGATCGCATCAACGACGGACAACTTGGTGATTCGCCCCTTACCATGCATGATATCGATCTCATCAAGGAATCGTTCGTAAAGACACTCCTCGGTTCATCTCACCAACGCGTGCGGTACATGGAGGTCAAGAACGATGCCAGCTCCAACGCATCATAATGGATCTGCCATTTTCGTTAACGCGCGACCTAACGCAGTTTTTGCAGTACGTCCGTTTAGAGCGGGGTCTTGCCGCAGCAACGCTGCAAGCCTATGAACACGACACACTTCAGTATGCGCAGTTTCTAAACCACAACGGCACGGAAGCATTTGCTCATGCATCCCTTGCAGATGTTCGAAGATACTTTGAAGACCTTGCCCATGCGGGGCTTGCTCCAAGTAGCAGGGCACGCTATTTGGCATCTATTAGACATCTGCACAGATTCTTGGTCAGTACCGGCCGCATCGAGCAAGATGTAACAGAGGCCATCGAGCTTCCACGCTCTGGTAGGCATCTTCCCGACTGTCTCAATGCTGAGGAAATGAACAGCTTCCTGAACGCATTCGATGATTCATCGGCCGGCATGATCCGCAATCGTGCATTGTTCGAAACAATGTATGCGTGCGGACTCCGCGTAAGCGAAGTCATCACTCTGCGGCAACGCGACGTTCTTGCAGATCTGGAGATCATACGCGTCTTCGGTAAGGGCTCTAAGGAACGGCTAGTTCCAATCGGAGCGCCCGCACTGAAATGGGTGGAACGATATCAATCAGTGGCTCGCGGTTCATTCATTCGGACATCTGAAACAGACGACATATTGTTTCTTAATGTTCGTGGCAAGGGGCTCTCTCGGATGTCTGTTTGGAAGTTCATTCAGCAAGGCTGTCAACGCGCAGGTATCACCAAGCATGTGCATCCTCACATGTTCCGTCATTCCTTTGCCACCCATCTTCTTGAAGGTGGCGCAGATCTGCGTGCAGTGCAGGAAATGCTTGGTCATGCTGATATTGCCACAACACAGATCTATACGCATATCGACCGCGAATACGTCAAAGAGGTTCATACGCTGTTTCATCCACGGGCTCAACAACACGCATGAGATATCTCCTCCTATTCTGCCTGTTGTTTGGCGAGCTCGCAATGGTAGAGGCACAAGTAAAGTTTGGTATCGATAATCTGATCGATACCAAGTTTGCCATGCTGCGTGGCAAGCGCATTGTACTTGTCACGCATGCGGCGGCGCGCAGCTACAGGAACAGCTCAACGCTGGAGGAATTTCTTGCTGCCGACAATCTCAATCTCGTCAGACTCTTAACGCCCGAGCACGGCTATCATGGAATCGTTGTTGCGGGCAAGCATGTACTCGACGACACCGTCAACGGCATTCCAGCCAAGAGTCTCTATGGAGCGCTGCGCAGACCAACCCGCGAACTGCTGGCCGATGCAGACGTCGTGGTGGTCGACATGCAGGACATCGGCGTTCGCTCGTACACGTATATGTCGACAATGATTGAGGTCATGGATGCCTGCGCTGAATTTGGCCTGGCTTGTATGATCCTTGATAGACCCAATCCCCTCGGTGGCGTTGTCGTCGACGGGAACGTTCTAAACCGGGACGTGATGTCGTTCATAGGTAGGCTACCAATCCCTTACGTGCACGGAATGACTCTTGGCGAGATCGCGACAATGGCCAACGAGTTGCAATGGCTATCACTGAAGAACACAACTGCTAAGAGACGATGTGATCTAACAGTCGTGCGATGTAAGCGATGGACACGCACCATGGTCTGGGAAGACATTGCACGTCCATGGTACCCGACCAGTCCAAACATCCCAAGCGTTGCCGCTATTCGCGGCTATGCAGTAACGGGGCTTATCGGCGAGTTAGGAGCCTGCAGCATCGGCATGGGAACAACAAGCCCCTTTCAATACATTGGCATGCCTGATCTACATCCAGATTCTGCCTTTGTACGCGACATGCAGTCTGCTGGTGTGTCTATAGCCATCGGTAAGTTCTCTCCTCTGCACGGCAAGTACGCTTCCCAGGCCTGCAATGGCTACTACCTGCAGCCACAACGGACGTGGAAGCCCTACACAGCTGCGATGCATGCACTCTGGTATGTGCGCGGCATCAACCCATCAGCTTTTCCCGACACGATTGCATCAACACCTCACGGTAAGATGTTCATCAAAGCCACGGGTATGTCACTGATTCTCATTGAGCTTGAGAAGTTTTCGAACAAGACTACTCTGCTTGACCTCTCTCGCGACGGACTAGCCGAGTTTATTGAGCTACGGAAGAAGTTCTTGTTGTATTAGCAGCAAACAGCGAGTTGATCAAAGAGACTCCAGTTTATCGAGCATCTGCGCCGCGCGTTGCTCGATACCCAATCGCTCATCAGCACTGAGCTTGTGCAGGTTTTTCGCCATCAGCGCTGTACGAGGATTGGACGACAGCGTATTCTCATGCCGCTCAATGAAATTCCAGTACAGCGTCGTGAACGGACATGCCTTTTCGCCTGTGCGCTGGGCTGGGTCATAGCGGCATCCGGAGCAGTAATTGCTTTGGCGGCCGATGTAGGCCCCGCTGGCTACATACGGCTTACTTGTAAAACGGCTCCCACACGCATGCAGAGCCATACCCACCGTATTGGGCAACTCCACCCATTCAATAGCATCAACATAGATCGCGAGAAACCAGTCGCTCACCTGCTGGGGCGATAGCTCAGCCAACGTGGCGAAATTCCCAATCACCATCAGACGCTGAATGTGATGTGCGTAGCCCAGCTCGAGCGTCTGCTTCAGGCTATCACGGATACAGGCCATGTTCGTTGAGCCGGTCCAGAACCAGCTCGGTAAGGCTCGCTGATGACCAAAATGATTGGCGTCCTTCATGCCGGGCATATCGAGCCAGTAGACTCCGCGAATGAACTCACGCCACCCCAGGATCTGACGTATAAATCCCTCAGCGGCTTCGAGTGGCACGAGCCCCTTTCTATAGGCCTCTTCGGCTGCGGCAACGACCTCGCGCGGATCGAGCAAGTGCAGATTGAGTGCTGCTGATAACAGCGAATGCCAACCCATTGGGGTATCGGTCCACATCGCATCCTGATACGTTCCAAACTGCACTAGACGCTGATCGATGAAACGGTGCATCGCCTCTAGCGCTTGATCGCGGTTAACAGGCCACCGGAAGCTTTCAAGCATGCCAGGGTGTTCGGGAAAATGCTTCTCCACGATCGTAAGCACTTCACGAGTCACCTCGTCAGGTTCAAACCCAGCGGGCTCAGGAATCATCCCCGGCCCTGTTCGCTTCGGATAGGCGCTACGATTGTCGGCATCAAAGTTCCACTGGCCACCGAGCGGCTCATTGCCGTCCATTAGAACGTTAAACCGACGACGCATCACGCGGTAGAAGAACTCTAGTCGCAGTTCTTTCTTGCCACCTGCCCAATTCTCGAAATCACGCCGACTGCACATAAAATGCGTGTCATCGAGTACTTGTAGCGTCATGCCTTCATCAGCGCATACTTCAGCAATCTGCTGCCGCATGCGCCACTCACCCGCCTCGACCATCCGCAACACCTTAGGGCGATGTCGTTGCAATGCAGCACGCAAGCGCGACCCAAAAGATGGTTCTCCTTGTTCGTCCAGTCGGACGTAGTCGATCGGCCAACCGCGGTCGGCAACCTGATTCATGTAGTGCCGCATCGCCGAAAGAAAGATCGCGATGCGCGCCTTATGCGACCACACAACTGTAGCCTCGCCCGGCGCTTCGATCATCAGCACACGGTCCTGTGCAGGATCAAACCCGTCCAGGGCTGGGCTGGAAAAGGTGAGTTGGTCTCCAAGCACCAAAATCAAATTCCGCATTGATGCCCGTAATCAGTAGTCCGTAATCTAGTATCAGCACTCTGTACCCCGTACCCGTACCCTGTACCCTGTACCCTGTACCCTGTACCCTGTACCCCGTACCCCGTACCTTGTACCTAGTACCCCGTCGTCCGCAGAATCTTCGCGAGCTTCACAATACCAACGCCAAGGCCTATGCGCCTTGTGAACGGATCTACGCCCTCGTAGAACACATGATCGTTCTGAACCGTCATACCGGCAGATCCGCCACCGTCGAGGTTAAGCGCATTGTGACAGCCAACAAGTGCCATGATCTCTGCAGTCTGCTGCAGTGTAGCGCCCTTTGTACCATTTTCAGGTCTATCAGGTGGAATAGAGACCAGAAAGATCTTGCTTCTGTCAGCATTGGTGCCGAGTGC
>JBEBCJ010000147.1:0-13698 GCA_041157865.1 Bacteroidota bacterium
CATGCACAGCATCAATCATCCGAATGATGTTTTCACGCTCGTTGTAGGTGGGTATGCATACGATCGTTTTCACGCGCGACCATGTCCTTTCAGCATCACAAATACGGTACGTACCATGATCTCAAGATCAAGCTTAAACGACATGTTCTCAATGTAGAAAAAGTCATATCGAAGACGCTGTTGGATCTCTTCAAGAGATTCGGGATTTGATTTCACCTTTACCTGCCACCAGCCCGTTACGCCTGGACGCACGATATGGCGGTGCTTGTAATATGGCACCATGGCCGTAAACTTTTCTACATAAAATGGCTGCTCCGGCCGCGGACCCACGAGCGACATCTCCCCTTTAAGTACATTCCACAGCTGAGGGATTTCGTCCAGATGCGTCTTGCGGATAAAGCGTCCAACTGCTGTTACACGCGGATCGTTTGCGTCGGTCCATGTTGGTCCGCGGCGGTCGTCAACGTACATAGATCGAAACTTGGCCATGCGAAAAACACGTCCGTTCTTGCCTACGCGTTCCTGTACGAAGAACATAGGCCCTCTCGAGGTTGTCTTTACAGCTATTGCCACAAGCGTCCAAACAGGAAATCCGAGACCAAGGCCAATAACGGATGCAACGATATCCGTTAGACGCTTTGCTACTTCCTCCCAAGGCTGCATTAGCTGTGTGCGTACCTCGATAAGGGGCGCTCCATATATCTGCATGGTGCGGGCCTGGCCTGATAGGATCTCGTAGAGATCTGGCTCGATCTTTACTGATGCACCACTATCGGTTGCCAGCGCAACGATGTTCATGAGTAGCTCGTGATCGGAATGGTCTACCGTGACTATGACTTCACGAACACGCGCAGACTGCAGAAATGGTGGGATTTCTTCAACACCACGAAGTACAGTAACGTCCGACCCTTCGGCTTGCCAGGCCATATCGTCTACAAGCATGACTCCAGATGCTGCATAGCCCCATGCCGGTGCCGAAGCGATATTCTTGAGCATCTGCGAGACCCTATCTGCAGTACCAATGATTAGTGTCGGGTTTTGAATGATCCTGCGCGATCGCAGCCAGACCTGCACTCTTCGTGCAACAAGACGCCCGAGAATCACGAATACAAGAATTGCAGCCCAGTACACGATGAACATCAGGCGAACCGACCGTGTACTGTCTATCGAGATGCTGAAGAACATTAACGCAGAACCAAGCAGCGTCTGACGAAAGATGAGTGAGACCTCGTCAAATGGCGAACGAATGTAAAAGTCTCTGTAAAGGCCGCCCATCCAGAGTATCGTAGACCAGTAGATGATCGTAAATCCACCGACCATACCGTACCACTCCAACGGGTATGGAGGGTCTGTTACAGCACGAAGCGTTTGGAAAACGGCAAAGCTTGCAATGATTGCTACAAGATCTGCCGCATACTGCAGCATGCTGGGCCCGAGCCATAGCTTCGATCGCTCAGGACCATATGCTGCGCCGTGCGCCTGCATCATTGTGTCCCCCTTCGAAGTATGACGTTTCTCACAAGTACCCACTCGTGGTAGTTGATGAACCGCAAGGCTGTAGCAAGTGCTACGAGGCCGAGTCCTAGTATAATCGCTGCAAGACTTGCGTGAATGTATCCCAACGCGATCATCCACTGTGCAGCCTTGACCGCAAGCACGCTCGAAACTACAAAGATGACCACCCGCAGCACGAAGGCCAACGACAGGTTATGCCCCATGGCCCGGACAACAAGTATTGCTGCGGCAAGCGCTCCTGCAAGAGAGGCTACAACCCTTGAGATAATCGATCCTCCAACATGATATACCGGCACAAGTGCCAGACCACCGAGTATGGTGCACACGACCATAACGACGGCTATGCGAACAGTCTGTCTCTGTTGGCCCATGGCAACGAGGACCTCCTGTGAGCATGCCATGATACCGATGCAGGGGGCCGTCCAAAGGAATGCCTCGAACACGTAGGCAAAGCCCGTGTACCGTCCGCCAGAGACAAACTCCATGTACATCGGCAGTACCAATATGGCAACAGCAGCCATAACGGTTGTGATCACCAACGTAAGCCTGAGCAGCCCACTAATGATCTCAAAAGCCTTGTTCTGTTCAAGCTTCATGTGACGTGCTATCTCCGGCAGGACTACCATTGCAAGTGTCTGCGGAAGGAAAGCAACTAATGGACCAAGTGATGTATATGCTGCGCCGAGCACGCCAACATCGGCACGTGCCGCGAACATCTCCAGTATTGCGGCATCTATCTTGTCCTGAAAGCCCCATAACACGACATACAGGATTAGGGGCAGGGATTGCACTGCAATTGCGCGCATCTCGTGTATGCGCGCATTGGATGGCAACAGAGCCCTTCCTCCACCAATACCAGCAATGATCACAAACCCTGGAATCGCAGAGAGAAGAAAGATCGCTATAACGTTCGTGGGCGTACACGATTCGCGAAACCACCAAATACCCAGGAAGAATAGTGCGCCGTCGAGAATTGCCACAAGGCTTGGAAGCATAAAACGCGAGTGCGCACGATGCTGTATCTCGAGTGTATACCTGATCAGCGTGGTACGTGATGCTATCAGCATAAACAACGACCACATTGCGACGTCAAGAACGGGTCCGCCGATGGAGATCACATACCCAACCGCTGCAAGTGAGGTAACAGACCAGAGGATAAGTCGAAACCAAAGAGCAGAGGAAACGATCTCTACCAGACGCTCGCGTTCCTGGCTGGCCCTGCGCAGAACAAGTCCGTTCATCCCAAAGTCTGCGATCAAACCTACAAAGAGCTCCGTGAGCCTTCGCTCAAGGAATAGCGTCCCATTCTGCTCAGGCGTTAACTCAGTAAGAATGATCCGTTGAGCAAAGAAGACAAAACCGAGCACGGCCACATGCGATCCCATCACCCAGAGGCTGCCCGAAAGGAGCTGGGCAACAAGTGACGACTTTGATGTTTGTGTGTCTACCACGATGGGGTTGCGCCAGAGGTCAGGATCAGCGGAACAGCGCCATGACCGTTGTTGCCAACAGTGCAATACTTGCGGCGATGTTTGCGATCACCGCATAGGTCTGAATCTCTGTGTTCACAGGCACATCCATAGGCCTTGGCACGTAGACTTCATCACCTGGCTCGACAACGATATCATCATCATCTTCCATCCATACTTTTGACATGCCGCGAATAATGCGCGCACGACCCTTCTGGGCGCCTGTTGCGAAACCTCCGGCACGCTCTACGTACCACGAGAGGTGCTTCCCAGGAGTGAATGGTACGTATCCCGGACGCACGACCTGACCGTAGACATAGACACGTTCAGGAGTGGGCACCACTACGATAATGTCGCCCGACTGCAGCGGAACGTTGTCCAGAGAAGCCGTATCAGCAAGCGCCTTTGCGAGATTTGTCGATACATACGGCATCCGATATCGCTGATCGAAGTTGTACCTCGTTGTGTCTTCGAGCTTGAGATCTGAGTATTGAAAGAGCTTGTTTGCTTCGTCACGCTGCTGAATCTGCGTGCCTGGTGATGTTTCAGGACGGATGATGTACGATAGCCCAAGTGCTGCCTTTGACCGCACTCCGCCTACCTTCTGGAGTACTTCTGCAACCTTGGTCACACCGGATGTGATAACCACAGATCCCGGGTTAGACACTTCACCGTGAACACTGACAACTCCGAGTGGACGCTCCCCCGAGATGGTTGTTGACTCAACGATGACTGCAGCTCCAGGTGAAAGAGCAATATCATCGCCCACGATGCTGAAGTCTTCATTCAACAGAACGGGCTGTGCAGGTCCCTGCGCAGAGTTCACGAGTGAAACGCGGTTGCGGTCGGCATGCTCCGAAAAACCACCGGCCGCGGCAAGCAATATCGATAGACGGTCGCCCGGCTTGTAGGCCAATGTCACAGGATTGATCACAGCACCGGAGATGCTGATTGCCTGCATCAGCGGGTCTTCGGTTGGGACTACAACTTCGTCGCCTTCACGCAGGTGCGGGTCAAGATGCGAATAACCTTCGACGCGAGACTTCGGTATATCAACTGGCGAGACTCCCTTACGGTGGCGCACTACCGTGTTACGCATGGCAAACGGACCAATAAAGGGGCTGCTTGACTTCATAAAATCGGGTGTACGAGCAGGAACCGATGTAACAGCGTTTGCGCTTCGGGCAAGTTCGGTAAGGCCGCCATCTTTGGACAGAAGCCATGGTTGGCGCATAAGCTTAACAAACGTAGACACGCGCATCGAGGCCGGCACTGCGTATGTGCCCGGGAACGTCACATTCCCGCTGAGTGTAACATAGACAACGCGTGCTCTGCGAAGGGCAACGAAGACCTCAATATTCGGGGCGCGATGCCGTACGATGGACCGCAAGCTGTCGCGACATTGCGCAAGGGTTAGCCCCTTCACGTTTACAAGACCGATGCGGTCTACCATAACCGAACACTCAGGACTTACGACAGTGAGCTTTTCGGTAAAATCCAGCCCTGTCGTCTGATAGGCAAGAATGTCCCCCGGCCCCAGGACGTAAATCTGAGGGTCTACGATATCGTCTGTCGGAATGGCATCGGTGGACAATAGAGACGAGCTCGACCCCAGAGCTCGCGAGGCCGATGTACCAAGCCGGTCCAGGTCGAGCGACGAACCACTGCTACCTTGAGCGTACCCCAAATAGGTCAGCGCAACAAACACTGCACTGATCAAAACACTACGCGCTACTCCGAATGGTTGTCGCATCCAGTCAAACTCTCTGATAACGAAAGGGATTACTTTCCGACGCGGCAAAGTTACGAATAGTGTGCCGTGATTAGGGCCACGATGCGCTCGGCAGCATGACCATCCCATAGTGGGGGCACCGCACCCTTTTTGTGCCTGCCGGCGTTGAATTCTGCCATGGCATGCAAAATCCCCTCTTCTGTAGGCTGAACAAGCACATTTGTTCCAACCACCGTTGTGATCGGACGTTCCGTAGTAGTTCGAGCCGTTATGCACGGAACACCTAGTGCCGTAGTTTCCTCCTGAATTCCGCCGGAGTCTGTCAGAACCACTGCAGCAGAGCGCATGAGGGCGAGAAATTCTACATAACGTACAGGGTCTATCAAATGCACAGAGGACGGCATTGAGAGGCCAATTTCACGCATTTTGTTTCGCGTACGCGGATGCACTGGGAACACCACCGGACGTTCCAGAGATACCTTTTCTACGACAGACATCAGCATCTGAAGCTGCTCAGGATGGTCCACGTTGCTCGGACGGTGCATTGTAACGAGACAGTAGCCCCCTGCCAAGACCCCAAGACGCTCTATGATGTCGCATTTTTCTGCCTTAGGCAATGCATAATGCAGCGAGTCGATCATGGTATTGCCAACAAAGTGGATACGCTCTGGCGCCACGCCCTCTCGGACAAGATTTTCCATGCCGCTCTGCTCTGTGATGAAATGCTCATCAACAATTGCATCTGTTGCCAGCCGGTTGATTTCCTCGGGCATTGATCGATCCCAGGAGCGCAACCCGGATTCAACATGGACAGTTGGGATGCCGAGCTTCACACTGACAAGTGCGCATGCGACCGTGCTGTTCACGTCTCCAACGACGATCACACAATCGGGTTTTGACTCTAAGCAAACCTTTTCAAAGCCTACAATGATCTTGGCTGTCTGTTCGCCATGTGTTCCAGATCCAACGCCCATGAACCACTTAGGATGTGGCATATCAAGATCTGAAAAGAACGAATCGGACATAGCGGCATCATAGTGCTGTCCAGTATGAACGATGCTGTGTTCCCAAGTTTCGGAATATGATGCGAACGCCCTATGTATGGGCGCTACCTTCATAAAGTTCGGTCGCGCTCCGACAACGCTGATGGCGTTCTTCATTTGCCGTCACCTAACAAGACAATGTTTCTGCGGGGGCCGGCAACGTTCTTTGTCGAATTGCGCGTATCGATAACAAACTTTGAGTTCTGCACGATCATGTCAATGTCAAAACTTGAGTGATCGGTAGTGATCACAACCACGTCATGCTTCTTGAGATAGGCAGACGTCAGATTCTTCTTCGACGTCAACGTGCGGCCATGAACATCAACTTTGGGAATGTACGGATCGAAATATGAGATGTTTTCAATGCCGTCTTCAACGAGCAGCTCTGCTACCTTGAGCGCTGGCGAGTGTCGTAAATCATCGACGTCCTTCTTGAAGGCCATACCGAGTAACAGCACACGCGCTTTCTTTAGTGTTACAGGCTGCTTGGCAATTTCACGTTCGATCATTGCACGAACATAAAATGGCATCGACTCATTTACCTCTGCAGCAAGCGTAATGAAGTTGGTAACAAAGTCCACCTCGCGTGCCGCCCAGGAGAGATAGTACGGATCAATAAGAATGCAGTGTCCGCCGATACCTGGCCCCGGATAGAATGGCATGAAGCCAAACGGCTTGGTCTTTGCAGCATCAACTACTTCCCAGATGTTTACGCCGATGCGATCGCATAGCTGTGCAAGCTCATTGACAAGTGCGATGTTCACACTGCGGAAGATATTCTCCAGGAGTTTCTCCATTTCAGCAACAGCTGGAGAACTGACGGGAACCACTTCATTGATTACTCTGCGGTTGATTGCAATTGCAACGTCCGTGCAGGCAGGTGTCATACCACCAACGACCACTGGTGTGTTCTTGGTTGTCCACGTCTGATTACCTGGATCAATCCGCTCAGGACTAAATGCAAGGAAGTACTCTTTGCCGCACTTGAACCCTGTTCCATCCAATATCGGCTTAACATACTTCTCTGTTGTACCCGGGAACGTTGTGCTTTTTAGGATAATCAGCTGACCCTTCTTCATGTGCTTTGCAATACCTTCTGTTGCATGCACAATATGGGAGATGTCAGGGTCTTTGTTTGGGGTAAACGGCGTGGGAACGCAGACGTAGATTACGTCACAATCTGCGCATGCTGCGAAGTCGGTTGTGGCAGAGAGCATCTTTGACTTCTTTACCACGTGGTGGATCTCTTTGTCGTCCAGATCCTGTATATAGTTTCTACCCGACTGCAGACTCTTGATCTTTTCATCGCTTACATCAATTCCGATGACCTTGATACCGCTCTTGGCAAATTCAAGTGCAAGAGGCAGTCCAACATATCCAAGACCTACAACACCGATCGTGACCGAACCATCGAGTATGGTCTTCATCAGTTGCTGCTCGTAGCGCGTTCCTGTAGCGCGTGGACGTCCAACTCGTCGTAATGCCATGATATTCTACCCTCGTTGTTCGTATTGCCGTTGATAATATGAACGGTATTCCCCTGAACGCACATTGTCGCACCATCCAGTGTTATCCTGGTACCATTGCACGGTTGCACGTAGGCCGTCCTCAAAATTCCATGCGGGCATCCAACCAAGATCGCGCTGAACCTTGAGTGGGTTGATCGCATACCTCCGATCATGGCCAGGCCTGTCTGCCACATATGTGAGCAGTGTCTCTTCCTTGCCAACATGCTTAAGAATGGACTTGGCAACGACGATGTTCTTTTCCTCACCGAAGCCTCCAATATTGTATACCTCACCGCCTTGGCCCCGTTCATAGGCCAGCATGATACCTCGACAGTGATCCTCTACATGAAGCCAATCCCGTACTTGCAATCCATCACCATATACCGGCAAGGCGCGGTCCTCTATCGCATTCAGTGTCATCAGAGGAATGAACTTTTCCGGAAACTGATAAGGGCCATAATTATTCGAACAGCGCGTTATCACTGCGTCCATCCCATGCGTGTGCACGAATGCGCGCACAAGTAGGTCAGAAGCTGCCTTCGAAGCGGAATAAGGAGAGTTCGGCGCTAGAGGCGTTTCTTCAGTGAATGCCGGGTCTTCTGGACCGAGTGTCCCGTAGACCTCGTCTGTTGAAACATGCACAAACCTGCGAATCCCAGCATGCCTGGCCGCCTCGAGCAGCGTGAGTGTGCCGACAACATTAGTCTCGATGAAAGGGGCTGCTGATGCAATCGAACGATCTACATGCGACTCGGCCGCCAGATGTAGGATTGCATCAAACGGTGTTTCCTGGAGCAGTCTGTCGATCAGCTCACGGTCGGTGATCGAACCATGAACAAATCGAATCCGGTGTCCGTCGACAACATCCTGAATGTTTTCAAGGTTGCCTGCATACGTCAAGGCATCGAGGACTGTGATACTATAGCCATCGCTGCTGGCCACCATGCGCACCAAGTTGCTGCCGATGAAGCCGGCACCACCAGTAACAAGAATCGATTTCATGTGATTTTAGAGATAGTGCTCGTAATTCGCGATTGCCCTGGATGCCCTGTCAACACTGGTTTTTCTACGGCTTGGTAAATGCGGTGTCGACATTTTTCAGACAAATTACGATAATTCTAACGTACGAACCTACCGATTAGTTTCATCACGCTGGCCGCTATCGAGGGCAGCGTGTCGGAGTAGGTATAGATGGTGGCTGTAGCAGGTAACATCTCAATACCATATGGGCTGCCGCAGGCAACCACGATAACCGGGCGGCTGCCGGCAAGTGCGCTAACAACCTGTGGCAAATTCTCTGCCCCAGGCAGATTGCCGCGGTATGCTACAGCACGTCCAAACAACGCCAACACGATAACATCTGCCTCGGCAAGTCCGAGCGATAGGTCAGTAAGCTCTGATTCTGTTATCGTTCCGTCGATAAAACCGCAGTCGATGTTCATTTCGACCGCTTGTGTTAGCGACTGGAACCACGTTGTTGCAGAATCCATATCAGCCTCGCTCACTGCAGCCAACGCCGCAATATGCTTGTACTGCGAGATAGGCAATGCACGCTCATTACCGAGCACCCGTATTGCCTCGTCTGCTGCTCGTAGTGCAAACAGTGCATGTGTTGCCTGATCGATCACAACGGAGCTTCTGTCTCGCATTTCACCCGGCTTGCGTATACCAGCTTTTTTGCGGGCTGCATCCAGCCGTTCGTCTGCCTTATCTAGCATTTGCGGGCTGATACGCCCAGTTTCGATCGCCTGCGTCAGAGCACCTACTGCCTCATGCACGTCACATGGCATCAGCGCAATATCTGCGCCTGCTTCGATAGCCAAAACAGCAGCTTCACCACTTGGATATCGATCAGCAATGGCATGCATGTCGAGCGCGTCAGTGATAACCAAACCATTGTATCCCATCTTCCCTCGCAGCAGGCCGCCAACCACTGCTTTTGAGAGCGATGCCGGGTACGATGTGTCCAAGAAGGGCACAACAATGTGCCCAACCATGATCGATGCAACATCTGCCTCGATAGCCTCCTGAAACGGCATCAACTCGCGCTGCCGAGCCAACTGTTCTTCAATGTCGATCGTTGGCAGATCAACATGCGAATCCACGTGTGTGTCGCCATGACCCGGAAAGTGCTTTGCGCAAGCAAGGACATTGTGCTCCTGAAGACCCCGAACGTATGCTTGTACGTGCAATGCAACCTGCTCGGGAGACTCGCCAAAACTACGCGTGTTGATAATGGGATTGAGCCGATTCGAGTTAATGTCGGCAACAGGTGCCCAGTTCCAATTCACTCCAATGGCAGCCGTTTCAATAGCGATGAGCGAAGCGATAGAGTGAGTTGTTTCTGGACTGCACATGCCGAGAGCCATGGCTCGTGGGTATGATATTCCGCCCTCAAGCCTCATAGGAAGACCATACTCATAGTCTGCAGCAACAAACAGTTTTCCGCCAGCTCTACGCTGTAGCTCGTCGATCATCACGGCAGTAGTTTCGAGGGCACCGATGAATACACCAATACCACCAATGCCCTGTTCTACGAGCTTGTATGCTGCATCACGGTAGGCCTGGGACTGCCATTGCTTGGCATCTACGCGAACCATAATGCGGCTGGCAGCGCGCTCAGTTGCCTTGCTCATGCAGGGGGCTTATTCTGCAAAGACGACGTTGTCGCCTTCGAACTCTTGAATGAGTGCACGATACGAGTCTGGTATTCGCTCTGGCCTATGGGTTGCAGGATTTAAGTGCACAAGCACGCTGCTGGCAACGGCAAGGATGGTGCCATTTTCATGGCGAATCACATGCTCAAAACCAAACGAGGAATTCTTGACAAATGGTACACGTGTGTACACGGTGTAGGCATCATCGAAGCGTGCGGCCTCCTTGTACTCAATAGACGTCTTGAGCACAACAAAGAAATGCTTTGTAACGAATGAATCTCGATCGATCGGCACGCCGAGGTCTCGGAAATACTCGATGCGCGCGGCTTCGAGCCAGTAGAGATAGACTGCATTATGAACGATGCTCTGGCGGTCCACATCGTACGAGCGAACTCTGCTGTGAAGTCTGTGATGATACGTACCATGACCTTCAATAACGGCCGTACTGTGATCAACTATTGCTTCTGACTTGTCTGCTGATGGCATACGATTGACTCTTGTTGACGTGATGAGACACAAAAATATGGATTACTTGGGCAGTACGTCATGTAGAATTGCAATTGCTTCATCAACCATCATGGTCGATATCTGGTGATACATCACAACGCGCATTGTGCCCGGATAAATAGGTGCAATTCTCAGTCCTCGCTTTGCACAGGCATCAACCAGTTCGGCATCTGGCAGTCCATCAGTACGAAAGACCACAATGTTCGTCTGTACACGCTCAAGGTCGATCTGCACCCGCGGATGTTGAGCAAGTGCCTCGGCGAATCGGCGCGCATGGGCATGGTCTGACGTCAACCCCGGCAGATGCGAATCGAGAGCATAGTTGGCAGCAGCGGCAAGCACTCCTGCTTGACGCATCCCACCGCCTAGCATCTTTCTCCAGCGGCGCGCTCGCTCGATGTTCTCTCTTGTACCCACTATCAAAGACCCCACGGGAGCGCCCAGCCCCTTACTCATGCATACGCTTATTGTGTCGAAGAGCGCCCCATATTCAGAAGCAGACACACCAGTGGCCGTAATCGCATTCCATATGCGGGCCCCATCGCAGTGCATGGCAAGGGCATGCTCCTTGGCAATAGCATGGAGCGCATGCAGATGCTCGAATGGGACTACTGTGCCGCCATGACGATTGTGTGTATTCTCAACAGCTATTGCAGCTGTGCGCGGATAGTAGTAGGCCTTGGGGCGAATAGCCTGCTCGACAAGGTCAAGGGGCATGCAACCACTGGCTGAGGCGATACCGTGAAGCTGTGCACGAGCGATGACACTTGCGGCAGCATTCTCGTAATGAAAGATATGCGCATCACGGTCACAGATGATCTCCTCACCGGTTTGTGCATGCAGCGCAAGACATATCTGATTGCCCTGCGTGCCACTGGGGACGAACAACGCGGCCTGTTTACCAAACATCTGTGCAACACGCGCCTGCAGGGCCTCCACCGTTGGGTCCTCGCTGTAGACATCATCCCCTACCTCTGCATTGGCCATAGCCAAACGCATTCCTTCGTCTGGAGTTGTCAGTGTATCACTTCGAAGGTCAATCTTCATTGCCGAGCACTTTCAGGGATTATATTCGAAGTCAAATTACTAGAAATCCTCTAAGTCCATGGAACCCAGGTTCACAGATCCCAAGCATCATCCAGCACGCATTGCCCACGGCATCATGCCATCATCGGCAAGAACGCCGTACCTGAACTGGGGCTCTCTGATGCGGCATAACGACAGCACGTACCTTGAGAAGCCTTGGATGATCTATATCGATGATCTCGGCGCTACGTCTACGTGGTCGTACAGCATCTTTATCGATGTCTCAAGGCGCATAGCGTCGATCCTTCGCCAAGAGGGCATCAGGCGCGGAGATCGAATTGCCATAGCTAGCCACAATCATCCGGATACGATACTGTGCTACTTCGCATGCTGGCTCATTGGTGCCTGTGCGGTGCCGTTGAATATGACCGAAGATGACCAGCGCATATCGTACATTGTTACACATTCAGGTGTCAAATCAGTTTTGTGCAAGTCGGATTACCTTGCCCGACTCAGCAGTATGTGCGCCGACCATGGAGTTGACGTTCTCGAAATGGATTCGGATGCGGCCGACTCACAATGGTATCAGCGGATTCGCGCCACAGATGCGCACGAATACCCAGAGGCCAACATGGACATGCGCTTTGACGATTGCATGGTGGTGTATACCTCTGGTACAACAGGCAATCCCAAGGGCGTTGTCTTGATGCAGCAGTGTTTGTTTAGCGACTGCAGCGACATCATCGATTGGTATGGAATATCCGATCAGACCCGCATGATGTGTGTTTTACCCGTTCACCACGTTAATGGTTCGCTCGTAACTCATGCAACACCGTTCTTGGCTGGAGGCTCAGTGGTACTTCAGCGTAAGTTCTCTCCACGTACCTTTTTCTCCTCTATCAAGGAGCATCATGTCCAGATCGTAAGCGTCGTACCAACTCTACTTGCATTTCTACTCGATGCCAAGGCCGATGCCTCCGGGGTTGTTGAGTCGGGTTTTGCACATATCATCTGCGGTGCGGGCCCCCTGACATGTGAGTTGGCAGAAAGGTTCGAATCTCAGTACCGGATACGTATCACGCACGGATATGGTCTGTCTGAGACCACCTGCTATACGTGTTTCCTGCCCACGGGGCTTACTGACGATGAGCATCATCATTGGATGCAATCACATGGATTCCCCTCGATCGGTGTTGCAATACCGGCCAACGAGATGGCTATACATGACCCATCAGGCAATCCTGTTCCCGATGGCGAGCGCGGCGAGATCGTTATTCGCGGAACGAACATCATGCGGGGCTATGATGCAAATCCTGTGGCGAATGCCGAGGCGTTCGCATACGGATGGTTTCGTTCAGGAGACGAGGGTTTTCGTATAGCAGATGCGCGGTGGGGTCATTTTTACTTCATCACCGGACGACTCAAGGAACTCATCATCAGAGGAGGTGTTAACCTGGCACCACTGGAGATCGACGAGGTCATCAACAGAGCACCGGGAGTACAGGCAGGCATCTGTGTCGGATTCGAGAACAACATGTACGGAGAGGAAGTCGGCGCGCTTGTACTGCGCAGCACCGAGCAATCAACAGAAGCCGAGATTCTTGAGTATTGCCAACAGCACCTGCCCTTTGCAAAGGCCCCCAAGGTTGTGCTGTTTACAGACCAACTGCCCGTTACATCAACCGGCAAATATCAGCGCAACAAGGTCAAACACTTGTTCGCACAGTGGAAAGACACGCAGTTCCGCAAAGCCTGATCAGAGCTCGATGTCCTTCATTTTCACACCGCTGCGGGGCATATAAAAGTACGTTCGCCCCATGTCAAAGCCTCTGGGCTGGGTGCGGTACGGAGCAAACCTGTAGGCAATGATCCAACCATTCTTTACGCAGCGGAGCACGGCTGCCGGCCGCTCGATGTTCGGACTGGTATAGGCAAGCTCTTCCACCATGTCCTGTGTCAAGTCTGCCGTATCGGCAGCCATGAACATGTGAAAAACGTAGACACGCGCCTTGCTTACATCAAGCTCATTGGAGTCGAGGGACTTTCGCACGATGTTGGCTGCAACATCGCGCACGTTCATCGAATCGTAATCTGTAACTCTGACAAAATGCACAGACTCAATCAGCGTGTCACGCGTACGCACAATTCGATCTACCTGCTGCGCGTAGTCGTCGCTCTTGTCGTAGCGCAGCAGAACGTAGGCAACTGCGATTCCAAGTCCGATTAGCAGCAGTACTGCAA
>JBEBCJ010000148.1:0-2856 GCA_041157865.1 Bacteroidota bacterium
AGCGCGTGTTCACGTCCACCCGAACCAATCAGTAATACTCGTTCACTCATGTTGCAAACTTACTTCAGGAGTGCTCTGCATTGGTATCGTGAGCCGTGTGGTACCCGGTGCAACGGCAACAGATTCAAGGATTTTTCGTTCAACCCGATCGTTCGGATATCGCTGAATCACGGTAATCTTCATTGTATGGCTGTCTTTTGCATCAACGATCAGACTCGGGTTAGGTGAAGCAAGATCATAGAACCCAACAGTGATCTCACTGTTTGGTGTTGACGTCTGAATCGAGGCATAGGCGCCACGACCCATGTATGTGAGAGTTGCTCCGTCCGCACCTGTTGTGGCCTGCACCGTAATGGTATCGTATGACCGATCGGCAGCAAACAACTCAACGGTGTTCGGCTGATACGACGTAGTTCTCGGAGCCATGCTAAGAGGGATAGGAACGAGCCTGTCTACACGCTTATCGTCATCCTCTTCAAGTGAGTTTGTCGTGGGATCGTACAGTCTTCTGTTATCAGGGGTAGAAACCTGCTTGATGTGTGGTGCAGATCCCGAGATAAAGATCATACCAACCGTCTCGCGGAGGCCGCTTGAAATATTACCCACTGATGCTCCAAGTGAACCAAGCGAAACGCCAGCAGTTCCTACGCGAGACATCGGAACACAAAGCAGAAATCCATTGCTAACATCATTTCTTTCTGCTGCCTCCATCGGCCATGGCACTGGCGGTTCTGTCGGGTCGGCTGCTCCATAGTACAGCCATTTCCCGTTGTCGATACTCACATAGTTCACGCCACGGTGGTACCAGCCATGATTCGTTACAGAATCTGCACCTGTATTGTACTGTGCACATCGATTTGGATCAACGATCCAGATCTTGCCCTGCTGTGGACCAGTTCGTTCTACCTTGTAGGCGATCACCGAATGCGCTACCATTGTCCCCTGACCTTCCACGGGGCGGATGGACATCGTAAGGTTCAGCAATACAGCGTCTTCACTTGCAAGTGCTGCCTCAAAGAAGCCTAACATCCTGAATCCATGTCTGGCGATTTTGCTGTTTATCTGGTCTACGTACGTCAGAATCGTTGACAGCGAGAGCTGGTGATTTTGCATGATCCGCATAGCCTCTAGCAGAGCAGGATCAGCAGGTCCACCTTCAAAGGTACCGAAGGTTGAATCTGTCGAGTAAAGGGTGTCCACATCATTCGATGCCCGGTACTGCGCAGTTGGGCAACAGAATCCATGAAAGCCACCTATGGTGTTCATGGCAATGCTCATCGACGACATCGCAAAGCAGTGTCCACCGGAAAGGTTCTTTGCTACGCCCTGATACACGCCATAATCAATCCAAGCTCCGGGTAGAGTGCTATCCTCTGGCACATTGTAGAACGCCTTTGCATAATGCTTAAACGTGATGCTGCCTACCGGATCTCTCCAATTATCAAAACCATAGCCATAATGTTTGCCCATCTTCAATCCGTGGGCTGCACCAGCTGTATAATCAGGTGGTAAATCCTGTGCAGTGAGCTCAAGACGCGACGATGCTACCAGGCTTACAAGCACAGCGATAACGCGAATGGTTCTCATGGTAATGTCCCCGATACAGGTGCAGAAAGATCAGTGTACCTCTGATCGGCGAAGAAGACAATAGCCCTATACCAATAGGTTACACCTCGCAATACGGAAGAATCAATGATCTCCGGAGTCGCACTCTCTACTCCGAGCTGACGAAACTGTCCGTCAATAGAGGTCGATCGAAACACAGCGTACGAGACAATAGACGTAGCCGGCGCTGATGTTGAGATCTGAACTTTCAATCTGTTTCCAGATGCATCAGGTCCCACGGTAACAACGCATGAGTCCAGATCTTGTCGACCATATGTAAACGTTCCAACCTCTGATGTTTCTGAAAAAGCGGATTCGTTTCCGTCGCGGTCCACCGTGGCAATCTTATACCAGTACTTCACATATGGCACTGCAGAATCATCGACAAACTCTACAGACATTCCGCTTGTCATGGCACCTAGTGGTATCAGGTTACAAATATTTCCTGTCGACGCTGAAGGAGCATACTTTCTGTCGCTCTTGATGAACTGCATCGAGCTAGCATCAAGAATCTTGGATTGCAAGAAGGTATACTGCGCAGCTGTGTCAGTTGTTCGATACAGATGAAAGGCCATGAGATCTTGCACTGGAACTGTTCGCGCGCGCACAACGATCTTATTGTTGTCGTAACTAAAACGCGCAATCGATCCTGGTGTGGGGGCTTTGTGGTCAATCAAACGGGCACATAACACAACATCCTGAATGGGATCTGGCACAGGAAATCTCACGCTCTGGTTTCCAGCAGAATCCTGCGCTGCGACAACATATGCATAGCATAGCGGAGAATCCTCAGGCAGTGTTTTGTCTTCAAATCTCATGAGGGTTTCTGCCTCTGAGTGATCAACACTTGCAATCAATGTGAAGGGACCTCCACAGTTTCCTTGCGACGTAGAGTTACTGTTAGCGTTGGGTCTGCTGCGATTTGCTCCAGAAGATTTTTCCCGTTCCTGACGATATCTACCCGCCGTTAGTGAATCAGAATCTTCATCGCATGGCTTCCATGTGCCATAATCGCAGAGGGCACGATAAATGTTGTAGCGGTACACATCACAGTCTTCATTTGGTTGCCATGATAAAATGATTGCCCCTTCGGCTCCTTCCACTCGAAATCCTTTTACACGCACTGGCGGAATTACATCATGCACGGGCACTACTATTGCTGCTGATTGGGCACCGGTATTGCCTGCTGAATCTGTTGCGGCAACGAGATAGGTGTAAAACTTCGACATACAAGGATCGACAACGACTTGA
>JBEBCJ010000149.1:0-9308 GCA_041157865.1 Bacteroidota bacterium
TCGTCCAGGCATCTTTGCAGAGTCAAATTGAGATTCTGCGTGAACTGTCCGATTCGCAAGCCCCTGCAATTGTAGGTGCCTCCACTGCCATCCACAATGCACACCATGTTGTAACGACAGGTGTTGGAAAGTCGGCGTACATTGCGCAGAAGCTAAGCGCTTCGCTCGTCAGCATTGGGTGCGATGCGAGATTCCTGCACCCAACCGATGCCCTGCATGGTGATATTGGGATTGTACGCAGTGATACAGTTCTTGTGGTTTTCAGCAAAAGTGGATCAACGGCAGAGTTGATGGAGTTGGCGCAGCTCGATCAGCTGCGCAGCACAACAAGAGTTGTGATCAGTGCAAACCCCAAAGCTCCACTACATAGGCAGGGCGACCACATAGTTGTGATACCCGTTTCTACGGAATACGACGCAGATAATCTTCTACCCACTGCAAGCACAACAGCTTCTATGGCCGTTGCAGACCTTCTTGTAGCGGTTGCCGGTTCATTTGGAAGTCATACGCGTGACGTGCTTCGAATGACGCATCCACGAGGAACGATAGGCCGGCTCCTCCTGACGCGAGTGGGCGATCTGCTGTCATCACTTCCGAGCGCGCCAACTGTTGGTGCAGACTCGATGCTGGTAGATGCGATTGGCGTGTTACATGCGGCAGCGCGTGGTATTGTTTGTGGAACAGATCACGATGGACGTCTCATAGGAATACTAACCGACGGAGATGTTCGACGGATTGTGCGTTCCAACGTATCAATAGTTGAAAGTTCCTTTTTGGATGTAGCGTCACGCAGTCCAGTCAGTGTTACTGAAGACTCCACGCTCCATGATGCGATGCGGCTGATGGAGGAACGGGCAAGCAAGATCGCCGTATTGCCAATTGTCAGCACTGAAGGTATGCTGCTTGGTGTTATTCATCTGCACGACATCGTGAGCTACCAGTTTTCGAGCAACACATAAACATGTCGCACGCTGTTCTTTGTTGTACAGTGCTATCTAGGACTTGTATCACGACGCTGTGACGTGTCGGTCTTGGGTGGAGGAGCCGTTCGCAGCGGCGCATTGGAAGCGGTGATCTCCTTGCGCGTGATTGTTAGCTCGCGGAGTACTTCCTGCTGCTTTGCGAACTGACGAAACGGCTCGCCGTTACGGGAGAACTTGATCGCCCCTGCATTAAAGATATTATTGATCACGAATCGATCCATCGCGCCCCATGAATATTCATTGTTGGGCAATAGGAGGACCTTTTCATTGCGTTGGTTATCGATTGTGATCGTGAACTCGCATGTATCGTCGGCAATTGCCAGCAATCTCAGAGAATCCTGAGCATCAACTACCACTACATCCGGATTATCGGGTGACGTCTGTTCGCCTGAAGAATTCTTGAAGACAACAACAAGCACAGTTGCAATGGCCAGTATGATGACAGTTGCTACGATTGCACGTTGCCGAACATTTGTTCGACGACGAAACATCGCGGCATAAACGCTTTGAACACCCGATTTTGATTGCGAAAGCAGATTGTTGACTGTGTCTGCTGTGCGCTCAATGTTCTCTGATGTCGAGTAGTGAGTTTGCTGCTGCTCATCTGCCTGATATCGTGGCGCAGACTCACTATTCTGCGCATCGAGAACTGATGCGATCAGGCGCTGTATCTCAACCTGTGGAATGCCCAGTGAGCTGGCTAGCGTCTTAACGAATGAGCGAACGTAAACGGCAGGTAAAACGTTGTACATGCCACGTTCTAATGCAACGATGTATGGCTCGCGAACCTTTGTCAAGTTGGCAAGCTCTGCAGTCGAAAGACCACGGGCCACTCTCTCCGTGCGAAGACGCTCAGCAAGTGGGTCCATACGTTGCTCGAAAAAGCGTAAAGAAAAACTGTGACACAAATATGTCTGAATTGTGTTACAGGTAAAAGTAAAAATGTAGACATTCGAGGATGACCGTGGATTTGTCACTCTTGCCGTATGGCGCATATGTAGCCTTTGCATTCTCGTGTATCCTCTTTGGAGGCCTAGCCTACCGGCAAGTGATAGACATGCTGGATCTGCGAAGCAGCAAAACAGGGGAGGATCTTGAATTCTTCGTCAGCGCATCGGGCGTGGTATATGCCCTAATAGGTATGCTTGGACTAATCTGTGTTGCCTGGATGGCTTACAGCTCAGGCAGCCCCAGTATCTGGCTCTACGCATTACCATTGGTAGGTCTTGCCCAGTTAGTACAGCTCTGCCTTCGGCTATACTATCAACGAATGCGAGTGCGCACAAGGGCCATCGTGATCAGGTATGTACTGCGCTCGGGAATGCGTGTGATCGACTATGACAGCATCCAAGACGTCGTGTTTACACGAAGAGCTCTGTGGACAGACATTAGAATAACCACCATGCATGGAGAGCCTGCGTCGTTTCGTATTTTTCGGTTCTCAGAGCAGAGCCTTCAACGACGTTTGTACAACTTATCCGGAGTTGTGGCGTCGACCACATTAGAGCAGAGACCACTCAGTTAGGCGGAAATCATGAAATCTTCGATTCGCATTGCATCAGGGCAGGGATTTTGGGGCGATCTCCAGAGGGCCCCCTTCGACCAGGTCACGCGGGGATCGATAGATTACCTCATGATGGATTATCTGGCAGAGGTCACGATGTCCATTCTCCAGAAGCAGAAAATGCGCAATCCGGAGCTAGGCTATGCCAAGGACCTTATTGAAGTATGCGAGGAGATTCTTCCGCATATCATGGAAAAGAAGATCACACTCATAACCAACGGTGGGGGAGTAAACCCGTTGGCGGCTCGTGACAAGATCTTTGAGGTTGCTAAGAAGCTTGGTATTACGGGGCTTAGAATCGGCGTTGTGATCGGTGACGATATACTCTCACAGGTTGATGGACTGATCGAGCAGGGGCACCCATTGCGCCACATGGAGACAGGCGAGCCAATAGCTAGCGTCAAGCACAAGCTGCTCAGTGCCAATGTTTACACAGGTGCATGGCCAATTGTGGAAGCCCTGCGCCAGGGAGCACAGATCATTATCACCGGAAGAACAACAGACACTGGTCTAACTCTTGCGCCGATGATTCATGAGTTCGGCTGGGGTGCCGAAGATTGGGACCGATTGGCAGCCGGAACTGTTGCTGGTCACATCAACGAGTGCGGTGCGCAGGCAAGCGGCGGTAATTTCCTCGGTGATTGGCGATCTGTTCCGAATATGGATGACATCGGCTTCCCGATTGTCGAGGCGTTCCCTGACGGATCGTTCATCGTCACAAAACACGAAGGTACCGGCGGACGGGTAAGCCGTGAGACTGTAAGTGAGCAGCTAATGTACGAGATCGGCGATCCCCGAACATATATCACGCCAGATTGCATCGCCGACTTTTCGACGATACAACTCGAAGATCTCGGCAACGATAGAGTGCGTGTGTTTGGTATCAAGGGGCGTCCCAATACACCTACGCTAAAGGTTAGTGCATCGTACCTCGACGGGTTTGTTGCATTCGGATCATTGACTTACTCTGCCCCTGATGCCTATGAAAAAGCACAAGCCGCAGACCGAGTACTGCGGCGCCGCCTCGAGCGCTTAGGGTTAGAGTTTGATGAGATTCGAACAGAGTTTATCGGCATGAACGCATGCCATGGTGCCATTGCCCCAGTGATTGAGCCGAATGAAGTGATGATGCGCATTGGCGTTCGTGGCAAGGATAAGAAGGCTATCGAGCGATTTGCCAAGGAGATTGCGCCCCTAATCCTTACAGGTCCACCAAGTGTTACAGGATTCTCTGGCGGACGGCCAAAGCCAACCGATGTGGTAGCATACTTCCCAGCCCTGCTGGACCGTACAGTCGTCGACATGCGTGTTGTCGTCGATGAGAACTAGTCTATCAGCGTTACTGATGTTGATCCTAGCTCTTCAGTGCCTTGCGCAGGAGAGTACGGATTCCGTCTACCTTTCACGCGACGAGTTCATGTTCGGTGATGATCCCCGCTACACGCTCATGGGTGGTACACCACGGCGCCATACGCAGATTCAGCCAGTATCAACGCTGGCACTCGGGGGTGCATATGCAGGATTGTTTGTGTTCCTTAATCACCACATGAGCAACTCGTGGTGGCAGAGAAGCGTGGATTTTCGCATCATCGAAGACGGCAACTACGCAAGGTCTGCCGACAAGATCGGACATGCCTACACAGGATACGTCGCCAGCACGGTCTGCGGTGATCTGCTCATGGAATGCGGATTCGACTACACGACATCAACCTGGCTTGGCGCAGCGATGGGGCTCGGATACATGACCTATGTTGAGTATCAGGATGGTCACGGGGCTAACTGGGGCTTCTCACCATCTGATGCTATCGCAAACACAGCCGGGGCCGCCATCTATGTTGCCCGAAACTATTCCTCGTTCGCACAGAATTTTATGCCCCGATGGTCGTATATGCCTGCCCAAGTGGTTGGAGAGCAGCCAACGAACGGACGTGAAGTAACAGTGCTTGATGATTACAACGCCACGAGTTTCTGGCTGGCCTGCAATGTGAACAACCTGCTACCGCAGAATCTGAAGTCGTACTGGCCAGACTGGATGATGCTCTCGGTGGGATACGGGATTCGAGACTATGAGGTATACCCAACACTCCCAGATGGCACGCGTTCGGCTACGCCCCTTCCAATAAAGCGTCGATTCCTGGTTGGTATAGATTACAACTGGGTGAAGATCATCCCCGAGGCCAGCTCGTCTCTCGGATTCTTAAATTATCTTCGACAGGGTTTGAATTATGTGCGTCTGCCCGGACCTACCCTTGAATTTGGTGATGACGGTGTACGGTTTGGGCTGTTCTATCCATTTGCAATCGTGGTGCCTTTCTGAAGATCAGTGTCATCGTTCCTACGTATCAAGAGGAGAAACTTCTCGAAGACACATTGTCGGTGTTCAGCCGGCAATGGCGTCGTGCCAATGATGCAGAGCTGATCGTTAGCGACGGCGGTAGCACTGATCGCACGATCGCCATTGCTGAGGAGCATGCAGACGTAGTTGTGCGTCATGAGGCTTCAGAACGCCAAACCATCGCCGAAGGGCGTAATCAGGGGGCGAAGGCAGCATCAGGATCGGTACTTGTTTTTATTAACGGCGATACAGTCCCCAAGGACTTGCAGGTTTTTACCGAATGCGTGTCTGACTTTGCAGTTCGTACTGGACGCTACGCCAGGGCCTCGGCACTGGCCTGCCCTGTGAGTTTTCATCCAAATGATCAACGTCTCGCCGACAGGCTGTTTCATTCGGTCTACAATACGTATGTGCGGCTCTTGTCATGGCTCCGAATCGGCGCAGGCAGGGGCGAATGTCAGGTAGTTCGGCGCGAGATGTTCCAACGTGTAGGTGGCTACCGTCGAGAACTCGTCGCAGGAGAAGACTTCGATCTATTCGCTCGAATTGGACTTCGCGGACGGGTACTGTTTGCACGCGAACTTCATGTGATCGAGTCGCCCAGACGGTTCCGCAAGTTTGGGTATCTTCGTGTTCTGTTTTCGTGGACGGTCAACGCACTAAGCGTGATGTTCACGGGGCGCTCATCCTCTGATGAGTGGGAGCCCGTCCGCTAGCACCTACATGTCGAAACGTTATGGATTACAAACTTGCCGGGGTTGATATCAAGGCCGGCGAAGAGCTCGTCGATGATATCAAGCCATTTGTCAAGGCCACACGCACGCCTGGAGTATTGAGTGAGATCGGACTCTTCGGTGGTTTTTTTGATGCACGTTTTCCAGATCACGAACATCCCGTGCTGGTTGCCAGTACCGATGGGGTAGGCACGAAACTGAAGGTTGCCGTCATGGCCGGAGTTCATGATACTGTTGGACAGTGTCTTGTAAATCATTGTGTGAACGACATCCTGGCATGCGGGGCACGGCCGCTGTTCTTTCTTGATTACTTCGCTACGGGCAGATTAGAGCGCGGAGTTGCCCGTGATGTCATTAAGGGCATTGCGCAGGCATGCGGTGAAAATGGCGCTGCACTATTGGGTGGAGAGACAGCCGAAATGCCGTCCATCTATGCCGATGGCGACTACGACGTAGCCGGTACAATTGTTGGTGTGGTTGATAAGCCCCGTATCGTCAATGGATCGCGCGTGCAAGTTGGCGACGTACTTATTGGTCTTCCGTCCACAGGGCTGCATACCAACGGCTTCTCGCTGGCTCGTGCAGCACTGTTCCCAACCTATTCAGTTGATCAATATGTTGATGAATTAGGCACAACAGTTGGCAACGCACTTCTTGCTGTTCATACGTCGTATTTGCATGCTGTTACCCCTCTTCTCGATGCCGGAATTGTGGCGGGTCTTTCCCATGTTACCGGTGGCGGGCTGGTTGGCAACACGTCGCGCATTCTCCCGCAGGGGCTCGGACTTCACATCGCATGGGGCTCGTGGACCGTGCCCCCAATCTTTTCGCTCATTCAACATGCCGGCTCGATCAGTAATGATGAGATGCAGCATGTTTTCAACCTTGGCGTAGGCATGGTCATCATCGTGCGGCCAGATGACGTAGACACAGCAATGAACCTGTTAGCCGCGCACAGTCCATTTCACGTTGGGGCGGTCGTAGCCTCCTGATCAGGTATGTCGACATCCGTGGCAATGATGGACAAAGCCGAACACATCCTAAAGGATGTGTTCGGCTTTGATGCGTTTCGCAACGGTCAACGCGATATCGTTTCAGCAACATTGAGCGGTCATGATGTAATCGGTGTTCTTCCAACCGGCGGCGGCAAGTCTGTTTGTTATCAGGTGCCTGCTTTAGTGTTTCCAACGATGACACTGGTTGTTTCGCCACTGATAGCCTTAATGAAGGACCAAACCGAGCGGCTGCAGCAGCGGGGTGTCTCAGCGTTCGCGCTTCATGGCGGTGTGTCTCAGGGCGACGTTAACGACATCCTGTTTCGAGCCTCTCAAGGCGGTGTTAAGCTTTTGTATGTAGCTCCGGAGAGACTGGAGTCCTCTACATTTCGACGACAACTGCACTCGATTCCGCTGAGTCTGCTTGCTGTAGACGAGGCACATTGCGTTAGCGAATGGGGACATGACTTTCGTCCAAGCTATCGCAACATCCTTTCAATCTTTGAGGCCCGACAACGTGTGCCTATCATCGCACTAACGGCAACTGCAACGCCAGATGTTCGAGCTGATATCGCAGCAGTCCTGCAGCTTCAAAGACCTATCGAAATTGTGCGTGGTTTTTCAAGGCCCAACCTGGCCTTTAGGGTCGTGCATACAGCTGCGAAAGTTGAGCACGTTACCCAGCAAGCGCGAGCTTTACAGGGCGATCCGATGATCGTTTATGCCGCATCGCGCAGGCGTGTAGAGACAATGTCGTCGGAGCTCATGAAGCGCGGCATCAAAGCAGCACCGTATCACGGTGGCATGCCTGCGCATCAGCGTTCAGCCACGCAGGACGCGTTCCTGGGCAACACCATGCAGGTGCTTGTGGCCACAAACGCATTCGGGATGGGTATCGACAAGCCTGATGTGCGGCAGGTTATACACACGGATTTAACGCTCACACTCGAGGCATATTATCAGGAGGCGGGTCGGGCAGGACGTGATGGGAAGCCATCAACGTGCACGCTGCTATATCAATCAGACGACAAGCGTCTGATGAACTTCTACATTGAGACTACATATCCCGAACAGTCGCAAGTTGCGCAGGTGTATGACTACCTCTGCACGCGTGCAGGTATCCTGCATGGGCAGGCTAGCCAGACGCCGCTGATGGCAGATCCGGCCAGCATTGCTGCTGCATTGCATACCACAGAGGCTGGAATCACAGGTACTCTATCTCTTATGCAGCGTAGCGGAGTGATCTTAACGGTTTCGCCGCATGGAAGCGCAACCATTGCGCTGCGCACATCACATGAGCGACTTGCACAGTTTGTTTCCAAGGCACCAATCGAGTACGCAGCAGCACTTCGCTTGATTGAACGCGCGCTGCAGGGCCAGCAGACTGGATATGAGATCAATATGCCAGTGGTGGAAATGCTGCGCCGTTCCGACGTTACACCGTCCGAATTTGCCCGAGCCATTCAAGCTCTCCAACTAGCACAACTCATACGCTACGCAGCGCCCAATACGGGCGGGGGGATCTTGGTGCTTGGCGAGCGTGTGCATGCGGCCGCTCTGCCGATCGATTACACCGCTCTTAGCCAACGTCGTGATCGTGCAGTGCAGAAATTGGATGTCATGGTCAGTTATGCCGAATCTCGGCAGTGCAAGCGGAATTTCATCCTATCCCATTTCGGTGACTCCGGAGTCCAGGGCACTTGCGGCATATGTTCAAGCTGTGCAGGTGAAAATTCGGCCAGAGACAGTCTGTCTGCGCGCATGATGGAACATGTGCAGCCTATTATCCAGACCGCATGGCAACTCAAAGGCACATTTGGACGCCATGTTATTGTTGACATCCTACGTGGTGTGTATAGTCAAAAAGTTCAGGAGTATTCTCTCGACCGCTGTGTCATGTTCGCGTCACTGCGAAGTAGGTCCAAATCAGAACTGTTGGAAGCAATTGATGTTGCACTTGACCGAGGATGGCTCGTAAAGTCGGCAGATCTTTACCCAACAATCGGGGTTACTGCAGCTGGTAGGGAGTTGATGGAGGCCTCACCCAAACAGGTCACACTTAAGCGACGTGCTTTGCGTCAGCCGGAAATGACAGAAGCCCCGTCATTAACCTCTTCTTCATTTTCCCGTCTGCAAGCATTGCGCGAACGTATCTCTCAGGCACGGGGCGTAGCAGAGCAGAGCATCTGCAGTGATGCCGAATTGCATGCAATCGCAGCAGATGCACCAGCATCGCTACAGGAGCTTGTCCCCGGAAGGCATGGAAGCTCACTGTTCTTGACGCAACATGCAGATGAGATATTAGCCAGCATCGACCGCAGCAGTTTTGGAGCTTCGCCTGCTCATCAGGCAGACGCCGAGGTTGCAGCAGTCGTAGCCCTGTTGCAAGAGTATACAACGCTCGATGGCTTGTCTGAACAAGTTAAGATGTCGAAAGCTGCTCTGGTGGTGTTGTTGCAGCGAGGGATTGAATCTGGCGTTGAGATTCGGCGAGGTAATCTAGTAGACGATGATCTCTACTTATCTGTCAAAGAGTATGTTCGTTTTCATCGTTTCGCGAAACTGCGGGACCTGCGAGATCACATAGGCGGCGAGCCGCCTATGCCGGAGTTGCGACTGGCTCTGTCTCTTGCACGACGTGATCTCTTCTCACAGGCAAATCTGGTATGAGGATTCAACTGCTTACGATAGCACTGC
>JBEBCJ010000150.1:0-4925 GCA_041157865.1 Bacteroidota bacterium
GTCTTAACGGCATGCGTGGCAACCTCGTCATTGCGGGCGACAGCACATTGATCATTCGCGCCAGTGGCGACACGTTACACCTCAGCACAACCATTAGGTTTGAAGCTGTCACCGAAATCAATAGCCCTCAAGGCACCATCGTCGTTACCAACCCAACAGGCCCCCTAGCATCGCTCGATGTACGCGATGGTGCGATCACACGCGAGAAACTTGCAGTTGGATCAGTAACATCTTTGAGTATTGCCCCCAATTCTGTTCAGACGGACCACATCGTCGATGGTTCTGTCACCGCGGACAAGCTAGCTTCAGGTGTTCTCCCAACAAGACTCCCTCCTATTGGCCCGGCTGGTGGAGATCTTTCCGGGACCTACCCAAACCCATTGCTTGCAACCGATGCAGTTACCACGCGTGTGATACGCGATGGTGCAGTCACGACTCAGAAGTTGGCCGATCTGTCGGTTACCTCTGATAAACTATCGACCACTGGAGTGCTGGCTGGGACGTATGGTGATGCGCTGTCGATTCCACAGATCAGCGTTGACAACAAGGGTCGCATTACCAATGTTGGCACACATACGATCGTTACTCAGGCAGGGGGCGACCTAACGGGCACCTACCCCAATCCACTTATTCGTGAAAACGCAGTTACGACCACGAAGATCTTTGATCGAAGTGTCACAACATCCAAAATCGCCGATAGTGCGGTTAGCTCGATGAAGATTGCCAACAACGCAATCACCACGGAGAAGGTCAAGGACTCCACACTTACCATCTTGGATTTTGCACCCGGGACTATCCCAACGCACCTAGATTACCTGGCAGACGTCAAGTCTGGCGGCCCAGGGTTTACTGGCTCCCTCATGATTGGTCAGCGACCATATTCAACGAACCTCTCTGCAGTTGATAGTTCCACAGCTGTTGGCATCGATGCACTTCGCAGCATTCAGAATGATGGGTCGTTCAATACGGCAGTAGGTGGCAGAGCAATGACGCATGCAAAGATTGGATCTTTCAACACAGCCGTCGGTGCCGAGGCGCTGGAGTATCTGGGTATGCCGATAACTGGCAGTGTTACCGCCTACGGTCTCGATCCATCACGGAATGTCAAGAATGTTGTTGTCGGTGCCAAGGCGGGTAGACAGTTAGTCGAAGGGACAAGTAACATCCTGATTGGCTATGAGGCCGCAGGAGGCGGTGGGTATGCCGATCCCGTAACCCCTTTCGACTTCGATGTATTGTTGGACCAGAATTTCATTGATGTACCAGATGTAAACGCGTGGTGGCCTGGGCGGCTTGATGGTAAGGAACTGGATAGCACTATCGGCATTGGGACAAGGGCGTTGTTCCGAGCAAACGTTGGATGGGATCCCATACGGCGTCCCAATACTCAACATGTCGCCATAGGTAACGAGGCGATGTATATGGTTAGCAGAGGCGTAGGCAACGTTGCGATTGGCACAAACTCTCTCCGCAGCATGGCAGTTGGAACAGGAAACATTGCAATAGGTATGAATGCAGGCATACATATGGAACGTGGCGACAGCAGTGTCTTTATAGGTAACAATGCCGGACCTGCAATGTCAGACGTCTTTTTCCAATACAATGTTAATGGCAGTATGGTGCCCTTGAATGTCAAGAGAGGAGGAGGCTGGTACTACCCTCGGGAAGACTTGAGCAACAAGCTCTACATAGATAACAAAGCAACGGACAAGCCCCTTATCAAGGGCGACTTTAAAAAACGCACGCTCGAGTTTAATGGTACGGTAATGATGGCTGGTGGGGTGGCCCAAGCGCTGCGCCGGATTTCTGAAACAGAGTATAATGTTGCGGCAGATGACCACACAGTAGTCTGTCTCGTCGCTGGGAATGTGAATCTCCCCGATCCATCAACATGTACGGGGCGTATCTACACCATCATATCACGCCAGGGTGGCACCGTGGTTCGATCACTCGGTGCGGATGGCTACAGCAATACCATTAGCACGATCAAAGGAACCATCACAGTACAATCAGATGGCGTTGATTGGTTCACGATATACGCTTCACGATAACTCGTCATAGATCGTTTCACCGTTTTATCGAACGATCACGTAGGCGCGCGTCCGCCCTGCTACGACCAGGTAAGCCCCTTTCGCAAGCGCAGAGATATCGAGCGTTACCGATGTTGTCGCAACTGACATTGACTGTTCGAGCACCACACTACCTGCCAGATCAAAGAAGCGAATCACTGTTGCTTCTGGATCGATCCCTGATATGGTGAGTTCATCAAGTGCTGGTTGAGGTGCAACGACAAGCGAGCCCCATGCAGACTCTTCAAGAACGGATGTTGGATCTTGCTTATAGGTTTTGAAACCGCGGACGTTGCTCCACGAGCCCCATCCTGATTGATTCTTTGCACGTACACGCCACGAGTAGGTGTTGTCTTTCACAAGACCCGTGATGGCCTTGGTAAGCGTGATCAACGATGTGTCGCTATACACTATGCTATCACCGTGTGCTACCTCGAGATGGTAACTCGTCACTTCTGCAGTGGCCTTCAACCATGAAAGGCGCACGCTATCAACGTGCAGGCGTGCGGTGTCGGCCGGGAGTGTGAGCTCTACTGTCGTTGGGATTGGCAGGTACCTAAATGACCATCGAGATGACCATGCGCTCCATCCCGACACATTTTGAGCACGCACCCGCCATGTATGCCATGCAAGGGGCTTAAGCATGCGCAACGCAAGTGTTGTATCTGTTATGAGCGATTCGACAACAAGGGTCGTAGTGTCGAGTTGTACTTCGATCTGATATGCTGTGATGTTCGGTGTTGACTGGCGCCACGCGAGCATGAGGCTGTCGGTAGCAATAACCACAGTATTTGCAGGAGACAACAGCTGCGGAGTCTGTGGGAACGGAACGCTCTTGAATTGCCAGATAGCAGACCACTCGCCCCACCCCGAAGCATTTTGAGCCATCACGCGCCATGTATAGCTCGAGGCCGGAAGTACTTTGAATGTAAACAGTGTGTCTGCGACTACCGAATCGGCAATGACAGCGCCCATTGCGTTGTAGAGCTGCACACGATACCTCTGAACTTCTGGCGTGGACCGTATCCAGCGCATCACAGGACTATTGTTGCGCAGTTGCTCAGTGTTTGTTGGCGACGCAAGGATAACCCTCGATGGATATGGTAGTGTGTTACAGATCCGGCCATCAGACCATGCGCCCCAACCTGATACATTCTTTGCCCGCACGCGCCATACAAGAGCACTTGCAGGGGGCAATGTGCTAAGCGCTCGCATTGTATCGGTGATCGTTGAATCATTGTAGATGGCCACACCGTTGTTGCGCACTTCTAATTGGTAGCTCACAACCTGCGGTGCTGAAGGCCTCCACATAAACTGCGCTTGGTTTACCATTAACTGATTGCCGTCGCTGGGCGATACCAGTGCAACTTTTGCCGGTACAGGCAAGGGTGGTGGCGCAAATAGTGATTCGTATGTCTTTGCGTACGAGTACGTATTGCGGTTAACCTGCGTTGCATCCCAGTTGATCGACCACGTCATCATACCGCGCAAGCCTGGGTAGCCCCCTACCTGCACAAGGGTGTACTGTCCTGGACGTGGACCCTCTCCCTTGAGGTACTTGATCGCGGCGGTAATCGCTGCTGAATCAACATATCCCCCACCGGCGGCGTTAGTGCTTGCTGGCAAACCAACAGCGACCTTGGATGCGGGGATACCAGCAAATGCGCCTCCGGGGGCACGAGCAGTAAAGCCTTTGATGACAGCTTCTGTTTGCGATATGATGAAGTCGGCCGTTCCCTGCGTGTAGATTTGGTTATCGATGCCATACATCGTGCCGCTGTTATAGAGCTGCACATGGATCAAATCGAGAGAATCGCGCAGCGCATCAACAATCGGAAGATAGCCCCCCCAGATACTTCCATACCCCGACATGCCCCCTTGAATGTAGGCAGTCTCCGGGGCGAATGTGAGAAGGAGCTTGCGATTGTTCGTAGCGCGATAGTTGGCCATGATCGTGCGGATGGCATCGATGAGATTGATCTGTGCAGCGCTTTGCGGCGCTGCAATCGTACCGCCATTAACAAGAATCGAAGCGCCATGTTCGATATCGATGTCGAGTCCATCGAACCCATACGTGTTTAGGATGTTTCCAATAGACGTCACAAACGCATCCCGATTAACGGTTGTCGTCAGATCGATCGTGGCTGTTGCACCCCCTACACTCAAGATCACCTTCTTGCCCGTTGCCTGCACATTCTGAATGCGTGTCTTGAACTGCTGCACCGTACCGCGATCGGGTGCGAAAAGCATCGTCATGTCGGTATTTGACGTTGGAATAGCGAAGGCAACCGTGATCACATTGTATCGACTATCAACAGCGTCGATGTCGATATACGGGGCATTCCCATCGTTCCAATTATGCCAATACCCAACAAGTGTGGGATTGGGCAGTTGTGCTTGAACGTGGGCTGATGCGAAGAGCATCAGCATTGTAACGAAGGTGAGGATACGTCTCATGCTGGAAATTACGCAGTACCTCGAATGTATCTTTGCGATCGATTCACGATCTGCACTATTCAGGATCTGGCGCATGAAGACTTGGTTGCAAAGATTGCTGGCCCTAGCCGTTGGACTATTTGCTGGTGGTGGAATCAACATGGGGTTGATCACACTCGGCAACAGGATCATACCACTGCCAGCAGGAGCAGACACATCAACCACGGAAGGTTTGCGACAGGCCATTACCATGTTTGGCCCCGAGCACTTTGTGTTTCCGTGGCTTGGTCACGCCGTGGGAACATTCATGGGCGTGCTGATTGCAATGATTATCCAACGTTCCAACTCAAAGATCATTCCCATCATCATCACAAGTGCCTACCTAATCGGTGGCATTATGATGGTTGTGCAGATTCCGTC
>JBEBCJ010000151.1:0-9438 GCA_041157865.1 Bacteroidota bacterium
CGAGATCATTGCAGATCATCACAAGCGAACATTTGATGATCAGTTTGGTGGCTTCGGGTCGCAGCCCAAGTTTCCTTCTCCGCATCATCTCTTGCTTCTGCTGCGCATAGCGCACCGCACGGAAGACAAAGGACTGCTGAGCATGGTGTGCGCCACACTCGACGCATGGCGATCAGGGGGCATATACGATCACGCAGGATTTGGGATGCACCGATACAGCACCGATAGAGAGTGGAAGGTGCCGCACTTCGAGAAGATGCTCTACGACCAAGCCATGGCCATGATGGCCTACACAGAGGCTTGGCAGGTCACGAGTGATGATGTCTACAAGACTGTTGTGCTTGAGATCGCACAGTTTCTCATGCGCGAGATGACCTCTGAAGAAGGGGCGTTCTTTTCTGCTCAGGATGCCGATTCAGAAGGGGAAGAGGGCAAGTATTACATCTGGACCGACGAAGAGCTCGGTGTAATGTCATCTGAGCTCAAGGGGCTCCTGCACGTGCGACCAGATGGCAACTTTCATGATGAAGCAACTGGCAACCCGATGCCGGCGAACATCCTCTATGCAAAACCTACAACGCTGCGGGATCTTCTAGCCAATGAAGAGTGGAAGCGTCTGCGTCCGCAATTGCTGCAGCGCAGGCTAACAAGGGTTCGTCCGCTCACGGACGACAAAGTCCTGGCCGACTGGAACGGACTGATGATCGGCGCCCTGGCAAAGGCCGCTCGGGCGTTTGATGATGAGATCTTGCTTGAAATGGCCGCCTCGGCCTACGGGGCATTTGCTCAGCCCCTTGCGTGCCATCGCATGCGTAATAGTGAAATGGCTGTAGACCCCATGCTCGACGATGTGGCATCAATGGGGTGGGCCGCCTTTGAGCTCTATCAGACAACAGGCGCAAGTTCCTATCTCTATGATGCATGCCAGAGTGCAGATCGCATCCTGAAGGAGTTTGCAGATGAGCAGGGAGCGCTCTATCGCGTCAACCAGCATGTAACCGATATTCCTGTTAGACAAAAGGATGGCTTTGACAGTGCTTACCCATCGGGTAACAGTATGTCGGCCATGCTCTTTGCCGGACTCGGTGCGCTGTGCAACGACCAACGTTACCGCGATGCAGCCCGTGCGTGCGTTCAGACATGCGGAGCGCAACTACAGCAGTTCGGTCCAGGATTCTGCATGCTCTTGTGTGCGTGGGATTCAATCAGCGCAGAGGCAACAGAGATAGCGTTCAACGGCGACATCACAGAACATCCGTTCAGCGCACTTGTAGCTGAGTATACGTCTGCCTATAACCCATCAGCGGTGTTTGTGCATCGTCCAACCGACATGCTTGGGCGTGAGCTCCTCGCCGGTGCTGCCTATCCGTGGGATCAGACCCCAGACAATAGCGTACTCGTGTGCAAAGGATATGCATGCGACCTGCCGCGCACGGCCAGCTGACAATAGAGCATGACGGGCGAAGTCCGTACCTTTGCACCCATGGCAGTCCTGATAGATGGTAACGCTCTGGCAGCAGAGATTCGTGCAGAAGTGCAGACAGAGGTAGCGCAGTTGCGCAGTGAAACAGGCATCGTGCCGGGCTTGAACCTTCTGCTCGTGGGCGAAGACCCAGCAAGTGCTGTGTACGTGCGCAACAAAGGCAAGGACTGTGAAAAGGTTGGTATTACATCAACCATCCTGCGTCTGCCTGCAACAGCCACAGAACAGGAAGTGCTTGATGTTGTGCTGGCGTGGAACGCCGATGCATCAGTGCACGGCATTCTCGTGCAGCTGCCACTCCCAAAGCATATCAACGAGCATCGCGTGATCAACGCGATCTCGCCTTTGAAGGATGTTGACGGATTCCATCCTGAGAGCGCCGGAAAGGTTATGATCGGACTCGATGGCTTTATACCATGCACACCATATGGCGTGCTGGAAATGCTTCGCAGATACAAGATCGAAACATCCGGCAAGCATGCTGTTGTCGTAGGACGCAGCAACATCGTTGGCAAGCCCCTGTCTATCCTCCTCGCACAAAAGCGAAGCCCGGGCAATGCCACGGTAACGATATGTCATACGGGCACACCAGACATTGCAGCCTACACACGCACGGCCGATATCCTCATAAGCGCTGTCGGCTCGCACGGAGTGATCACCAAGGACCACGTTAAGCCAGGTGCTGTTGTGATCGATGTCGGTATCAACCGCATCACGCTGCCAGATGGAACGAATAAACTCGTCGGCGATGTCTTGTTCGACGAAGTAGAACCAATGGCTCAAGCGATCACGCCAGTGCCGGGTGGTGTGGGGCCGATGACGCGCGCCATGCTGCTGCGCAACACCCTTAAGGCTGCGCTCATGGCAGGGGGCAAGCAGTGAAACGACCGCAACTCGAAGTACTCTATCACGATGCAGACGTTGTGGTAGTGAACAAGCCGTCTGGACTTCTCTCGATTCCGGATAGGTACGATGCCACATTGCCAAGTGTGAAAACACTTGTGCGCGAGAAGTTCGGTTCTTCGTATCCGGTGCACAGACTCGACAGAGAAACATCTGGCGTGCTTGTGGTAGCACTAACGCCAGAGGCACATAAGGCGCTGAACGAGCAATTTGAGCGCCACACCGTTCGCAAGACGTATGTAGCTATCGTGTCCGGTATTGTGGACCGTGATGAGATGAACGTAGACATTCCAATCATGGCGGATCCACGCCGCAAGGGGCTCATGAAGCCTTCTGCTCGGGGCAAAGAAGCGCGTACGATTGTGCGCGTTGTTGAGAAGTTTCGCCTTGCTACACTGATCGAATGCGATCTCATCACTGGACGTCAGCACCAGATTCGTGTGCACTGTTCAGCTATTGGACATCCGCTCTTGGTAGACCCAGACTACGGCACGTCTAAGGCGTTTCTTCTGTCGTCCATCAAACGCAAATTCAACCTTGCCAAGGGTCAAGAGGAGCGTCCGATCATCGATCGCCTCACGCTCCATGCCGCCAAGCTTACGTTTGCGCACCCAACGACAGGCAAAGAGATGACGTTCTCTGCAGACGCACCAAAAGACTTCCAGGCCACACTTCAGGTCCTACGAAAGTACGCTGCGCCGTATGCGTCAGCTTTTGATGCAGAATTCTTCTAAGCCGTGTATCGCATTGCCACATACGTTGTTTATGTGTTGCTGCTTGCGTTGGCCTTTCGTGGGAGTGAATACATTGCGAACAATCCACTCCAAGAGGATGGTTATTACTCGTTGACTGTTGCACGCAACATTGCTCTTGGCAATGGGATCACAATAGATGGAACGATGAAGACAAGCGGCTTTCAGCCCCTTGTGACCATAGCCAGCTCTCTCTGCTTTGTTGCCTCTGGCGGCGATCGCATCCTAGGTCTTCGATTCTATCTGGTGCTATCGCTTCTCGCGCACGCTATTGCTGCTTGGGTCTTTGCGCAGATAGTTGCAAGGCTTGTGTCCGATGGTAAGGCACGATCATGGCAGCCCGCCGTGCAGCTATGGTACTTGACGTCGCTGTATATGTTCACGCTGCACTTTAACGGACTCGAAACAGGAGTGTTGCTGCTTGAATACGGACTGCTGCTGCTGCATCTGCTTGTAATGCCTTCAGAGGCTTCACGTTCCTGGACGATCAAGCTTGGATCGCTGCTGGGACTCATGATCCTAACGCGCATTGATGTGCTGGTGCCTGCCTCTGCTCTATTGCTTTGGATGCTGGTACGCGGGAAAACAGTTCGCAAACGCGACTCATGGCTTGCTGTTGTATGCATGGGATTGATCATCCTGCCGTGGTTTGCCTATGTCTACACCACCTTTGGCACCATCATGCCATCTGGCGGTGCAGCTCAGACATCGATGGTCTTTACAACTGAGCGCATTGAGCAAGCCTTCATGAATATTGCAGAGTCAATTGTGCCGTTTGCCTTCCTTCGATTTCATCTGTTTTCAACATTCTGGGGTGAAGTTGCGCGTGCAGTAGCATTCCTTGGTATGCTGCCGGTTTTCTGGATGACCTCGAGAAATCTTCGAACCACTGTATCTACTGCAACAAGCGGGGCAGTTACTGCCCTTGCTGTCGGGACTGTTGTTATGTGTATCTATTACGTGGCAACCAACTTTGCAACGTGGCATTACACCAGATACTTCGCACCAATAGCATACGGAATTTCACTGCTCGGACTGGTTGCCTTCATTACAAGCCCCGTACAGAACCTAATCAAGCACATTGTTTTTGTGAGTTATGCGGCGCTGTCTGTTGGAGTTGTCGGTGCATTGCTCCTTGGCAAGGGGGCTGGCAATGAGATGGTTGTGGACCAGGTAGCACTTGTGCAGCGTTACGTCTCGCCGGAAGATCTGGTTGCGTCGGGTCAGACAGGCACCTTAGGCTTCATGCGCGACCGAGTCGTGAACATTGATGGAAAGGTCAATCACGAAGCACTGAAGCGCCGCGAATACATCCCCGAATATCTAGCAGAGCGCAACGTGCGTTGGTTTTGCGATGAACCCGAGCTTATTGACCGATTTTTAGGTCGCGATTGGCACGAGCACGGATGGCGATTTATCGGTCAAAAAGGTAACTTTGTTTTGTTACACAGATAACGTGTACATCATACACAACTACATCTTGCATACTCATGATCGTCGTATTGTTTGGTGCCCCCGGCGTGGGCAAAGGGACACAGGCTGTTATCCTGGCACAAAAGCTCGGTATAGCGCACTTAAGCACAGGCGATGCGTTTCGTGCTGCTATCAAGAACGAAACTCCTGTTGGGATGTTGGCTAAGGGGTATGTTGATGCCGGCGATCTTGTACCAGATGATGTGGTTGCCCGCATCGTAGAAGAGGCTATGAACGGCCAAGAGTTTGCCAAAGGCTGCATTCTCGACGGTTTCCCTCGCACGCGACCACAGGCAGATGCTCTAGCATCGCTGCTTTCTGCCAAGGGGCTTGCAGTAGACAGAGTAGTGAACCTTGAAGTGGACGACGAAACGATCATTGCTCGGCTTCTTCAGAGGGGGCGTGCAGACGATCAAGAGGATATCATTCGTAACCGCCTTGCGGTTTACAACGCAGAAACTGCCCCGCTTCTCGAGTACTACGACAATCAGGGTCTGTTGACCAGCGTAAACGGCATTGGCGAGGTAGACGAAGTATCATCACGCATCGTTGCGGCACTACAGTAAACTTTTCCACAATTGTGGAATACTTTTTGCCGTAACTTTGTTAGTACGGGGACATACTCCGTTGGTTTTGTGAACATAGAAAGGTTCATAATGTACAATTGCAATAGAAGCATGCTAGTGCTCATTATGGCATTGTTCATCCATTCGGTACTTGCAACTGCCCAGACACGGAAGGGCGATGTTGTTGCATCCGTTGGCTACTCTGCTAATTTCTACCGTGGCGAGTTCGTATCGGGTCGCGCAGGCGACGGAGCAATGCTCACGCTTTCATACAATACCTCTGACCGACTCTGGATCGAGGGGCGCATTGGGTTTGGGGCCTACAATTGGGAAACGAACGCAGGCTTGGTTAGCAAGTATGATGAGTACTACGGCAATGGCGCATCTTTCGGCGGGAACTACCCGGGGTCGCTCACGAAGATCAGCTCTCGTAACGAGTCAAGCCTTACCACTCTCGACGTAACCTTTGGATTTGTGCTGATGCAGAACAAGTCCTTTACACCGTTCGTCTCCGGTGGTTTTGGTATGGTGAACTTTTCACCACGGACCGCATCTGATCGCGAATCGCTACCGAACTACGAGCGTGGCGCTTACCCCTCGTCTGTTGCCAGCATCCCTCTGGGCATTGGTGTGCTCATTCCGATCGCTGATCAGCTTTCATTGACAGCCCGTTACGATCACCGTATCGTGTTCTCCGGGTACCTCGACGATTATGAAGTCGGTAGCTCAAATGATGGCCTCTCGGCCCTGACGATTGGGCTGGCCTACAGATTTAACGAGCGGGACAATGCGAGAACAGCTCAGGGTAAGGGGCGCTACTGGTGTGAACAATGCTCTACATGGTACGATGTGAATAATTGCGCTATCTGTGCTGCTCAGAATTGTGAGATCTGCAAACGACGTCGTGCAGGCCAATCTGACGAACTGGCAGAGGCAGCTCCGGTGGATGAGCGACCAGTGGTGCAGGAGCCAGTGGAGCCAGAAAAGCCGGCTCCAGCAATTCAGCCTCAAGAACCAGAACCAGCGCCACCGGTTAAGGAACCAGCTACTCCGGCCAAGCCTAAGAAGAAACTTTCGGCACAAGGAATTCGCTTTAACGTAGACTCGGATATCATTGATTTTTCTGATCCTACGACGAAGACGCGTATGGACGAAATGCTTGACTACATGACGCAGGCATGCGACGACCTCGAGGTCCTTGTCGAGGGGCATGCTTCAGTAGATGGCCCCGCGAAGAGGAACCAAGAGCTGTCAGTTCTGCGTGCACGCGCTGTTGCAAAGTGGCTTCAGGAAAATGGCGTGCCATCAGAGCGCATCAAGGGCGCAATAGGCTATGGATCGGCTATGCCGAAGGTTCCAGATCCACCACCATCAGTTGCTCGCAGAATGACAAAACAGCAGCTGGAAGCCATCCGTGAGCAGAATCGTCGAATTGAACTGTCGATTTTAAAGGATTGCGAATAAAAGTACTTAGCATTCTATGAATGACAATTCATAGAATATTCATGGGTAATTGTGGAAAACTCCCCAATTTGTGATCCCTTCGCTCGTCCGAAGGGGCCCCGGATTGGGGATTTTTCATTCTTGATAGCAGTGTAGGGTGACTGCACATCAAGCTAAAGCTTCTGGACTACTACAGGAGGAATACCCTATGAAGAAGATACTTTCTCTCGGCGTGTTCGCTCGCATAGCGATCTTCGTTGTTGTTGTCGTTCTTGTTATGTCGGTGAGTTTGTTGGTACAAGCTCACGATGCGCCAACACCGAATGCAGTTGTTGAAGCAGCTGAGGCTCCGGCACCAACACCTGCAATAATTGAACTCGGCATGTCCGATGTTGCTGATGGTCTGGCCTCTTGGTACGGGGCAGACTTTCATGGCCGGCGCACTGCAAGCGGTGCTCGCTACGACATGAACGAGTTTACCGCAGCGCACAAGACGCTGCCATTTGGCACGCTGTTGCGTGTTGTTAACGAGAATACCGGCAAAGCAGTTCTGGTGGAAGTAACAGACCGAGGGCCCTTTGTTCGCCGCCGGGTGGTAGACCTTTCCCGCGCCGCCGCACAGTTCCTGCATGTTTCGGTGAGTCCGGTGGCAGTTGATGCTATACACAAGGATGACGTAGCCAAGTTCTATGAGCAGAACGACTCAACCTGTATGGTATTCTCGGTAGACTATAAGCCCCTTGCTGTAAAGAAGCAGGCTCTTGTCTATATCGGCAAGCCGGGCAGCCTGACGTCGGTTATGAGGACTCTCAATGACGGCGAGCAGGTACTCGTTGGTCTCAACGAGAAGGGCAAACTCACATATAGCCGCGTACAGGTCGATACAGTTCTCTAGATTTGTTGCTGAAAAAATCTGCCGGCAAAGAAACCTTTTCGGGTGGAACGGTGTCATAAGCGGCATACAATCAATTGGAGACATAGTCAATGCGCAACCTACTTGCAGCACTTGCCCTCGTTGTGGTTGGGGCAACATCAGTATTCGCAATCGATCTCGATGAAGTACTGGCCAAAGCGGCAGCGGCCCGCGGTGGCGAAAAGGCCATCAAGAGCATCAGCACCCTTGTCCAGGAAGGCACAATGTCAATGGCACAGGGTATGGAGCTCAACTTCACACAGACCACAAAGCGTCCGAGTAAGTTTCGCATGGACATGAGCTTCCAGGGTATGGCCATAACCCAAGCCTTTGATGGCACAACGGCATGGAGCGTAAATCCGATGGCCGGTGGCAAGCCCGAAAAGGCAGGCAGCGAAGAGGTCAAGAAGATGGCCGAGCAAGCAGATATGGACGGAGAATTGATCGATTGGAAAAGCAAGGGCTACAAGCTCGAGCTGATCGGCTCTGAGGACATCGACGGTTCAACAGCCTATAAGATCAAGTCGACTAAGGACGACGAAACATCATTTATCTACATCGATGCCGTCACCTGGTTGATGACCAAGATGGAGAAGAAGATGAACATGATGGGACAGGAAGCCGATGTTGAGATGGTGTTCTCGAACTATCAAGACGTAAACGGCGTACAGATGCCGATGCTCATGGAGATTCGCAATGATGGTCAGACGATGATGTCAATGACCTATTCGAGCATCAAGGCCAATGTAGACGTGCCGGATGGCCGTTTTGCCTTCCCAAGCGAAGAGCCGTCGAAAAAGTAACACTGTAACCACGTGGAATAGACCATGAATATTAGCGCGATTGTTTGCGCCGTGGCACTGCTGTGTGCTGCACATGAGGTAGTGGCACAACAAGTATTCACTAGCGGAATGCTTGGCGCACTTCGTCCCCGTCTTATCGGTCCAGCAACTATGAGCGGACGTGTAAGCGATATCGCCGTTGTCGAAACCGATCCAAAGATCATGTATGTCGGGGCTGCCGCAGGGGGTGTGTGGAAGTCCATCAATAGCGGGATTTCATGGAGTCCGATCTTCGATGACTATCCCCAATCTATTGGTGCCATTCAGATCGATCAGGCACGTCCCGATACCCTATGGGTGGGCACCGGCGAATCGTGGACGCGCAATAGTGTGTCCTATGGTAAGGGGCTCTACAGATCAACAGATGCAGGTAAGACCTGGACATATTCCGGGCTCGATTCCACAGAGCGCATCTCGATGATTGCTGTCGATCCTCAGAATCCGTCAATTGTGTTCGTTGCTGCTCCGGGACCGCTTTTTCATGATAGTCCTCATCGAGGTTTGTATCGAACAACAGACTTCGGCAAGACATGGACAAACGTTCTCCAGGGCGACGCTCGCACAGGATGCACGGACGTATTGATCGATCCGCGCGATCCAAAGCGCATGCTTGCAACATTGTGGACGTTTCGCCGCACGCCGTATTCGTTCGCATCCGGTGGACCCAAAGGGGGCATCTATGCCAGTAGCGATGGGGGCACAACATGGAAAAAGGTAACGGCCGGATTACCGAACGGCGATATTGGACGCGTTGCATTGGCACGATCACCAAAGAATCCCGATCTACTTTTTGCCAGTGTTGAAGCCAAAGAATCGGGGCTATACGTAAGCACAGACAACGGCAAGACATGGGCGCGCAGATATACGGGGTCGGCCGTGGACATTCGTCCGTTCTATTTTTCGCGCATCGTATGTGATCCATCAAACGACAGCGTCCTGTACAAATGCGGCATTCAACTCTACCGCAGTGATGACCAGGGAAATACGTTCTCGGTAACGGCAAATAGTGCGCACAGTGATCATCATGCAGTTTGGATCGATCCGAAACAATCTGATCATATCA
>JBEBCJ010000152.1:0-7324 GCA_041157865.1 Bacteroidota bacterium
TAGGGGGTTGAACGATGTGTTCTGGAATAGCTTTTGCGTGGTATACAGCACATCAGCTACGATCGACTCGCCAGGTCGCAGTTGCTGAGAGTGTGCGGCCTGGACGCCGATGTTCATTGAAAAGGGGTCCAACACATTAAAGCGCGTATAGCCGAATCGTAATTCAGCATTGCCACGCAGATTGCTTCCAACAACGTATTGTCCGCGTCCGTAGAGTGTAAAGCCACCCTTGGACGTAAGGTCTGTCGTGATCTCTGCGTCCATGTAGTCGCTGATTGCGAAGTAGTAACCAAGATTTTGCAGCACGACGCCGCGGTCGCTCGTTACAAGTGGGGAGGGCATGATAAGGCCTGATCTACGCCCTCGCTCCAGTGAGAAGAACACGCCGAACGGCAGTGCGAAAACCGGAACGTCGTCCACGTACCACAGCAGCGGATCGAGGAAGATCTTATCATCGGTTACGACCTTCATCGTAGGCGAGGTAAAGTAGAAGTGCGGATGAGGCGCATCACACGTTGTAAAGCAGCCGTTCTCAATGAATGCTGTCGATTCATCTATGCGCTTTATCGAAGAGCCGTAATAGTAGCCCCCTTCAACCGATGTTTCACCGTATTCAACACGACCTTTGCCGGTAACAAAATTATACTCCATGACCTTGCCAGCGTATTCTTCTCCGTTGTCTTTGAGAACTGGAAAGCCTACGATTCGACCGCTGGTATCACGCATCCCGGCGGCCTTCATGGTATTACTGTCGAAGTTGAGGATGATCTCTTCAGCAGAGATCTGTTGCGTCTTGAAGTTCACATTCGATGAACCGCGAAGACGCAACGTTTTTTGTGTTGGTCTGAAATGCGCGGTGTCCTTTGCAGTAAAGGTCACGATCGTATCAACAGTGCCCGACTCAGATTTGTCTGCGATCTTCACGCTGTCAAGCGAGGCCGTAGCAAGAACATCAATGGCAGCAAATGCTACCATGAGACATGTTACGAGCTGACGCCACGAGGGTATCGTTGTTATCTGAGCGATGTTCGGGTATATGATCGTGGTACTTGCAGTTTCGACGATGCACTCTTGGGTAGGACAGTCGAAACCTCATCGTATTCTAAGGTCACGTCGTGTTCGCCGTCGTTTACACGCAGACGTATCGTGTGCGGAACGTTCACCGCGTCGTTGATCGGTTTTACATCAGCATACTGAACATTCAGCATCGGCGAGCCATCAAGGCGCTTCCGTTGAAACTGACGCACCACACGTTGGACGCTGTCGATGAGAGCATACTCGACCATGGTCGAATCCTTGCGAGAGTATAGTGAAGTGCCGTCATCACGAGCCCCCTCCACAACATAATCGCTCGGCATGCCAGGGGGCACGCATCGCACGATTGCAAGAATGTCATTGAGCCTTACCGGAATAGGCAGCAAGTCGTTCACTTTCGTTGAACGAGGATCTCCATCAATTGCCGACTGCTTCAGGTAGTTGACCACGAGAAATGAGTCGGGCTGGGCGTAGACTCTGGCAACCACGATTCCAAAGGGCCCCATTGCCGTAAACAGCACCGTGTCTGTTCGAACAACGGCAGTAAACGAGATGCTCTGATCCAAGCCCGTCGAGGGGGTCTTAACGTTCATTGAGCCTTCGATATACATCCGCGCAGGTCTTGCTACGGGCCAAACTGCATCGGGCGACCCAATAGAATTGAGCATACCGAAGGTAGCCACTGGCAACCCGGCCAGTGCGCAGATAACCGCCCAAAGTACACGAATACTCGTATGTTGCATGTTCATCCCTGCAAATATCCAACATCGGGAGCGTAGAATCGTCCATCAGGAACCTGCAAGGGGTCTTCTTTGTTACCCAAGTCTGCACCACTAACGGTTAACACACCATGATCTTTGTAACGCGCAAGACGCATTTCTCAGCTGCACACCGGCTCTACAACCCAACGCTTTCAGACGAACGCAACGAAGCCGTATTTGATAAGTGCAACAACTTCTGGGGTCACGGACACAACTATGTTGTTGAGGTCACGGTCAAGGGGCTTCCAGACCCTGAATCAGGGTATGTAATCGACCTCAAGAAGCTTAAGGCGATACTTGAAGATGCCATCATCGACAAGGTGGACCACAAGCATTTGAACTTTGATGTCGATTTCCTACAGGGAGTAATCCCGACAGTTGAAAATCTCTGCGTGGCCTTCTGGCAGCAGTTAGAGCATCGACTGCCAAGCGGTGAACTCCACTGCATACGCGTTTACGAATCTGATCAAAACAGTGCCGAGTACTTCGGTGCACCGGTAAGCGTGCCTCGCTACCCGGCATCACACGCCTACAATCTGCAGGAGGCACTATGAGCCCAGAACGCGCACGTCTGCACTCTCTAGTAGATCTCGACGACGCCGAACTTGAGCGTCAGCTCCTTCAGGCAGGCAACCTCTACCCGACGCAAAGTCGGGACGGTGGGCAACTCTTTGATGCCAACGGCAACATACCCCTTTCGGCAGAAGAAAAGGAGCATATGATCCTTGCCGTCGAGCAGAAATTCTCCGAGATCTTCGATGTGATGCGCATCGATCGCAATGACCCCAACAGCACAGATACACCATTTCGTCTGGCACGCATGTGGGTTAATGAGTTGTTTGCCGGACGCTATTCGGCGGCCCCAAAGATTACGGTGTTCCCGAACCGACGCGATGTGGGGGAGATCGTCATATCGAAGGGCATTAAGGTTATGAGCGTGTGCTCACACCACTGGCAGCCCATCAGCGGCACCTGCTCTATCGGATATATCCCACGTGAAAAGGTCATTGGCCTGTCAAAGTTTACGCGGATCGTAGAATGGTTTTCCCGTCGAGGCCAGATTCAGGAAGAGCTCGGCGAACAAATCGCGGATTTTCTTGTTGAGATCCTCGATCCAGTGGCGGTTGGCGTAGTGATCGATTCCAAGCACTACTGCATGATCGCACGTGGTGTAGAGGCTCATGACTCGAGCTCGATGATCACGTCGGTGATGCGCGGAGAGCTGGCCACAAACGCTACGCTGCGCTCAGAGTTTCTCCAACTCATCAGCGAGCAGTAGGTTTGCCAGCGTTATGACGCTGGACTATGAACAACCATTATGGGATAGTTTCGTTACGCCAATAGGTGTTGATGAGGCTGGCCGCGGAGCGCTGGCAGGACCAGTCGTGGCTGCAGCCGTTGTTCTCAATCCCGCGTGTGTTCCCGACGGTATAAATGACTCCAAGAAGCTTTCAGAGCATCGGCGCAATGAATTGCGTGAGCAGATCGTTGCTACATCGCTAGCGTGGTCTGTTGGCATCGTCGATGCCAACCGCATAGACGAGATCAACATTCTTCAGTCTACGTTCGAAGCAATGCAGCAGGCAATCTCATTGTGCACGGCACAGCTTGCCTCCGCAAGTTCCTTTCATCTCCTGATTGACGGAAATAGATTCCCGAAGCATACTCTTCCCGTGACGACAGTTATTTGCGGCGATGCACTCTCGCCGAGTATAGCAGCTGCGTCGATCATCGCGAAAACAACACGCGATCACATCATGAAAGACGTTGTGCACAGGAAGTTCCCCGAATATGGTTTCGAAGTGCACAAGGGGTATGGCACAGCAACTCATCGGTTAGCCATACAATCCCTGGGAGCTTGCAAGGAACATCGCATGAGCTTCCTTTCAAGAATACTCTCTGAAGGATCGCAACGTGCTCTCGGCCTCTGACATTGCCGTCGTTATCGGCTCGCTTATCGCGGTATACATCGCTGCTCGCAAGGGCACGAGTGCCGATACATCCGGCTTCCTCGTTGCAGGCCGAACATTAACACTTCCGTTCTTTGTTGCCACGCTTGTCGCAACATGGTACGGAGCGGTGCTGGGCTCGGGTGAGTTCATCATGCGCTATGGAATTGCCTTCGTTCTCTGCTTCGGATTACCATACTATGTGGTAGCGCTGGCCTATGCATCGTTTCTTTCCAAACGCGTGCACGCTTCTTCAGCTGTTTCGATTCCAGAGCAGTTTGGAATGGCGTATGGTCCACGAGGACGTCTGATCGTTGCTATTATTCTGCTTGTCATCACAACGCCCGCATCGTACCAGCTGATGATGGGCATTCTGCTGTCCACGGTATTCAACATGCCACTCTTGCTCGGGATAGCTCTCGGCACTGGCATTTCTATCGCCTACGTTGTAGGCGGCGGATTGCGCAGCGATGTCTATGCTAACGCCGTTCAGTTCATCCTCATGTACGCGGGCATGGCCGCGTTGGTTGTCTTTGCCATGCTAACGTTTGGAAGCCCGGCAGACATGTGGAAACTGTTGCCAGATAGTGCAACTGCGATTCCGGGTTCGATCGGTTGGACAGGCATCCTTGGTTGGTTTGTGATAGCGCTGCAGACATTCATCGATCCGAACTTTTACGTGCGAACGGTTGCAGCAACCAGTTCGCGTATTGCTAGCAGGGGGCTAGCAGTGAGCGTTGCATGCTGGATAGTTTTTGATGCACTTCAGTTACTTGCCGGGCTCTACATCATTGCATACGCACCGTTAACAGAGCCTACGACGTCGTACCTAGCATTCGCAGCCGGCATTCTACCTACGATGTATCGTGGACTCTTTGTAGCCTCGTTACTTGCCGCAGTGATGTCAACTCTAGACGGCTATGCACTATCGAGCGCAACAATGTTGGTACGCGACATATTACCGCAACACTCTCAAGAAATTCTGCAGCTCAGGCGTTATCGTGCAGCACTTTTCGTCATCTCAGGTATTGGTGCAGCAATTGCCTACCTCGTGCCAAGTATCATCGACATCATCTTCTATTCAGCATCGATCGCTGTCTCCGCGGTGCTCGTGCCGTTGATCCTTTCGTTCTCGCATCAAGCATCGGCTCTCAAACGAACAATTGCGCTGCAGCTCATCATACCTACGGTAACATCAACTTTATCACTAATTACTCACGTTGGAGAGCCGATATTTGTTGGCCTGCTAACATCTGTAGGTATGGCCAGCATCACACTACTGCACTCACGGTATGCAACAACAGGATAATCTTTACACTGTATCGAATGCCATTTCGGCAATTCGGGGGCTCATGACCGTACCGGTTGTGATATACCTCTATACGGACCAATACGTCGTCGCGTTCTGGCTGTGCATTTTTGCTGCCTGGACGGACTGGCTCGACGGATTCGTTGCGCGGCGAACCAAGACCGTAAGCGAATGGGGCAAGATCATTGACCCTATCGCCGATAAGATCCTGGTTGGCGCAATCGTACTTCTGCTCTTGGCAAAAGGTCGGCTTCCTGCCTGGTTTGTTTCGGCAATTGTGGTTCGCGACGTTGTGATACTTGTCGTTGCAAACTACATCCGACGAAGAAGCAATACAGTGCTCTCATCGATGATGCCCGGCAAACTGGCGGTTACAGCAATTGCACTGACTGGTGCGCTATCCATGGTGGTTGCGCCAACGTCAATCATCATCGACACACTGATGTACGTCTCGTCTGCGCTGATGGCTCTATCTTTGTGGGTATACGGAAAGAGATTACATGGGTTTCTTCGATAAAATCAAACAAAAAATCACGGGCGTTGCTGAGTCACTCACATTTGACAGACTCAAAGAGGGTCTGGCAAAGACGCGCGATTCATTCGTTGGGAAGCTACGCTCTATTCTCTCCGGCAGAAGTATCGATGATGCACTGCTGGCAGACATTGAAGAACTCCTGATCACGTCCGATGTTGGTGTTGGCACCAGCGAAAAGATCATATCACGGCTTAAGGAGCGCGTTCGACGCGACAACGTTTCTGAATCAGAGATGATCATTGGCATCCTCAAAGAAGAGATCGCAGACCTGATCGCAACATCTCCATCTGCTGCTAACGATGCAACCTTTGCAATCGACGAAACGCAGAAGCCCCATGTCATCATGCTCATTGGAGTAAACGGCGTGGGCAAGACAACTACCATTGGCAAGCTTGCGCATAATTACAAGAAGGCTGGTAAGTCTGTCTTGATCGGCGCAGCTGATACATTTCGTGCAGCTGCCAACGAACAATTGGAAGTATGGGCCAAGCGCGCAGGAGTAGATATCGTTCAACAGCAGCATGGTGCTGATCCTGCCGCAGTGGCCTTCGACACCCTGCAGGCAGCTAAAGCACGTGGAACCGATGTCGTCATTATTGATACTGCAGGACGTCTGCATAACAAGCAGGGACTAATGCAGGAACTCGAAAAGATCAGTCGCGTGATGAAGAAGATCCATCCTTCGGCACCGCACGATGTCTTTCTGGCACTTGATGCTACAACCGGACAAAATGCTCTGCAGCAGGCTAAGGAATTCACAAAAGTGGCGCCTCTGACAGGAATTGTGCTAACAAAGCTTGATGGCACCGCAAAGGGTGGGGCTGTGTTAGCAATTGCAGACGCTATGAACATTCCTGTGCGTTACATCGGTGTGGGCGAAAAGATTGATGATCTTCAGGTCTTTGATACCGACACATTCGTCGAAGCATTGTTTGAAGAACAGTCTCGTCAACCAGCATGAACTCGGCGGGTAAACAGCCAGCGCGCTCAATAGCCAGAACGATCTTTTATGGCATTGGTTTGTTCGCTCTCGCATTCCTGACCTACAGAACAGTAACGTTCGTTCAGGAGGCCCGTGTAGCCGTGAACATTGGTACGGATTCCACTGATACACCACGGCAACGGATCGTCAACAAGTCCGCATTTGTCCAGCCGGATGACGGACTCTTACGTCTTGACCAGATTGATATGATGCTACATATCATAGAATCATCCGATTCATCATCGGCCTCCTCTGAGGGGGCACGCATCAATCGCATCGTTGAGTTACTGAACGAATACACTACCTCCCTTGATGAGTATCGGTGGATTCGCACCAGCATAGCAAGGGACCTGGTGAAGACTCCGCAGCGCAACGCACTGCGATCTCTTGGACGATATGAGACGCTTCTGGTGAAGGACTTTCAGCGACATCGACGCTACTTCACAGACAGTCTGGATAAAGCGTTGTTATGAGCAAGCCTGTTCTTGTTGCCACCAGGGTGGTGTATGGCATGCTGGCGGTGTGCTTTCTATGGTTTGTATCACTGCAGTTCAACGATGTCGATGCTCCTTACTGGATCGCCGTATACGCAGTGGCAGCTCTTTCGTGTGTATGCGTGACGTTGTTGATAACGTCCGCATTACATCGGACTCTAACAGCGCTCTTCATCATGCTGCTACTTATCTGGATAGTAACTCTGGTGCCAAGCATAGAGGGCAAATGGTGGGATGGGGAAGTGGAACGCGAGCTTGG
>JBEBCJ010000153.1:0-3719 GCA_041157865.1 Bacteroidota bacterium
TTCCACCAATGCATGGGCGGATCATGATCACGGAGATATTAGCCGACCCGCACGAGGGCGATGGTGATTTTGTTGAACTCTGGAATGGTACGTCCGATACCCTTGATGTTTCGGGCTGGACAGTACAAGACCAGACAGGTGAGATCTGCCGTATTACTGGATCCGTTCGTATGCTGCCGAAGAGCTATCTGGCATGCTCCTCTGATACGGCCATCGTGCGCATGACCCAAGGGCGGGCCTATGCATTGCTGCGCCCAATGTTAAACGTACATGCACAGCAAGATTCCGTGATCTTGAGAGCAAGCTCAGGCTTCATTGTCGATAAAGCCCCCTACTACAGATCGTGGCATAGTCCGGTGTTGACTTCTGCGAAAGGACGATCGCTGGAAAAGCGAGTTCCGGAGTCGATTCATTCAGCGGCATCGGGTTGGTCTACGAGCACAGATGCATCCGGTAGTACGCCTGGGATGCGAAACTCGATGGACATTGATCTTCCTGATAACGATGCCGGTCTGACGGCCTCGCCAAGCCCCTTCTCAGTGCTGCCAGGTTCAGCTCGGCATCCATGCGTAATCTCGTGGAGACAGCCCTTCGAGCAGGCACAGGCCAGGATGTTTGTGCTCAGGCTCGATGGAAGTGTGGTTGCCGAACTACTCAATGGCGCATTCATCGGAAGGCAGGGCGCTGTTACGTGGGATGGCCGACATACGGCAACGGATGCGCCGCTTGCGATCGGCATCTACATCGCCGCCATGGAGTGCATCGATGCAAATTCCAATCGACTTGTGCATGCCACTTGTCCTGTCGTGATTGGGCAGACACGCTAACAAAAACTTAACACAGATATGCACGAAAGCTTTCCTAGCTTCGTGATTGGCCAATAGAATATATCGTTAGTGTTATGCCTGCATCAAAAAAACTGACAGCCAAGAGTACAAAAGCTCATGCATCCAAGGTATTGCCAGCCGTGGACCTGCACGATGAAGAACTCTATCTCAACCGCGAGCTTTCTTGGATAGAATTCAACAAGCGTGTGTTAGAGGAAGCAGAAGATCCATCGCATCCGCTGTTGGAGCGATTGAAATTTTTGGCAATCTACTCCACGAACCTCGATGAGTTCTTCATGATCCGGGTAGCAGGACTGCAGGAGCAGATCTACTCTGGAGTAACTGATCTATCGGAAGATGGCATGACGCCGTCTGAGCAGCTCAAAGAGATTCGCTCTCGTTTGATACCGCTCTATAAACGTCAGGCTGCAATTTGGTCTCAGCAGGTACTGCCGTCACTGTCAAAAGACGGCATCCACCTGCACGGCATCGAAGATCTTACCCAGGAAGAGCGGACCGAGTTTCGTCAGGACTTCATGGACAATATCCTGCCGGTGCTTACACCGCTTGCACTGGATCCCGGCCATCCATTCCCGCGACTACTGAACCGCTCGCTCACCATTGCATTTGAGCTCTACGACGAAGTCGATCCCAAGGAAGAGATGAAAGTGGCAGTTGTTCAGCTCCCATCTGCGCTTCCACGTCTGATAAAACTCAATCGACATGGTGGACATCACTATGTTCTGTTTGAAGAAGTTATTCGCGCCCATGCAGACATCCTCTTCCCGGGCCATCGGATACATGAGAGTCATATCTTTCGTGTTACCCGTGATGCAGATGTAGAGATCGCAGAAGACGAGGCCAATGATCTTATTACTGCAGTTGCCGAAGGGATTCGCCGCAGGCGCTGGGGTACCGACGCCGTTCGGATGGAGATCACGTCGGATATGCCGCGCAAGCTGCTGCAGTTTTTTACGCGGGCACTGGAACTTGAGAATTCAGACGTATATAAAGTTGATATTCCACTGAATCTCCAGGATTTTTTGGTGCTGTTGCAGCTCGATAAGCGCAAGCTGAAGGATGCACCGTTTAACTCTCGTGTACTGCCCGAGTTCAAGGATGATGCTACGGATATATTCGAGGTGCTCAAAGAGCGCGACATAGTCGTGCATCACCCGTTCGATTCGTTTACAAATTCGGTGGTAAGGTTCATTGAGACTGCTGCCAACGACCCTAATGTTCTTGCAATCAAGATGACACTCTATCGAGCTGGTGGACGTTCGCCGGTGATTGAAGCATTAAAGAATGCAGCAAGCGCAGGCAAGAACGTAACAGCATTTGTAGAGCTCAAAGCCAGATTTGATGAAGAAACGAATATTGCCTGGGCACGAGCACTCGAACAGGCCGGCGTACACGTTGTGTATGGTGTTATGGGGCTTAAGGTGCACTGCAAGGTATGTCTTGTGATTCGCAAAGAGGGCAAGAGCGTACTTACATATGCGCATGTTGCCACCGGCAACTATAATCTCGGTACCTCGAGGCTTTACACCGATATCGGGATCTTTACTGGACGCCAAGAGTTTGAGAGAGACTTTGTGCACCTGTTCAATTTGTTAACAGGATACTCCAAACATGCATCATGGCAGCATCTGGGTGTTGCGCCGCTTAACCTACGCGAAAAGTTTGTTGAGCTCATTGAACGTGAGATACAGCATCAGAGGGAAGGCAGACAAGGCTACATTATCGCAAAGATGAACGCCCTGATAGATGGTAAGATCATCCGCTCGCTTTACGAAGCCTCGATGGCAGGCGTAAAGGTTGATCTCATTGTACGCGGCGTTTGTGCCCTCAAGCCCGGCATCAAGGGCGTAAGCGAGAACATTATTGTACGAAGTATACTCGACCGATTCCTCGAGCACAGCCGTTTATTCTGGTTCCGCAACGGTGGCGACGAGGATGTCTATATCTCAAGTGCAGACTGGATGACGCGAAATCTTGAGAGGCGGGTCGAGCTGCTATTCCCGGTGTTCGACCGAAAGGTGAAAAAGAAGCTTCGCGACATTCTTTCGTTATACCTCTCTGATGATGTAAAAGCGCGCGTGCTTCAAAGCGACGGTACGTATGTTCGCAGCAAGCCAGGCCCGGCACCTTTGCGTGTCCAGGCTGATCTTCTTGCTGCGTCTAAACGTCGATGAATGTCACAACCTTTATAGCCAGACGATACATCAGGCCCCGCCGACTCTCCTTTGTTGGGATAATTGGTGTGATCTCTGTTTTTGGGATTGTGTTGGGTACGGCAGCACTGATCATTGTGATGTCGCTCTTCAACGGCTTTCGGGGTGTTGCACGTGACCTTATGACATCGTTCGGTCCACATATTCGCATCACAGGTCAGGTCTTTACGCCTCAGGAGGCCGAACGGTGGAATGCCAAACCAGTATGGCTGTCGAAACTTGTGATGCGCGCCCCCTCGGGGATGTCAGTTGTCCAGGCGCAGGGCGCACAACTTACTGATAGTGATACCCGAAGAGCTCTGGCCTCTGCAGTTATTTATGGATCGCCGCAACTTGAGCCATTGGGAGCCACGCCACGCATTGTGGTCTCCCTTGGTGTTGCACAGAATCTGCAATTGGTCTTGGGTGATACCGTAACATTGATCTCCCCCCAGCAGATCGAATCAGGCATAGCCGGCATGACAATCCCTACTGGTGCGCGTGCGCTGATAGGGGGCGTTTTCCAGTCCAATTCCTCTCGCGACATCGATGCCACATACATATTTTGTTCCAGCGATGTGCTGCAGGGGCTCACGGGAAAGTTGGCCTCTGCTTGGGACATTCGTTTGCAAGACCCTGAGCATGCGCGGGATACTGCAGCATACATTTCGAGTCTCTA
>JBEBCJ010000154.1:0-16047 GCA_041157865.1 Bacteroidota bacterium
TCTTGGCACCGGGCTTGGGTCGCTTGCCGAACAACTTGACGTTGAATTTTCAATACCTTACAGCGAAATTCCTCATTTCCCTACCAGCACTGTTGAGTCGCATGACGGCCGATTGCTATTCGGACGGCTGAATGGCGTGACCATGGTTGTCATGCAGGGAAGATTTCACGTTTACGAAGGGTACACACTGCAGCAGATAACGCTCCCTGTGCGCGTCATGAAACTTCTTGGCGTCCAAACACTGGTCGTTTCGAATGCATGTGGTGGAATGAATCCGCTGTACCGCCGTGGTGACATCATGCTGATCGACGACCATATCAATCTCTTGGGAGACAATCCATTGATTGGCCCCAACATTGATGAACTTGGACCGCGATTCCCAGATATGAGCGAGCCGTACTCGCAGCGTCTGTTGAACTTGGCCGAATCAGCTGCGCTGGAGTTAGGAATCAAGGTGCACCGGGGCGTTTATGTAGCCGTCACTGGACCCTGCATGGAGACGCGAGCCGAATACCGATTCCTGCGCGGCATCGGAGCCGATGTTGTTGGCATGAGCACCGTTCCGGAGTGCATCGTGGCCCGACACATGGGGATGCAGGTGCTGGGAGTTAGTATCGTAACCGATGAGTGTTTTCCAGATTCATTACAACCAGTTAGCTTGGAACACGTCTTGGAAGCGGCAGCAATGGCTGAACCCAAGATGACGTCACTCATTACACACGTACTGCCCCGGATCATATGACAGTTCTTTTCCGCACTGCCTTCATGACAACACTTGCATTGTTGTTCGTGACGGGCTGTGCACCAGATGAGCCCCTTATCAATTCGTTTGTTGACGAGTGGCGCCTAATCTCCACGAGTGGTAGCAAAGATCTTACTGTGCGTGTCGTGCCAAGCGGCGCTGCAACAAGCGTTAATCCTAACGATGTGGACTTTGGAACTACCCCGTCGATGGTGCAGTTTCGAAGCAACATTTATATCTACTCCGAGAGCAGACCCTGGATAGTTGTCTACGATGCTGAGAAGCTCGTATACGTGGATACAATCTTTACGTTCCAAGTGCTGGACGGGATTGCAGACCTGTGCTTTGCCAACGCCACAACAGCTTATGCAACCTCGCCGAAGAACGAATGCATCGGCGTTATTGACCTTACTGCCTCAACAGTGGCAAGCATCATCAAGACGCCAGGTGCTCCTCGTCAGATTGCTTGTCTCGGCAATCAAATGCTTGCTACTATTCCAGACTCGAACGCAGCCATCATACTCGACACACGCACCAATACGATCGAGGACAGGCTCGAAATGACAACACGGCCCTGGTTTGTGCGGGAGGATGCAGTTGCTAATGTGTTTTGCGTCGTAAGTCTTGGTTCAGGCAAGGTGGACAACACAGAGCAGACAACTCCAACGATTTCGTTTGTGTCGCCATCTACTCGTCAAGTGTTGAAGACCCTTGATCTCACGATCAAGGTCAGCGATGGTCCACGGCAATTCCCGCGCGGACTTGTTGTCTCTGCAACACAAAACGCATTTGTTCCAGTCCAGTCCGGGCTGTTGCGAGTTAACACCAGAACACGCTCACGGGTCTCGTCGGCACAGACAGATTCATTCGATATCGTTGCCTACAACGAAGCACGTGCCGAGATCATCTGCCAGCGAGCATCTGGCGGCGAGACTCCTCAGGTCGTTGTCTTTGATGAGAACGGCACTGAGAAGAAGTACACGCTTACACTGCCGAATCGTGCGAGCGCACTGCTTGGTATCCCACGATGATTTGCGAGGGTCTTGCTCGCAGGCTTCAAGACATAAGAGGCAAGGTCGTCTTTGCCGATGCCCATGATGCGCGCATTCTCTCGGCAGCCAACGCTCTGGCGAGCACCTCGTACTGCTCCCCCATTGTGTTATCAACAAGGCACGAGGCCGAACACATATACGGTGGGTCCTTAGCCGATGCAATCGGGTTTGTTGATCCGCTTGATCACAAGCAAGCTTGTGCAGAACATCTGTTCGAACGCAGATCGGGCAAGGGGCTCACAGCTTCTGAAGCCAATGATTTAGCGGCAAATCCTCTCTATACAGCAGGCTGGATGCTCTCATGTGGCTATGCTGATGCGGCAGTTGCAGGATCGCTTTCGACTACCGCAGAGGTCATTAAGGCTGCGCTCTACACGGTTGGGCTGGCAAGTAATGTCTCGACTCTCTCGAGCTATTTTCTGATGGACTGGCCAGATCGGTTTTATCTGTTTGCTGATTGCGGCGTTGTGCCGGATCCGACTACCGAACAACTGGCAGACATTGCATATTCGACCTCGCGATCGCTAGCCGCTCTGACTTCTGAAGAACCTCGAGTTGCGTTCATTAGCTTTTCGACACACGGCAGCGCAAAACATCAACTTGTTGACAAAGTGTCGAGAGCTGCTGAGCTGTTCAAGCGTCTTCACCCAGAGATTCTCTCTGATGGCGAACTTCAGGTAGACGCAGCCATAGTGCCAGAGGTTGCGGCCCGTAAAGCTCCGTCTTCACAGATTGGTGGCATGGCGAATGTGATGGTCTTCCCAGATCTTAATGCTGGCAACAGTGCCTACAAGATCGCAGAGCGTCTGGGCGGTGCACATGCATTGGGTCCAATCCTACAGGGACTGGCAATGCCGTATTGCGATCTGTCAAGAGGCTGCAGCTCTCAGGACATCATCGATGTTGCAAACATTGCACTGCTGATGGCATACTCTAGTTCGTCTGAGCAGTTAGCGAAGTAATGAGCTCCTGAAAGTCATCATCGGTGAGCACGTACGTTGCCGAACAGTATTGGCAAACCATCTCACGATGGTCATCCTTCTTCATGCCTGTGATCTCTTCAAGTCCTAGGGTCAACAGCGCTGCCTTGTAACGGTCCTTGGAACACCTGCAAAAGAAGTCAACCGGGGCGCTGGCTACTATGTCGATGTCAGAAGGCAGGATCTGCCGAAGGATCTGCTCAGGTGTGTAGCCGTTGTCAGTGTATTCGGTCATTCGACCCAAGTAATCAACGGCATCATAGACCTTGAAAATGTCTACGTCTCTGGCACCTGGCATTGCCTGCACGAGCAACCCAACGCTCTGACGAATCAGCTCGTTCTCATCGTAGGCAACATCTATGACGAAGGCGCTTGGGATCTGCTCCGATTGTGTCAGATAGTAGCTCAAATCCGTTGTCACGTCGCCGCGCTTAAGCTCAACGATACCTGTAACTGGTTCGTTTTCCCCGTAGACGATTCGCTGCACGCGCAAAAGCCCCCTGCCAAGGGGCGAATCACGGCTTACATCAGGTGATGCATTAGCACTGATGTATCCACGCACCTCACCGATCTGCATTGCCTCTGCAACAACCGAACGTATAAGGCCATCGCCCTCTGCACTTACAACTACGCGCTCTTCACCCTTGAGGTACGATGCAAGCAGACTCGCACCTGTAATCATGCGAGCAAGCACGAGTGAGCCGATCGGATCGAGCCCGTGTTTGAGCTGGGCTGTTCGAACCGTGGTAGGGTTGTGTATCAGTGCTGCGCGAAATGTGCCGTCCTTAGTTATCGCACGCGTTACACGATCGCGCTGCGACCATAACTTCTTGATATCGTCATTCATTGATCGTCTTTCTCAGATCCGTTAGCGTCTGCAAGGCTTGCAGAGGCGTCATGTTATTGATGTCGAGTTGTTCAATTACAGAGCGCAGGTGGTCATCACGGAGTTCAAACAACGACACCTGTCCTGCTCGAAGCCCTGCACTTGTTGGCGACACCGTTTCGGTGTGAGCCGATTCCATTGTTTGCAGCACCGCACGGGCAGTGGCAACAACAACCGGCGGCATGCCAGCCATCTTTGCAACGTGTATGCCGAACGAATGATTCGAATGCCCGGGTATCACACGATGGGTAAAGACAATATCGTTCTCCACCTCCTGCACCTCAACTTGGAAGTTGACCACTCGAGTGAGCGATGCGGCCAATTCCGTGAGCTCATGGTAATGGGTAGCAAAGATGGTCTTGGCACCAATCCTATCGTGAATGTGTTCGGCGATAGCCCACGCAATTGAGATGCCGTCGAATGTAGCTGTGCCACGCCCTACCTCGTCGAGTAGAATCAAGCTGCGTTCGGTTGCATTGTTTAAAATGTTGGCCGACTCCTGCATCTCAACAAGAAATGTGCTCTCGCCTGCCAGAATATTGTCCTGCGCACCAACACGCGTAAAGATTCTGTCTGTCAGGGGAATGCGCGCAGCCGTTGCCGGCACGAAAGAGCCTATGTGAGCCAAGTATACACAAATACCTACCTGACGCAGGTAACTTGACTTTCCAGACATGTTTGGTCCGGTAATGATGTGGATCTGCGATGCTGTCGTGTCGATCTGTATTGAATTAGGAACGTACGACGTAGTTGGACCAAGCAGCTGCTCAATCACCGGATGTCGCGCATTGATGATCTCGAGTTCTGTTCCTGCATGCAGTTCCGGTCTGACGTACCCAAACAGTGTGGCAACATGAGCAAACGACGTAAGAACGTCCAGGATTGCGATGTGCTGCAGCGTACGCTGTACCATTTCGCACTCGGCTGTGATGTTCTCCCGCAATTCCTGAAGCAGCATTGTTTCAAGGTGCGATACTGAATCCTGCGCCGTAAGTATCTGTTGCTCTAGTTCCTTCAGCTCCTGCGTCGTGTAGCGCTCAGCATTGGCAAGTGTCTGCCGGCGGTCATATGAGGCAGGCACTTTTGACTTTTGAGCATTGCTAACCTCGATGTAATAGCCAAACACTCCGGTGTGACCGATCTTTAGATTCGGTATCCCTGTTTCATCACGCTGCCGCTGCTGGTAAGCGCTGATCCACTCCCTGCCGTGAAGCAGTGCTTGACTCGCCGCATCTAGTTTAGCGTTGTAACCCGTGCGGAACATCGTGCCAGTTCCAATAAGTGCAGGGGGCTCATCAGCTAGCGCTCGATCGATCGAGTTTGCAAGGTCTGTGTGTGCACTAATCGAACCCAATATCCTGGCAAGCTCCGGCGATGGAGCCCCGGCACACGCCTGCAGAAGCTCTGGGACCACGCGCAAACCATTGCGGAACGAACCTACGTCCCGGGCTGTGGCACGATTGGTAACGATTTTTGTTAGCTGACGTTCAAGGTCACCAAATCGCGATGCAATCGCACGAAGCTGCTCTCGTATCTGACCTTCATCGACAAGCATGCGAACAACTGCATGACGCTGCTCTATGCGCTGCATTTCCTTGAGTGGCGTCTGCATCCACCAGCGAAGCAGTCTAGCGCCCATGGGCGTAGACGTCTGGTCGAGCAGATCAACAAGTGCGCCGGATGCAGCATGCATTCCGGATTGAGATTGAATCTCCAGATTACGTCTCGTAGATGCATCGAGTATCATGACGTCGTCGTGACGTAAGCGTCGTATCGACTGAAGTTGCGACAGGGCGCTCTTTTGAGATTCGGCCACATAATGCAGAATGACTCCTGCAGCCACAATTCCCATTGGCGCATCGTCGATGCCGAATCCCTTCAGCGATGAAGTAGCAAAATGTCTGCGCAGCTGATCAGCACAGGTACGTTCATGAAAATGCCACGTCTCAAGTCTGCTGACGGCCGGACGGGAGGTGCAGCGCTGTACGATAGGTTCCCACTCTGAGCGCTGTTCTTTGTTGACGATAATCTCGGCCGGGGAAAACGACTCGACAATTGATTCTATTGAAGCTGGTGGCACTTCGCCTGCGGTAAACGATCCAGTTGAAATGTCCGCCACAGCTATACCCCACGAGCCCCCTTCCCGCTCAGGAGCAACGATACAAGCAACGTATGTGTTCCTACGGCTATCGAGAAGCTTGTCGTAGAGTACAACACCCGGAGTAACTACTTCAACTACATCGCGCTTTACAATCCCCTTGGCAGTTTTCGGATCTTCGAGTTGTTCGCAGACAGCAACGCGGTATCCAGCAGCAACGAGCTTTGGGAGATAGTTATCAAGCTGATGATGTGGAAAGCCGGCAAGAGGCATCTCTCCAGCTGCACCATTTTTACGCTTGGTCAGCGTAATACCGCACGACCGTGCGGCAATGACGGCATCATCACCAAACGTCTCGTAAAAATCACCAAGCCGAAAAAGCAACACCGTGTCGGGGTGACGTTCTTTAATCTGGTTGTACTGCCGCATGAGCGGCGTTTCTGCGCCTGATTTCACGAACGAAAATAAACAGGTATGGTCCACAATTGCCGAATTGATTTCGCGTCGTATCTTTGCCAACCGCAAGGAGAGGTGGCCGAGTGGCTGAAGGCAACGGTTTGCTAAACCGTCGTAGTGGTATAAACCGCTACCGAGGGTTCGAATCCCTCCCTCTCCGCTTCCAAAGCCCTACGACAAAGCGCGTGGGGCTTTTTTGTTATGCAGAATACCGAACGAACCATACGCACGATCATTACCAACCGCAAGGCACTGCACGAGTACGAGGTACTTCAGCGCTTTGAGGCTGGCATCGTTTTACTTGGGACCGAGGTCAAATCGCTGCGAGCAGGCAAGATCAGTCTGGCCGACGCGTACGCAACATTCCCCTCCCGTCAAAGTGACGAGCTTTGGCTGTTAGGAGTGCACATAGCACCGTATGATTTCGGCAATCGTGAAAATCACGACCCTCTTCGTAAGCGTAAGCTTCTGCTCAAGGAACATGAGCTCGGCAAACTTCGAGAAGGTATCGAAGAGAAGGGGCTAACCGTAGTGCCCTTGTCACTCTATTTTTCGGGCCCCTATGTCAAGGTTGAACTTGGACTGGTTCGTGGTAAGAAGCTCTATGATAAACGGGCAAGCACGAAGGAACGAGAGATTAAGCGAGATTTGCAACGACGCATAAGCGGCGATGATAACTGATATGAGCCACCAGATATGAAACCTTTACACGAGCAACTGGCCATCATCAAGGAACATGTAGTTGACCTCCTACCGGAGGAAGACGTATTGATGAAACTCGAGCGCAGTATTCTAACTGGAACGCCCCTGCGCATTAAGCTGGGGCTCGATCCAAGCCGTCCTGATATCCACATTGGGCATGCCGTAGTTCTCCAGAAACTCCGTCAATTCCAAGACCTCGGGCACCTAGTGGTGCTCATCATCGGAGACTTTACGGCCACCATCGGCGACCCAACAGGCAAGTCGAAGACTCGTCCTGCTCTTACGATCGAGGAGACTCGCCACAACGGCACAACCTACGTTATGCAGGCGGCCAAGGTCCTCGATATGGATAAAACAGAGGTGCTCTACAACTCTAGTTGGCTTGACCTCCTCAGCTTTCGCGATGTTATCAGACTTACCTCGCAGTATACCGTGGCACAGCTTCTCGAGCGCGATGACTTTACAAAGCGCTACAAGGGTGGAGAGCCGATTTCGCTGCACGAGTTCCTGTATCCATTGATTCAAGCCTACGATTCTGTAGCCGTCAAGGCAGACATTGAAATCGGCGGAACAGACCAGAAGTTCAACTTGTTGGCAGGTCGTGAGATCATGCGAGGTTCGAGTAAAGAGCCGCAATGCATCCTAACGATGCCGATACTTGAAGGCACCGACGGCGTTGAAAAGATGAGTAAGTCACTCGATAACTACATCGCTCTTACAGACAGTGCAAAAGACATGTTCGGTAAGACCATGTCTATTCCAGACAACCTCATTCCTCGATACCTGCAGTATGCCTGCTTTGCATCCACGGAAGAGGTTGCCTCGGTAACGAAGGGGCTCACAGATGGAACGCTGCACCCGCGTACTGCTAAAGTCGATGTTGCAAAGCGTATCGCTGCACGCTACCATGGGGCAGAGGCTGGAGACGAAGCATTTGCAGAGTTTGAGCGAGTATTCGTCAAGAAAGACATCCCAGACGTTATTGAGGAACGCACCCTGTCGTATGCTAATGCCGATATCGTTACTGTCCTTGTCGATACGGCTATGGCGGCGTCAAAAAGCGAAGCCCGCAGACTTATCACACAAGGTGGTGTCTCAATTGATGCGGTAAAGATCACCGATCCCACTGCTACGGTGGACCTTGCAGAGCAAAGAATTCTGCGCGTGGGTAAGCTCCGATTCCTACGGATTGTTGGTGCATGAACATAGAGTTCAGAGTCGATGGATCAGCAACAGGACGGCGCAACATGGAGCTGGATCTGGAACTGCATTCAAGCGTGCAACGCGGTAGATGGGACGGTGCCCTGCGGTTGTATTCATGGGACCCATGGTGCGTATCCCTCGGCAAACATCAGTCTGCGGATGCACTTAACACTGAATCACTCCACAAACATGCTTTAGATGTTGTGCATCGTCCAACAGGTGGGCGCGCCGTTCTGCATGCCAATGAAGTCACCTATTGCATATGCGTGCCATTGCCGGACGTAAGTAAGGCACAGAGCATCTACGCAGGGATTCACGACCTCCTGTACTCCGTAATCGCACCAATAGCGCCCGCCCTATCCCATGCATCGCTCTCAACTGATCTGCGAATGCATTACTCGGCGCAGCAGCCGCTGGGCCAAGCATGCTTTACCAGCCACGCGAAAAGTGAAATTCTTTTGGGTCAACGCAAGGTTGTAGGCTCTGCACAACGGGTCATGGACGGCGTACTATTGCAACATGGGTCTATACTCTGTGGTCCGGAGCACGAGGTCTTGGCCCACATCATCGCGCCTTCACCTGAGAATGTTCCAGGAATAATGCAAGCGCTGAAGCTCAGCAGTGCCTCACTGTCAGAGGCAGCAAATACGCAGATTTCGATTGACAATGTTATGCAGCGCTTTGCAAATGCACAGGAACCAATCAGCGAGCAGCTTCGAGCTATCTGCCAACTGGCAAGGGGCGCAGAATCGTAATGCCGATGTTTGTTGAGGTCTTTTTCACGTAGTCTGCAATCGGCACATCGAGGACAACTTTCTTTTGTGTCGACGATGCATGGAGAAAGCGGGCCCGGTTCCCTTCTCGGACAATTAGCCCAGTGTGGCTATAATCAAGTCCGGCTTTTGATGTCGCTATTGCTATAATATCACCATCCTTAAGCTGGTGCTCTACGCCCTCAATGCTCTGTACTGGGATGATGAAGCGATTGGTCCGATTAACTCGCTGTTCGACATCACGCATCACCTCAACATACTCCGGGTTGGCTTGCAAGGCTGGGTAGTATTTCGGGTTCTTGGACATAAACCCGAGTTGCAATGGGAATGGCTCACCCCCTAGACTTGGTGTGACATCGAGAATCACACCCTTCTTGATGTTGTTGTCTATCCAATCCGATGTGTAGTGGAGACGGCTTGTGTAATCTGTAAGAATGCCGTCACGATAACGAGTATACGTAACTGCATCAATCAGATCGGCAAGTGAATCTTTACCAAGGTGCGTGATACGGGCCATATTCAGTGTCACCTCGAAGAGCGTGACACAATCCAGCCGCAACATATCAACTGAGCACGTCTCCCTTCCGGGTCCATCGAGCGTTCCGCCAACGTATGAAACGCCTATGAGCTGCTGAGCAACCTTTGTGATCAACACGCCAATAGGCAGCTTCGTCCAATTGGAGTCGACAATCTTCGCTCTCACCTCGTTGAACTTCCTACGAGTACCATCACTGGTCTGCATGGCCTGCATCGAGCAGACTGCTAGCAAAGCAATGGTCAATGCGCGCATGGAAGTATGCATGTTAATCTGCACTAGTAGTTGCGATACCAAGATCAGCAAGCTGTTTAGGGTCAATACCCGATGGACAACCGTCCATGAGTGAGAGTCCAGATGTTGTCTTTGGAAACGCAATCACATCGCGGATGTTGTCTGTTCCGCTCATGAGCATCACCAGCCTGTCGAAGCCAAATGCAATGCCACCGTGCGGCGGCGCACCATACTTGAGCGCGTCGAGAAGGAAGCCAAACTTTGCTTCGGCATCTTCACGAGCAAATCCCAAGAGATCAAACATTTGCTGTTGAACACTATTCGTATGGATACGAACCGAGCCACCTGCAACTTCATATCCGTTGATGATCAAGTCGTGCGCCAGTGCGCGTGCATGAGTTGGATCACTTCCTAGGAGGCCAACATCATCTGGAAAGGGCGAGGTAAACGGGTGATGTCGGGCAATCCACCGAGATTCGTCTTCACTGTATTCAAGCAGAGGGAACTCCGTGACCCAGTGGAAGGAAAATGTTCCTTTGAGCGATTCTAGAATTCCTGTCCGGCGAGCTACTTCAGTTCGTAATGCTCCGGCAACAGTACACGCACGTTCCCATTCTCCAGGAACGAACAGTACAAGGTCGCCATCAACGGCTTGAGCTGCATTTAACAATCCTGTTGCCTGTTCCTGCGTGACGGCTTTGGCAAACGAGCCCGAGACTTCCCCAGCCGAAAGCTTAAGCCATGGAAGCCCCTTTGCACCATACTTCTTGGCATGTTCCGTTAGTTCATCGATATTCTTGCGGGAGAACCCTGCACAACCCTTGGCATTGAGTGCCATGACGCTACCACCCGCAGTGACGGCATCGTTGAAGACTGAAAAATCACATGCACCAGCGCGTTCTGTCACATTCGTGAGTTTGAGATCATACCTGATGTCCGGCTTGTCAGAGCCATAGTTTTCCATAGCATGGTGGAACGACATTCTCTCGAACGTATCTGGTGTTTGATATCCTAGGATCTCGCGCCATGCCTTTTGGATGAATCGCTCTGTGAGAGCAAGGATATCATCCTGTTTGATGAACGACATCTCCACGTCTATCTGCGTAAACTCCGGCTGTCTGTCGGCACGCAGATCCTCGTCGCGGAAACACTTGACGATCTGCATGTATTTGTCGAAGCCAGAGACCATTAAGAGCTGTTTGAAGAGCTGCGGGGATTGCGGCAGAGCATAGAAGCGTCCCTTGTTCATGCGACTTGGAACGAGGAAGTCGCGCGCACCCTCTGGAGTAGACTTGGTAAGCACTGGTGTTTCAACTTCGAGAAATCCTTCATCTTCGAAGAACCTGTGCGTGATCTGATAAAGCTTATTACGAATGAGGAAGTTCTTCTGCAGAACCGGTCTGCGAAGGTCCAGATAACGGTGCTTTAAACGCAGTTCTTCGTTGGTGCCAAGGTCATCAACGATCTCAAACGGCGGTACATCGGCAGGATTAATGATCCCGACCTCAGTTACAAGCACTTCGATAAGTCCGGTTGGAATGCGCGGATTGGGATTCTCACGCTTGCGCACAGCCCCCTTTACCCAGAGCACATACTCTGCACGAACCTCGTGAATCTGTGCAGAGAGCTCGGGCGTGTGTGCAGAATCGACAACCACTTGCGTTACACCGTCACGATCCCGCAGGTCAATGAATATCACACCACCATAGTCGCGCCTGGCGTTTACCCAGCCGTTAAGTGTAACAGACAAGCCATCATGTTCTGGACGCAATGCGCCGCACGTTGTCGTTCGTTGTTCGAAGTGCATAAAGGAGCATCTAAAAGTGTAATGACCGGCAATTTACCAAAGCCGGCCTAGCAAGTCATCATTGATACAACCTGATCGACGACCGATTCGGATGAAATGCTGCTCAAACAAGTATCCTCGGTGATAATCGGCCAACATGGTGCTTGATACGGCAGCCAGTTTGCATAGCCTCTGTGATCACGGGAGAACAAGACCACGCTGGGCACGTTATGGGCGGCGGCAACATGGATAGCAGCTGTATCAGGACTTAGCAGCCACGTACAGGATGCTATCAGAGCCGCAAAGTGTTGATAGCTGGATCCTGGGTTGACGAATTCAACAGATGTATTCCTGGCAAGCTCTGCTGCCAGAGACCTCTCGGAGGGGGCGCACATCACTACTATTCTGACCGACGGGAATCGCTGCTGAATGGCAGATATAACACGTTCGAGTGCCTGAATGGGATACATTCGATCGGACGATGATCCTGATATCTGAACACCCAAGATCTTCCGTGCTCTACCCTCTTCCAGCTTCGCGCGCACAGCATTCATGATCTTGGGATCAATGACAACCCGTGGACACCTTTGAGCAGCTGAAATAGGGATTCCCAACGGTAACAGCAAATCACACAATACATCAACAATGTGACGGATACGGCGATCACCCTGTGGGACTGCGATCGTTGCTGGTGTTGGTCTTGACGTCTCAAGCACGATACTTCGTCGAGCCGCCGCACTACGAATAAGAAGATTCGATGTCGAGGATGCAGTATGGTTGAGATCGATCAACAGATCATACTTCGAGCGACGCAAGCGCCATAGCAGCTGCAGCATTTGCAGTGAATTTTTGCGCAGGATGTGGATCTTGTTGACTACCGGCTCTATAGCGAATGAGGCCGCAGTGTTGTTTCGTGACAGTAGAAAGTCGATCTGAGCATGCGGGTAACGTTCACGCAATGCATACAGTACAGGGGTAGAAACAAAGACATCGCCGATTCTGTCCTGCCGTATGACAAGAATCTTAGCACGATCTGAAAGCGTTATCGTGTCGGACATGATCGATACGCCCCTAGTGTGAGCTCGGCAGTGCGTTCCCATCGGAACTTGCTGCATTGAACAAGACCTCGCTCCTTGAGGTCGGCGAGCAAGTCTTGGTCATGTAACGCGCCTGCTATTGTTTCACGGATCTGTTCAACGCTCGTAGGATCGACATACAGCACCGCATCGCCCCCTACCTCCGTCATTGATGTGGTAGACGACGTAATGACCGGACATCCGCACTGCATTGCCTCGAGGATTGGCAAGCCAAATCCCTCTGCCTGTGAGGCAAACAAGAGCATAGAGGCGCTACTTAGAAACTGCGTCAATTCGGCATTGGAGACCGTATTAACGATCCTCACTGATGCATCACATCTTGGAAGACCCGAAACAAAGCTCTTGATCACCCTATCATTACGATCAGTGATGATGATAAAGTCTGTATCCTTTCGATTCTGCATTGGCATCGACATCCATGCTTCTATCATCCTGTCGATATTCTTGCGAGCAACATCAATGCGTCCAACGAACAGGACATAACGCCGATGCAGATCGTACTTTCTGCGTACGTCATCGGTCAATGGAGAAGGACTAAACTGAGGTCCAGCAGCAAGGGGCGTAACGGTTATCGGACCTCTGAACCAATCAAACCTATCCCGTATTGTATCTGCTACCCATTGTGATGGACATACCACGGCATTCGAGTGCCGAAGCTGCTTCTCGACCATGCGAGGGAAACGATAACGAAGTCCTGCATCTGCGGAGAACTCGTTGAACATTGGGATCAGATCATGAACTGTCGAGATTGTCCGTTTGTGATCTGCAAATATCTTTTGAGGTCCTAGATAGTGCACAACATCAACGCCATCGAAAAGTCGGCGCAGCTCTCGCTGTATCCATAGCCGAGTGAGCCGGCGCAAGGGGGCTCCCAATGCACGCTCATGTGTTAACGACAAACTAGCGTTCCCTGGCAGTACTCCACCAAAGAACTCCGCAACCTCGTCTCGCTGCCGTTTGTAACCCACCAACGATGTATCGACATCGCTGTACGTCTGCATCTGACGAAGGAGCTCACGGGAGTATCTCGCGATACCGCTTCGCGAAAAGAAGTTGACGCTGATATCATACCCGACGCTGATGCGTGACGTGCTCATACAACGGCAATTTATCGCTATTGACAGGTATTCTGGTCAACAGCACGCATGAGAGCCAGGCAGTGATTTAGGCGATTTCGTTCGCTACGTCGTAGCGGACATCTTTGGCGAGGGAGTAGATCTTCTCGAGGGAGGCCGATATCGGCGCGGTGGCCTCAGGATCATCAGATGCTTCGTAGGCTTCCTGCGATGGGAACACATATACTTCTTGGAAGTGGTTGTGCTTTCCCTTTACCTCAAAAAGCGCAAAATCAACGTCCGTACCGGCATAGAATTCCCGAACGTTGGTAATGGCGTTGAGATATTCACCACGCTTACCGTCGGCGATAGAATACGAAACGCTGAAATGAACTCTTGCCATGTGCAGACCCTGAATGGAAAAACGAACTCAAAAATACGCCGCCCACGTTGGGGGAATGCGTAAACTTTTCAACAACCTAGAACGAACAAACGCTACGAATCGTGTGTGCGATCTTTTCAGCATTTGGTAAAACAGCCTTCTCCAATGTCGGAGCAAATGGTGTCGGGCTATCAAATGCAGCAACACGCTTGACTGGTGCATCTAACCATTGAAAGGCTTTGTCAGCGATGCGTGCGGCAATTTCCCCACCGAATCCTGCGGTCAAAACGGCTTCGTGTGCAACAACTGCACGACCTGTTCTTTTAACTGATTCGAGCACTGCCTCTTCATCAAACGGTACAAGCGTACGAATGTCTACAACTTCAATGTCAAGCCCCTCTTGCTCCAGGATAGCAGCTGCCTCAAGCGCCATATGAACTGCTGATCCGTAGGTAATAACCGAACAATGTTTGCCCTGACGCACCGTACGTGCCTTGCCGAGAGGCACGAGATATTCTCCTTCTGGTACCTCGCCCTTGATCTTTCGATAGAGCCCCTTGTGCTCAAAGAATACGACCGGATCGTTATCTCTGATCGAGGCCATCATGAGCCCCTTGGCATCATCAGGAAATGCCGGGCACACAACCTTGAGTCCGGTTGCGTGGGCAAACCATGCCTCGGAGTTTCTACTATGAAATGGATTCGCGCCAACACCTCCGCCAGATGGACCGCGAACGACCATCGGAACTGGTATCGACCATCGATATGCAGTTGTCCCGGCAACGGTTACAAGCTGGTTGAACCCGTTGGTAACAAAGTCCATGAATTGCATCTCTGCAACTGGCCGCATGCCATTGAGCGATGCACCGATAGCAGCGCCAATGATGGCACTCTCTGAGATCGGCGCGTCAATAACTCTATGTGGACCGAACTCATCAAGGAAGCCTTTTGTGAGCTTGAATGCCCCGCCGTATGTACCGATATCTTCACCGATCATGAACACCGACGGATCTCGGCGCATCTCCACACGAAGTGCATCTGCAATTGCCTCAAGGTAGGTCATTACCATACGATTACGCTCCCACCGTTTCTGACATGAACACGCTCTTCATTCCCTCTTCAGCGTCTGGCCACGGATGCTCAAGTGCCTTGTCAATAGCTGTGATCATGTCTTGTAAGATCTGCTCGCGCATGGCTGTGGCGTCTGCCCTGCTCATCACTTTACGTGTATCGAGAAGAGTGATGTATTGTTCTACAGGATCCTTCTTCGACCATTCATCGAGCAGTTCCTTTGGCACATAGGAGAAGTCATCATGCTCTGCGTGACCCCGCATGCGCATGGTCTTGGTCTCGATAAGTGTTGGACCATGCCCCTTGGTAGCGCGCTCAACAGCTTCACGGCATGTGGCGTAGACTACCTCCACATCTGTTCCATCAATGGTAACTCCGTGCATACCATATCCAACGGCACGATCGCTTAAGTTTTCGCATGCGAACTCCATAGAGTTCGGGGTAGAATATGCGTACTGATTATTCTCGATGATAAGAATCAATGGAAGCTTGTGAACCGCAGCAAAGTTGAGTGCCTCGTGAACCTCTCCTACCTGAGCACCTCCATCACCGATGTACGTCATCGAAACAGTTGTGATGCCCCGCATTTTATCAGCAAGTGAAAAGCCTGCAGCAACGGGTATCATGGCGCCCAGGTGCGATACGTTTCCATAGATGCGCAGTGCCGGATCAGCATAGTGGCCCGTACCATCAGTTCCGCGCATCTGACTCCCCTGTCGAGCCAAATGATTAAGCATGAGCTGATCGAGTGATTGGCCAAACACGAAGTGTCCGCCAATGTTGCGGTGCATTGGGAACAGGACATCCTTATGCCTGTCGAGTGCATAAGCACTTCCAACGCTAACGGCTTCGTTACCAAGCTGCGAGTATACACCACCGAATGCCTTGCCTTGCCTGTAGAGTCGCAACATCGCTGTGTCAAACTCCCGAGCCATCAGCATAAACCGTAGAAGATCGCGCTGCTGATCCGGAGTACACACAGAAGCCTTTGATTT
>JBEBCJ010000155.1:0-11402 GCA_041157865.1 Bacteroidota bacterium
AACGACCGGATCCATATTCACGAACTCCAAAGATTCGGGGCAAAGATAACACTTATCACGTCAGCCTTAGAACAGGAATTTTAGCCCCACCTCGATGCCGTTTTGGTCATTTGAAAAGCCATAAGCAGGTCTATCCCAACTCTTCCACACCAACCTGCGATATCGCCATGAGAGGTTTGTCTGCAGTGACGGGCACAGAGCATACCCCAGGCCAAGCTGAGCATTACCAGAGAAGTCGCGCACTCCTGCTAGTCCAAATCCGCCAGCATCGGCGCGGGCGAATGCCCGCAAGTTCGGAGCCACAATAACAGATCCACTCACTCCAATCAGAGGTTGTGCCCAGATACGTTCTACCTCGCCTTTGTCCTTCATCTCATATCCGAAGGGACCTTTCACTTCTGCGTCGATGTCTGCCCACAAATCAATCACGCGCACCCCAGCATACCCAACAACTGTGGCAGTGCCCGACTCAGTGGCGTCGGCTTCTGGCCTTCCGAACCGATACCGAAACGCGGCATCGTAGACGCCGAGGCTCAATGTAATCCTGCCCTCTCCCGAGAAAAGGCCACCAGCAAGGTTGGTCGAGAACTGGCGACCCAGGCGCAAGTAGGCCGCATCGACCATCAGGCCCATGTGTCCGCGCTCAATGCTGCCTCTTGCACTTCCTATAAACTCAAGCAATTTCATGAGTTCGTTGGATGGAAGTTGGGTCCGCCCCTCGAAATCACTAGCCGTAACAGTGGAAAACTGTTTCATCGTGATATGCATGTACGGCTCGGCAGAACCCGACCATACATGTTCCTGTTCACCTTGGGATTGGGCGTTAGTTGCGGCGAAGCCAGCAACGCATACACAACCTGCCACAAGAAGTCGCAGCAGTCTTCTTCGTAGGATATTTTTCATAAGCACGAACATAACATTATCGGCAACTAGGGAGTAGTTTAGCACCATGTTCAGCATCATCAGTTTCGAATGCGGTCCGGTTGCTACCAACTGCTACTTAGTTGCGAGCGAAATCTCGAAACGCGCATTTCTTGTCGATGCACCGAAGGACAGCTTAGACGCAGTAAGCAAGGCGCTCGCAGACAAAGGCTGGACGCTCACAGATATCCTTCTAACCCACACGCATTGGGACCATACAGCTGACTGTTTCGAACTTCAGACCCGAACAGGTGCGCGTGTTGTGGTACACAAGGATGATGTGTACCGTCTTACCGATCCAATGATGCACACGATATGGCCTCTGCCGTTCACCATCCCCGCTGTGGAGTCATTTGAGACCGTCGAGGGGTCATCTGGTACATTGTCAATCCTCGCAGATTCGGCTCACATCATCTGGGTACATACACCTGGACATACCGAAGGGGGCATATGTTTTCTCGATACGTCAGCTGGAATCGCCTATGTTGGTGACACGCTGTTCGCCGGGAGCATTGGCCGAACCGATTTGCCCGGAGGGGATATGGATACACTCTGTCGTTCAATTCGTGAGGCGTTGTTTTGCCTGCCAGACAACACAACAGTTTTACCGGGTCACGGACCTACTACGACCATCGGTGTAGAGAAGTTAACGAACCCCTTTGTTGGCATGCATACATCATGAAAAACGATTCATTCTTCCTTCATGCAGGCCACACTCAAAGGCATCTAGTTTCGCATGTCACATTTGTGATATGCGTGTTCGTGCTTACTGCATGCTACTCGTTTCGTGGGGGGTCGGTTCCAGATCACATCGCTACAATGTCCATTGCTTCGGTGATCGATCGCAGTGGCTTTGGCGACCCAACGTTCCGTGAGTTTTGTACTGAAACACTGATCCGCAGATTTCGAAGTGACAACACCGTTCAACTGGTCGAAGAAAACGGTGATGCGCGGATCTCCACGATACTCACGCGAGTGCAAGATCAGATTGCTGCATTGCAATCGGGAGATGTAGAAGGTACCCGCCGCATCACAGTTGCTGTAGAGGTAGAGTACTTCGATGCGGTAAAGAACAAACTGGTATGGAAGCGCACGTTCGAAAACTCTGATGTTTACAGCGTAAGCGATCCAACAGAAGGACGCAGGGCAGCGGCCGAAAGGTCGATCAAACGAATAGCCGATGATGTTCTTCTGGCAGTTGTTTCCGATTGGTAGTACGGTGTGTCGGTTGTACAACGCAACACGTTCTGTTTCACCTATTACCAGCAGCTCTTCCATGGAAGACATTCTTCTTGCCGTCTACTTTTTGTCGTTGTGCGTCCTGTTCGCATTCGGACTTCACGGTCTTGTGATGATATACTACTACCACAAGACCCAGAAAGTAACTCACCAAGAGCCAGCCGTTGATTCGAACAACCTGCCGGTAGTTACGATTCAACTTCCGTTCTACAACGAACTCTATGTTGTTGATCGACTGGTTGAAGCAGTATGTGAGATCGATTACCCAAAAGACAAGCTGGAGATCCAGCTGCTCGATGACTCAACCGATGAAACTGTTGATATCTCGCGCAGTCTGGCCGAGCGTTTCCGCACACAGGGCTTTGACATCAAGCATATCCATCGCACCAACCGTCAGGGTTTCAAGGCTGGTGCACTCAAAGAAGGTCTAGCTGCGGCACGTGGCGAATTCGTTGCCATCTTCGATGCAGATTTCATTCCGAAGTCTGATTTCCTGCGTAAGACTATCCCGTATTTCGCCGACAACAAGGTCGGTATGGTGCAGACACGCTGGGAGCACTTGAACGAAGACTACTCATATCTCACAAAAGCTCAGGCACTTGCACTCGACGGACACTTCGTTATCGAACAGCAGATTCGTCACAAGGCAGGCTTCTTCATCAACTTCAACGGCACGGCCGGTATCTGGCGTAAGAGCACAATCGAAGACGCCGGCAACTGGCACAGCGACACGCTTGCCGAAGACCTCGATCTTTCCTATCGCGCCCAGCTTCGTGGATGGCGCTTCGTGTTTCTCAACGGCGTTACCTCGCCTGCAGAACTTCCAGCCGATATCAACTCGCTGAAGACACAGCAGTTCCGTTGGACGAAGGGGGCTGTAGAGACAGCAAAGAAGCTTCTCCCATCGGTATGGAAGAGTGGTCTATCGCTAAAGCACAAGCTGGAATGCACCGTGCACCTGACGAGCAACATCGTGTTCCCATTCATCATGATGGTTGCCTTTCTCAACGTCCCAATCGTGGTGATCAAGAACACAGCATCATCAAACCCAAATCAAATGTTTGGTCTGATGTCATATGCAGACTTCTACAGCATCATGTCAATCTTCGTTCTTGCGAGCATCTCAACGTTCCTGTTTTACATGTATGCTCAGCGTGCGATCCATCTGGATTGGCAGCGAAGACTACTCTTGTTCCCAGTTTTCATGGCTGGTTCCATGGGGCTCGCAGTCAACAACACACGCGCAGTAATCGAAGCGATCATCGGTAAGAAGACCGAGTTCAAGCGCACACCAAAGTTTGCCATTAAGCAGAATGGCGATGATTGGAAGAAGAAGCGCTATGTGCAGAAGAAGGTTAGTTGGATTGTGATCGTTGAGCTTGCATTTGCGGCATATTTCGTTTTTGGTATTGCGAATTCCTTCCGTTACGCAGAAATTGCAGCTATACCGTTCCAGCTCATGTTCTTGTTTGGCTTTGGTACGGTAGGAGTTCTTTCACTACGTCATGCGATTAGCAGATAATCCCGAGCTATGAAACTTTGCACCTTTATCAGCGCCGATGCCGAACGCATCGGCGCTCTTGTTGACAACCGAGTTGTCGATTTGTGTCTCGCCCATGCCGCTGCTCTTACCAGTGGAGCACCACTACAGTTCGGTGTTTGCACCGCAAACATGGTTGAGTTCCTTCAACTCGGTGATGCCGGCATGCAAGAACTGTGCGATGTGATCGCATGGTACAACGCGCAGCCTGAGTCGGTCAAAGAAGGGGTGTCGCATCCTGTTGACGGCCTGCACTTTCAGTCGCCTGTGCCGCGTCCTACATCGATGCGCGACGGCTATGCGTTCCGTCAGCACGTAGAGGCAGCTCGGCGCAACCGTGGTCTCGAAATGATTCCTGAGTTCGACGAGATTCCGATCTTCTACTTTACAAACCACCAGGCCGTTTTTGGTCCTGGAGACGTTCACGTTCAAGATCTGCATTGTCAGCAACTCGACTTCGAACTCGAATGTGCTATAGTGATCGGTAAGAAGGGACGCAACATCAAGGCCTCTGAGGCCGACTCCTACATTGCCGGCCTTATGGTGATGAACGACTGGAGCGCCCGCGTACTCCAGATGCAGGAGATGAAGTTGAACCTGGGTCCGGCAAAGGGCAAAGACTTTGCAACAACGCTCGGCCCGTGGCTGGTAACACCAGACGAGCTAGCTGACGTAACGATCAAGACACCTGTTGGCAATCAGTATGATCTTGCCATGAAGTGCGTTATCAATGGCCAGGATGTTTCTGTCGGAAATGTCAAAGACATGTCGTGGACGTTTGCCCAGATCATTGAGCGTGCCAGCTATGGCGTTACGCTCTACCCAGGCGACGTGATCGGTAGCGGAACATGTGGAACAGGTTGCTTCCTTGAGCTAAATGGTAGTAAAGTGTACGATCCAGCATGGTGGCTCAAGCCAGGGGACGTAGTCACATGCTCGATCGACCGCCTAGGCGATCTCACGAATACCATCGTTCTGGATACAGTACAGTAACGTCAACCCGGCTTTAGGTCTGACCTACAACGCAGACTGCGATTATTGCAACGTATGAGTGAACACGTTACCGATTCAAGCTTTGCGGACGATGCCGATAGCGATGGTGAGATACTGCTGCCGCTGCCACCCGAGCGTATACAGGAATTGTATGAGATCATGGTTGTACTGCGCGAAAAGCGACCGCATTTCATCCAGTCATATCTCGCCAACGCAAGCAAGACAGTTGAGGAGTATGCATCAATGCTCCTCGACGGCGCAACCGTGCCGAGTGATCGATTACAGCGTGCGATCGTCGAAGCGCTTCGACGGCACGACCCAGCAATCGACGAGGAATCGATTCTTGTTGAACTCCAGAAGGGCGTCCTGTTTGATTCATCAGGTCACTGCGGGCTGATAGGGGATTCACAATCATTGCATTCGCTCCTGTTGCTTGCATTGGGTGCTCGCCACCGTGGTGATTCCCGCATCTATGCTCTGGCAGGTGGGGGTGTTCCACTGAACAACATTACGTTACCTGGCGGATACTACTGGGATGGTAACCGTGTAAACCTTTTCCCGACAAAGATCAACGGGGAATCAAGTGGGGCTATGACCGCTTCTACAGTCCAGGCGTGTACTCGTCAGAACGTTCTCAGATTGCCAGAAAAATACAAGGGCGAGCTTGACGCGAATGGATTCCCCACTGATCTTGGTGTGTTGTCCGCAGAGCGTCGCCCCTTCGCGTCATTTGTCCAACGCGAAGCTGCAAGGCCTGAATCGCCCCTTCAATATGTTTTCACGACACCAGAGCTCAGGTTCTGTGACCAAGTGGCCCGATTCAATGAAGTACTGTGGCATGGGCTCGGCGAGACGCCCAATGGACTGCCGGACCTGGCATACATGCTGATCGAGGATGTGACGTGTGCAGTTCTCGATGAGCTGATAGTCAACGAATCCGCTTCAACGCAAGAATCTCGCGATCCACTATATCGGCTGTTGTTCGACGCCGATCTCAGAAATAGAGTAGTTGATGCGTTCAATGTTCCAGATCCTGGTGCACCAGTAGTTCAGGGGGCTTGGAGACACGATGAGAACCGAGCTGTGTCATATGGAACACACCTCTTTTGGCTACTCGAAGGCACCCCGTATACGGACAATGTTACAGGTCGGATGTCTGTGAAGAATGCTCGTATGTCCAGTTTATCGCTGACCGAGTCCGGCACGCTCTTCAATGCTGCAGGCACCTTCAGCATGGAGATGTCTCCGCAGAACGTGCGAGAGCTTCTCAATGGTATGATTCGAGAGGATGGCAAGGCCGTGAAGCTTGCGCCTGGAACGTTTCTCAATATCGTGATTACCACACTTGAAGGGGGCTCAATTCTTGGCGGAATGAATCAGTCGGAGTACGCCTCAACATATCAACGAATTCTTGCACCGATCCTCTCTGAGCACGTTCCCTGTAAAGCCGTTGAAACATTCAAGCAGCTCCCCTTGAGTAACTTCTGTTTCGGATTGTTTTTCACAAACATCGAGGGTAAAGCAGGAGCTTTTGAGCATCTGTTGCTGCGCCCCGACGTACTCGTTGAGTCTGTCAACCAACATGCAACAACGATGACAGTGGCCGAAGCTGGAGTTCTCGCCGTGAACGATTGCGTCAGCATAGTCGTGCCCAAATCTGAGTTTCAGGAAAAGCTCGCCGGGAAACTCATCGAAGTAGCTTTGCCTGACGGCAACACAACCTATAAACTCGCTCCGAGGTTTTCCTTTGAAAGTCTGTATCGCGAAATGCGAACAGCGGAAGCCGAACAGCGAGTAGCGAGTAGCGAGTAGCGAACAGCAAATATGAATTTTGTTCGCTTGAACTTATTCCACGAAGATCGTTGATGTCCGCGTCTGATGAGCAGCACCAACGCGCAGCAAGTAGCGTCCACGAGGCAAAGGGGCGGGCAGCTGTACTTCTTGTGATCCTGACGGCATAGAGATCTGGTTCAGGCACTCTCCGAGTATGTTGAACACGCACAGGGTGGTGTTGCTGGCCATGTGGTTGTTGTCTGTAAGCACTATGGTGCCGTTGTCGTAACGTGCTCGAAGAGACGTAGAAGTCTCAGATGCGTTAACACTGGAGAGTTCGTCTTCGTAAACATAAAGTCCGGGTGTTGTAGCAAAGTAGACGCGTTTTGTTACTTCGTCGCATCTGATCACCCATACATTCCGGATGGTATCGTCGAGTTCGTTCTTGCCCCAAGGAATATCGGTTACCTGCGTCCATGTAGTTCCGCCATCAGGTGAGCGATACACAAGTCCGTCCCCCTTGATAACAGTTGCGGTGTTATTGATGCGAAAGCCGCCTATGAAGACCTCATCCTTGCCGTTACGCTCACGGACATCAACGGCCCAAAAGCTTGTATCGGCAAAGGCGATGCGGTCCCAGGAAAGACCGCCATTTGTGGTCTTGAGCACTCCACCATTTCCTTCGATGCGCGTTTCGAGAGTTATCGCTACAACTGCATACCCGGTAAGGGGCTCGCGTGGCGAAAACACGATCTTCGGTATCTCTGAATCATCACTGATGATACTGTAACGGTCGCCGATCACAGGTACGCGATTCCATGTGAGGCCTTGGTCGGAGGAGCGGAAGATCATCCCACCTTTTGCCCCAACGTACATCACGTTTGTACTGTCTTGTCGTATCGTGATCGTACACAATCGGTTGGTTAGTGAAGAGGGGATTGTGCTGATGCTGTCCCATGTTGCACCATTATCAGTGCTCTTCCAAATCCCGTTGTTTTGCGAGCCCCTTGCAGCATACCATGTACCTGGCTTCTTGGGATCTTCGACGATTGCCTCGGAGATGAACCACATCTTGGCGTTGTTCGAGTCGTTGAGTGCGCGTTCAAAGGTTGTGCCGCTGTTAGAAGACCGTTTGATGCCATCAAAGAAGTATCCACCGGCAAGGATCACACCTGTGTCCGCACGCGAAACGCCAACGCTCGTGATGGAGTTGGGAACTCCGAGATCGCCCATCTCTACGGTATACCATGTCTTGCCCATGTCGTTGGAGCGCAGCAGCTGGTTGGCCCAATTGCCGATATAGAGTTTACGTGGGTCGTTGTGATTCACAACAACAGTATGTGACAAGTACGGATGGACAAGGCGCCACTGTTGTGCATGCAGACCTGTTGCAATGAACAAGCAGCACAGGGCGCTTATGAGAACTCGGCAGATCATCGCACGATGAGTGATGATGCTCGTGATGCGGTTGAAAATGCGGTTGTCAGATAGGCGCCTGATTGCAGCGATGAAACGTCCAAGCGGTGTGTGCCGCGGCCATGGAGTTGAGTGCGGACAAGTTCGCGGCCTTCGATGGAGTAGACAACAAGCGTAACCACGTCATCAGCGTCAGACGTTACAATGATGTTCGACCCGGCATTGCGGATGGATAGTGCGTTGCCTGTGCGATCGAGTTCACGCACAGATGTTACAGCAGTGCTGCGGTATGCGCCAACCTCTGTAGCAACGAACACCTCTGCGGGCCCCGTCGTTTGTGTAACAGCAAAGCCCCATACGTTTGCTACTACTTCTCCGAGCTCGTTCTCGAGCCATGGTACATCAGACAGATCCTGCCATGTATTACCACCGTCTGCAGAGCGGTAAATGATCGAATCACCACGTACGCCTGTGCTGGTTCCGAGGATCTCCGCGCCGCCTACAAAGATCTCGTCTCCGTTATTCGTTGCCCGAACTTCGAGTGCATTGATGGACGTGTCCTTGAACTTCATCAGCTGCCACGTCTGACCGTAGTCGTCACTGTAGTGGAGTCCGCCATTACCAACGTTGCCTACAAGCGAGGTCGCATATGCACGGCCGCGCACGGTAGGACTCCAGCGGATCTGCGAACCGTCGGCGAATGGGTGTGTGCCGAGATTATACTTCGTCGAGACCCATGTCTTGCCGGCATCTGTAGATCGGTGGATCGCTGCTCTGCGTCCAGCAGCAAGCATGATATGTGAGCTGTCTGGGACCGGGCAGATAGCAATGGCACGCATGCGAGCGCTGGCATCGAGATCGGGTATTGTTCCCGCTTCATCCCATGTCTGTCCTCCATCATCTGATCGATACAAGATTGGAGGATTTGAGCGCATGACATACACAACGTCTGACTTGGTAGGATGGAATGCAATGCTGCCACTGGAGGCGATTTCGAAGCGAACGCCTGACGGATCGATCAATACATTTTCCCATGTAGAGCCACCGTCTGTTGTTCGGTCTACACCAGAAAACCCAATGCCCCCTGCCAGGATGATTGACGTATCGCGCGGGTGGTAGACAAGTGCTGAGATCTGCGATGTGCCCCCAAGCTCACCAACGGCGAGCTCCAACCAAGTTGCTCCTCCATCGCCCGATACCAGGATGCCACGCGAATAGTTGCCGGCAATCATTGAATTCGGGTTAAGAGGATTGGTCGCGATAGAAAAAACGGCACGCTGCGGAACCGCAAGATTCCAGTATTGTGCTTGTCCATGCGAAACGAGCGCAGCAAGAACTACGAGGAAAACAACCGTGCTCTTCATTATGTCAGACTCCTAACCAAAAGAAAATGGGGGAACCAGCAGCGCTGATTCCCCCAAGTATACGAAGACTTACCGTGAAGATGCAGACTTAGCGGACAACAACGAACTGCTTTGTTGTGCGAACGCCGTCTACGACCAATGCAAGGTTATAGGTGCCTGTTGCAAATGCAGATGCATCAACCGTTACACCGTGGAGTCCCTGCTGAAGTGGCTGACCGAAGACAACACCAAGGTTGTTACCAACCATGTCGTATACTTCGAGAGAAACTGTTGCAGGACGATCCAGCGTGAATGTCACTTCTGCAGAACCTGATACTGGGTTTGGTGCGATGGTATTGAAACGGAAGTCGTATGCCTTTTCTTCCTGTACGCTTACTGTTTCCAAGTTGACCATTGCAAAGTCTACCGAAGCACCGCTGTTATAGATCAGCTGGTAGAGACCCTTTGGAAGCAAACTTGTGATCGTACCGGCATTGGTGCCCAGAATGCGAAGGATAGGAATCTGTGTCAGGCTTGGCACAACATCCGGTATGTATGTGCGGAATGCATGGTCCGCGTCGTTTGTGCAGTTGATAGCCTCTGTCCATGTTTCGCCCGTCATTTCACGGGTTGTGATGAACAGGTCGGTATCAAAGTTGCTCGCGATCGGATCAAGTTCGTTGTACTGTCCAGCAGAGACCTGCTCATAGACGCGCGTTGGCGTTGGGAAGGTGTTCTCTCGCGTTGGGTTGATCTCGACATACTTTACAACAAGGTTCTTGCCGTCCGCTGTCTTAGCAACCTGAACTTCATGTCCACGACCATTATCCGATAGTGTGATCGCTGGTGCGCCGATTGCCTGAGAGATCGAATCCTGTACGGCAACCATTCGGTAACCGAATGAAGCCAACGGGGCTACCGGACGCATCTTCCATGCTCCGTTCTTGTAGGCAACTTCAACGATGTGAAGAGCTACCACGGAATCGATCTGCGCTGGATTGTCCTTGTTCTTGAGGCCTGTTGCAACGCGCATGAAGTACGAGAATGCATCATCGCCCGTTACGATGAATGCACCACCGCTGTATGGGCTTTGGCCAGGTTGGAATGCAACATCTCCGCCTGTGGCCGCTGCGAACTCATCAAACAGGGCTGTCGGCATTGATACGAACTCGTTCCATGTCTTGCCTTGATCTTCCGACTTTGAGACCTGAACGCCGCGCACATCGAGGTTGTCTGCTGCGAAGTTGTTGAAGCAGGTATACAGATTGCCCGACTCATCTCCGCCCATAAGAACTGGTGCGTTATATGATGACGTCAGCTGCTCGCTAGGACGGAACTTATCAACGGACCACTGTGAAGGAATCGTAGGGAATGTGCCAAAATCTTCAACGATCAGGTTGAAGTTGAAGTACCCATAAGCCCCGTATTGAGCTGTCGCATCAGGATCGAGCGTTCCGGCATAGTGGATTGCGCCCGATGTGTTATCCGCATAGAGGTCGCCAAACTGCACGGTATACCCGGTAGCTGGTGGCTGCTGATCGCTCATGATCATTTCATATGAACCAGCAGATGTGCGGTTCCAGAGGCTCATGCCGCCGTAGGAAAGCTGCGGCATTGGGTAGCGGATACCGTAGACTGCTGTGGCAAACTTCGAAGCATCTGTACCACCGTCTGGATTGACAAATCCAAAGGTGGGCATGCCGAAAAAGAGGTCGCTCGTGCTCTGAATGATGTCAAACGTCCACGACGTACCGTTGTTCGCAGAGCGCATCAGACCGATCTCAACACCGCTGATCTGGCGGTTGGCATCGAAGGTTGCCTTGTTACGCGAAAGGTTAAGCGTCTTCGACACTGGATCGTAGTTGAAGATGTCGTTGGATGCCGTTCCGTAAGGCCAGTAGTGGAACTGACTGCGCACGTCTGTTGTAAACACGCGCTTGAATGTCGTGGCTTGCGTGCCATCTTCAGGCTTGACGGACGGATGTGGGGTAAGGTCGGCAGCCGTGAGGCGCGACGGGATCTGCTCTGTTGCCAGACGTGGCTGAGAAACAGCCATCTTCTGAGCTGATCCACCGATCGTAGCTGCTACGAGCAGCGCACCGAGGAGAGCATTCTTCATTGAGGTACTCCAGTAGTTAAACGGTAAAAAACAAAAAACGTGATTTTCTGATGGAACG
>JBEBCJ010000156.1:0-8638 GCA_041157865.1 Bacteroidota bacterium
CTTCCTATGTCATAGTGCTTTTACGATACCAAAGCGTGAATTGCTTGTAGATTGCATCATGGTTGACGTGTTCTTACAGCTCAGCATTCCCCTGCTCTGCGGACTACTCTACAAACTCTTACCAGGTGCTCTGCCTGCTGCAGAAGTGCGCAGGGTCATTGGATCCATTGTGCTTAATGTGTTCATTCCGCTTCTCACATTCGGAGTCTTAAGCGAGGTACGAATTGGCGAGCACCTTTGGACCGTACCTGTAGTTTCTATTTCAACTGTGGTTGTGGGACTTGTGATGTCGTGGCTCGTCTATGCCAAGCTTCTGCGCAGGTTCATACCAGAACACACGATCGGCGCTATGATTCTGGCAGGGACATGGTGTAATGCGATGTACATGGGGCTTCCCATCACACATGCCGTGGTTGGTGGGGACGCAGCGCATATCCCTATCGAGTATGATTATCTCGGAATGACACCACTGCTGTTCTCCATCGGCTCAATGATCTGCATCCGTTTTGGCACCACGAAGGATAGCGTCTCCCTCGTAAATGCAATGCGTCAGGTAGCCAAGCTTCCGCCTATGATTGCGATCATCATTGCGATAGCAATCAATCTTATCGATGTTCCAATTGCACCCTGGATTCATGAATCGTGCCTGGCTGCCGGCAAGATTGTGCCGCAGCTCATGTTGTTCAGCATTGGCCTGACGTTGCGACTTCCTGTACGAAAGAATGTGCCCATCATCGTACCTGCTGTTGCCATAAGAACGATACTCGTCCCGTTGATCATGGTGTCGGGTACGGCTTGGTTAATTGATGACCCTGTTGTTGAGAAGGCTGCGATGCTCGAGACATCCATGCCTACAATGATGTTAACCATGGTGTTTGCAGAACGATATGGCCTAGATACCGAGGCGCTGGCGCAGGCAATACTTGCCTCGACTATTGTATCGTTCTTTACACTTCCTATGATGATGGCGGTTCTTGCAATAGTACTCGGACAATGAAAGCGTAACTTTGCCACGTATGGGAATCCTACGCACTATCTTTCAAAAAGCAGCGCGGCTCTATCCGCGTGAACATGGGAAGTACTCTATACTCACGAGAATCTATTTCCCGTTCCTTGCTCCAAAATCCGGCACAGTCGTCAAATCTAAACTTCGCTACAACATCACGATGGTGCTCGATATCACCGAGTACTTGCAGGCTCACCTGTACATCTTCGGCGACTATGAACTGCCAACCATCCGGTTTCTTCGTTCTGTGCTGCGGCCAGGTTCTGTTTGCCTTGATGTAGGAGCACAGATGGGCTATCTAACATTGGCAATGGCAACCTCAGCAGACAGGCAAACCGTTGTTCATTCGTTTGAGCCGGAGCTGAATAATGCTGAGAGGTTCCGCGAAAATATCAAGCTGAATGACCTGACAAATGTTACCCTGCATCAAACTGCCGTGTCCACCGTTGATGGCATGCTCAAATTGTATTTGTCAAACGACCGCAACGCCGGCACACACAGTACCGTGTACATAGAATCGAATGTCTCAACCGAGTTTGTAGAGATACCCTCTGTGCGGCTGGATTCATTTGTGAACACGCATAGACTTACGTCAATAGACATGATCAAGATCGACGTCGAGGGCGCGGAAATCGATGTTATCAATGGTGCCATAAACGTTCTCATTGAGCACAAGCCGATTATCATCACCGAACTAAGCGATCGCCTGCAGCAAGCGCGCGGCCAGACCTGCAGAGAGTTCAAGGAATTGATGCTGGACTATGGATATCAAGCATACAGTATCAATGACAACGGAACATTGCAGCCATGTCCACTGCAGGCGCAGCATGTAAACGACAACATCGTGTTTGTGCATGCCGAATCGCGCTTACGCCCCGGTAATCTTGCATGAGGCCGCTACGAATTCTCGGACCCTTTCCACCACCATATGGCGGGGTGGCAATTCACTGTGTACGACTTCTGGAATCGCTGCGTGAGCGTGGCATTGTTGCCAAAGGCATCTCACTTGGGGGCTTACCAGCCTCGCTGCAGGGCGTTGTGTTGCTGCGTCCATGGATGGTTCTCTCCCGGGGTCCTGTGCACTATCATACAGACGAAGGCAACTTTCGATGGATGCTGATGCTCTCGAGGTTGTGGCGTCTGACGCGCATTCCATACATCGTTACTCTGCATTCCTTCAGACATCGTGCAGAGTTTGAGAATGTGGCAACCCGAGATCGTCTTCGCCGAGCATATGAACATGCAGAAGCTGTGATCGCTATCAGTGATGACGTGGCCGCGGCTGTCGAACATGAGTTGGGGCTTCGTCACAAGCGACTCAAGATCATAGCATCAAATCTGCCAATCAGCGCGTGGGAACGACAAGCCCCTTTGCCAGATGAGCTTCCGAACTCCTGGAGACAGGCCGAGATACGTTTGCTTGCAAATGCAGGAGCGGTCACATCGTTCAATGGCAACGATCTTTATGGCATTGATGTGTTGCTTGAGGCGTTCGCGATGCTCAGCGACCAGCGCATTTCATTATGCATCGTCGTTGGGGGCGTGCGCGACAAGCAACTCGCAGATAGGCTCCTGAAGCAGGCAAGCACCGACGCACGTGTGTGTATCGTCTATGAGCCGAACAGCGCACTCGTTCCTGTGGTAGAGCATTCGCATGTGATCGTGCGTCCAACGCGCACCGAGGGAGGACCATCGCTTACCGTAACAGAAGCAATGGAGCTTGGCAAAATCACCATCGCATCAGATGCTGTGGCGCGTCCTGCTGGGTGTATCACATTTCGTAATGAAGACCCGGCTGATCTTGCTCGGGTATTAGAGCACTCGATCGAAGAGGTGCGCAGTGCCGCCATGCCCGAGCCAGTGCAGGCCTATTCGAGCGCGCTTACACAACTTGTGCATCTCTATCAAAAACTGGGATTCGTCGAGAATTCCTGACGCAGCCGCTCAAGTGCAGCGAAGTTCGTTAGCTCATAATGGATTGGCGTAATAGCGGCCCATCCATCAGCAACAGATAAGTCGTCTGCATCATCCATCTCGTTTACGGTCCGAAACTCGCCCGAGAGCCAGTAATATGGTCTGCCTTGTGGATCAATACGCGTCTCATAATTGTCCTTCCACTCGCTATGGCCCTGTCTTGTGAAGCGGTACCCCTTGAACGAGACGCGGTCTGTATTGGGCACATTTACATTCAACAGCGTACCGGCGGGCAACTGCATACTCAGCAGGCGCGAGGCAACGTTGTAGGCAACTTCGGCAGCAAGAGTCATGTCAGCTCTATGGTCAAAGCTGGTATGCGAGACTGCCATTGATGGAATGCCCATAAGTGTGCCCTCGGTGGCCGCGCTCACGGTGCCGGAATAGATCGCATTGACACTTGCATTCGATCCATGATTAATACCGCTGACAACTATGTCAGGACGCCGATCGAGCAGGGTGCTTACCCCAAGCTTCACACAATCAGCAGGAGTGCCGTTAATGGCAAAACCAAACACTTCGCCGTCGCGATGAAATGGGGTAGCACGCAACGGGCTTGAAACAGTAAGGGCATGCCCTACTGCACTCTGCTGCCTATCTGGAGCAACAACGACAACCTCTCCAAGTCTGCGCATTGCACGGACCAACGCATGAATTCCAGCCGAGTCTATGCCATCGTCGTTCGTTACAAGAATGTACACGTTTACTAGCCCCTTATTATCTCGTTAAGTCCAAATAGAAGATATAGGCCATCAGGGCAAGAAGCAGAGTCATACCAACCTGCTGCACTCTGATCTTTATTGATGTTGACACCTCTCTTCGTATTACGGCCTCAATGGCAACAAACACAAGGTGTCCACCGTCTAGTCCTGGCAGCGGCAACAGGTTGATGACTGCGAGTGAGACCGACAAGCCTGCCATAAATCCCAGGAATGCATCAAGGCCCTGCGTGGATTGTTCACCAGCCATTTCTGCAATTCTGATCGGCCCGCCGAATGTTTGCTTTACTGTAAGTGTACCCTCGATGACATGCACAACCGAGGATACAAATGCACCGATTGTGCCAATAGTCCGCTCCCAAGCCATAGAGGCAGCAGTAAGGGGCGCATAAGTAACCTTCGTACGCTCACCACTGAAGTCTGCCTTGAATTGTATTCCGATTGGACCTTTCTGCGGAACATTCACAGCTATTGGAACAACGCTCTGTGCACGCTGCACACTGATCACGATCTGAGAGCCGGCTTTTGCTCGGATACGCTTCTGTAACTGCGAGACGGCGGCGATGCTCTCGCCGTTGATATCAATAACCTTGTCTCCTGCCTTCATACCCGCAGCTGCGGCGGGAGAGTCGCCAACAACAGCCATGATCGTTACCGAAACTCCCGATGGATAAAGTCCCAGATCGCGTTGACCAGCTATCGCGGAAACAACTCTGCCGGCTGGCACAGGCACCAGAACATTGGACCCATTGCGATCTACAACCACGCTGCGATCGTTTGTCGATTCCAGACTGACAATGCGCTCATATATACTGCCCCACTCACGAAGTGCGTTACCATCGACACTCTTGATCACATCACCAGATTGGAATCCGAGTGAGTCAGCAAGAGAGCCGCGTTCTACATAACCGATCGTTGAGGTAACAACATCCTCACGCCCATAGACCACAAGGATTGTCCAGAAGAACACAACGGCTAAGAGTAGGTTCATGATCACGCCTGCCGAAAGAACGAAGGCTCTGGCCAATGCACCTTTCGATCGAAACTCATAGGGCTGCGGCTCTTTCGAGACGAAGTCATTATCCATCGACTCATCAACCATGCCGAGGATCTTGACATATCCACCAATCGGCAGGGCGCAAAGGCGATAATCTGTGTGCTCGCCCAGCTGCGACTGCACATCGTCGGAAAGCTTGCCGAATGTAAATCCATTGATCTTGTTCCATCCAAACACCCGCGGCCCCATACCAAGGGCAAACACGTCGGCTCGCATTCCAGTCCAGAGCGCGGCGAGGAAGTGTCCAAGTTCGTGCACGAATACCAGCACGCCGATGACGACAATGAACGAAACGATGTTGTTGAAAATGCCCATGATGTTCAGAGTTGGTGTCGTTGAGTAAAGTCATGTGCAACACGCCGAGTCTCTGCATCGATATGCACAATGTCTTCCAATGACGGATGAGACACGTGTTGCATGTGTCCGAGTGCCGACTCGATCGTTGCCGGAATATCGAGGAATCGTAGGTGTCCGCTCAGAAACGCAGCAACAGCAATCTCATTGGCAGCGTTCACTATGGCTCCTGATGAGCCCCCCTGTTGCATAACCTCATATGCGAACTTCAAGCATGGGAATCGTTCTGTGTCGGGCTCTTCAAAGGTAAGTTGACCAACCGAAGCAAGATCCATGCGAGGGATATCGAGGGCAGATCTCCGCGGATACGTCAGTGCATATTGTATCGGAACAAGCATCGTGGGCAGGCCCATTTGCGCCTTCACTGAACCGTCAACAAACTGCACCATTGAGTGAATGATCGACTGTGGGTGAACCACAACATCGATCTGATCGGGACGAAGATCAAAGAGCCAGAATGCCTCGATCACCTCAAACCCTTTATTCATTAGCGTGGCAGAGTCGATCGTGATCTTGGCGCCCATCTCCCAGTTCGGATGTTTGAGTGCCTGCGAAGCCGTTACAGCCGTAAGCTGTTGCAATGTGTGATTTCGGAAGGGGCCGCCTGAGGCGGTGATGATCACCTTTTCTATGTCATCGCGATGCTCGCCTAGAACGCACTGCAAAATGGCGCTATGCTCTGAATCAACTGCCAGCAGTGTGGCACCGAACTCCTTGACCGCGGGCATCAGGACAGCGCCAGCACTCACCAGGGATTCTTTGTTTGCTAGGCCAATGGTGTGACCGGCTCGGATGGCAGCTATCGTCGGCAAGACTCCACTAAAGCCAACCATGGCTGAGATAACAACGCCATTGTCGGGGTCAGCTGCAGCCTCACATATACCTTCATCGCCGCAGAGCACCGGGCCTGTATACTCAGGCACAGCTGCCTTGAATTCTCGCCAGGCGGACTCTTCACGAATTGCAACACCATACGGAGAGAACTTCTTGACCTGTTCCGCGAGCAACTGCCACTTCGTGTTGCACGTGATCCAGCGCAGTGCCGGCCCCTTTCCAGAGCGCTGGAGTATATCAAGCGCTTGGGTACCTATGGAACCGGTAGAGCCGAGTACGGTAATTGTAGCGTTCTGAAGATCGGTCATTACTGATACTGTCGTGTGATATCCTTTGCCGACCCCGGAACGTAGCACCGAAACTCTCCTGCTTCGATAGAATCATCTTCCGTGAGGCGAACACGTAGAAAATACGACCGAAGCCACTTTCGTAGTGTTTGCTGTTTGTTACGTTCGATGTAATGCACGATGTATGGATGAGTTGCGATCGTAACACGAAGCGACCATGTTCCGGCGCGGAACTTTCGCAGCCAGCGGTCGATATCACTCACCACACTGGCCGCTGAGAGCACCTTGCCTGTACCGAGACAGAACGGACATTCCTCGCTGGTACGTTCGGCCATACTCTGGCGAATGCGCTGACGTGTGATCTGCAGAATACCGAGCTGCGTCAGGGGATAGACCACTACCTTGGCGCGATCGCGCGAGGTTTCCTTCTTCATCTCGGTAATAAGCCTACGCCTGTTGTCTTCCTGCTGCATGTCGATAAAGTCGATGAGCACCATGCCGCCGATATCTCGAAGACGCATCTGACGAGCCACTTCCTTTAGTGCCTCGAAATTTGTTTTGACCGCGTTAGCCTCCTGTGTGCGCTCATTCGATGCACGCCCGGAATTCACGTCAACAACAACCATTGCTTCTGTATGGTCAAGGATCAGGTGTCCACCACTCGGCAATGGCACCCTTCGCGAGTGCGTGAGATGCACATCACGCTCGACACCGTATACGTCGAACATCGGCCTGGTATCAGCGAAGAATTCAAGCCGGTTCAGTAAGTGCGGCGCCGTCTTCTCCATGTAGGCCTTAAGATCGCGGTACACCTTTCGGTCGTCAACGACAACCTGTGCAACATCCTCCTTCATCAGGTCGCGGATAACGCTGTGCGCCATGCCTGCCTCTTGGTGCAGCAGTATCGGCTCTGTTGCCGTACGTACATCACGCTCGATCTCTTTCCAATCTGCGACCAGCGTCGCAAAATCGCGTGCAACGTCTTCCTCCGGCAGTCCAGCTGCGGCCGTACGGATGATACAGCCCATACCTTCAGGGATGATCGACTTTGCGATTGCACGCAAACGCTTGCGCTCTTTTGTCTGGTAGATCTTGCGAGAGATGCCAATGCTGCTCTCAAACGGGAGCAATACAACATTGCGTCCGGTAAGGCCAACCTTGGTCGTAATGCGCACGCCCTTTTGGTGGTATGCGTCTCGGGTTACCTGCACGACCACCATCTGCTTTGCATGGATGTTGATCGTGATCTCGCCACTGCGTTTTGTAGAGAAGGTTGGCTTCTTCTTGCGGGATTCCACCTTTGAGGTACGCAGCGCTACGTCGGCAGACTGCACCTCTGTAGAGCTTGGACGTTCATCATCATCATCGTCTGATGCATCCTCCTCCATGGTCGAATCAACATCGCTGAAGTGCAGGAACCCATCCTGCTCAAGGCCAATGTTGACGAATGCTGCATTCATCCCCTGAACCACGCGTGTAACGCGTCCGAGGTAAATGTTGCCAACGTGATGTTCTGTGTCGGGAGATTCTGTGAACAGCTCAACCAGCTTCCCATCCTCGGTTATCGCTATCCGAAGATGTGTAGACGTGGCATTGATGAGTATTCTGCGTAGCATCTAAAAAAAGAGGCCAAGTTGACCGTGGCGCCTTGTGTACGAGCTGACCGTTGCTTCCTTCCGGACCTGGCGGAGTTGGGCCTGACACAATCGCACGGGACTTGGCCGTGAGTGTTCCGTTGTTAGGGGGTGCGAATATACATTACTTCTGTGTGAATTCTGGCACAAGACCTTGCCAACATTCCCAATAGTCGTTTTGGAGCTCTGCACATTGCATTGCAAACGCTGTTGGTCGGCACACGAATCTCGTTTCGAACATAAATGCCATCGTTCCGTCGATCTTAGTCGGTTTGAGCTCCACCTGCGTCATCTTCTTGTACGTATCGGCATCCGGTCCGTGTCCACTCATACAATTATGCAGCGACGAGCCTCCCGGCACGAAACCTCCACCCTCTTTTGCGTCATAGACTCCGTCGATAAGCCCCATGAATTCATTCATGAAGTTGCGGTGGAACCATGGTGGACGGAACGTGTCTTCCGCCACCATCCAACGCGGCGGGAAGCATACAAAATCAATGTTCGCCGTACCCGGCGTGTCTGTCGGTGCCGTAAGCACCGTATAGATCGACGGATCTGGATGATCGAATGTTACTGTATTGATGCACTGATACTTCCGCAGATCGTACTTGTACGGGGCATAGTTGCCGTGCCATGCAACGACATTCAGCGGCGAGTGATCATAGGTACCCTGCCAGAGATTTCCCTGGAACTTGGCCACAACCTTGAACTCTCCGTTGCGATTCTCAAACCATGCCTCCGGCGTCAGAAAATCTCGCGGATAGGCCAGTCCG
>JBEBCJ010000157.1:0-18973 GCA_041157865.1 Bacteroidota bacterium
ACGGCGATCTTTTTGTTGGCCTTGACGTGTGTACCCGTCATATCGCACGTGCCAACAGCCTCCCACCGTGCAGAGACCGTATAGACGTCTCCTTTACGCAGACGCACGTTGTAGGGAACGCCAGGTGGACGTCCCATCGACGTCATCACGCGTGGTGTGATCGTAACTTCTGTGTCGTCTTCCGTGGCAACGATCGATAATCCAGAGAGCATTTCTGGCGACACCTGAATCTTAGAGTATCCAACCGCTCTGTATTCGTTTCCAAGAACCGTTGTTGGCAGTCCTAGAAACGTATCTGTGGTTTGATATCTGCTGCTCAGTCCATATACACCAATGATCGTATCAGCTGTGATATGCACCGCTAAGCGTTCTGGAGACTCAACACTGCGAAGCTGCGCCAATGCGGGGATCTGCACGTTAACCACTGTATTTGCCTTCACAGTGATCGTATTGTCGTACTCGATTCCTTCTATCTGTATACGAACCTTGGCATCATAGCTACTGGTAACAAAGAGTTGAAGACGCAAGCCCCCTTGCCTACCGGCCTGATCATTCTTTCCAGCTTCACGAAAGTTTTTCATGAAACACAGCCAGAACTCACGTCCCTCCGAGTTCATGCCTGTTGGCACATCTTGTGCACGGGCAACACCCACAAAAGCAAGAGCAAGGAAGACGATCAAGAACATCTTCATCGCATCACCGCCATCGTGTGGTACACGGTTGCTTCCTTTGTAATCAGCTCCACGAGATAGCGACCCGATCCGATGTCTGACTGAAGAAAGTTCATTGTGAACTCATTCTCTCCAGCCGAGGCGGCGATATCTGGAAACGATCGTACAAGCCTACCCTGAATTGTGCGAACGTTGATCGTTACTGATTGCTGACTTGCCACGCTGTACGAAATCCGTGTGCTGGTCGAAAAAGGATTGGGATAGTTACCCGTGATATTCGTCACAGACACAAGTCCACCTGGTACTTCGCCCTCACGGATAACGACACAGGTGTTGGTCGAAAGCTCCAATGGGATGCCATCGAGCTGCAGCCCTGTTATGCGAATCGTGCCTAAAGCATCAACACTGTAGACTCCTTCGACATCAATAGCGAACAGTGTATCGTGCACTCCGGCACCGCTGGAACCACAGGATACTTCGACAACAGATTCATCACGGTTGAGCACAGTTTGAACACGTCCAAAAGAAGCACATGTGAGTGCAAAGCTTGCATCACCGCGCGCTTGTACAACTTGTACAACTCCCGGGCTGGAGCTGATCGTTGCTACAACCTGACCAAGTTGCGGCAGTTTGCCGGCAACTGGTATGCGGACCCTTTGTTGTGGACGAATACGAAGCGTATCGGGTAACCTTACGTCCGTAGCGCCCGCAAACGAAACTTGGCAGAGGATACCGATGAACAGAAGAAATGCACGTACCATAGAGGTTCAAATATACCCAAGCCCAGTGTGCTAGAATTCCTGGGATACGATTACCTCGTATCCGCGCTCTTTGTTCCCGACAACGATGAGCGAAAAATTGTTCCCGAGTGTGGCAAGTCTCACGGGAAGGGTATAGAGCTGCTTTCGTGTATTTGCGTCATAGAAGAAAAACGTACCCCGCCTATCCTGTTGAGAGATCACCACATCAGACGAGGTTCCAGCCTGCACATTCGTGGCCAGATGTTCTCCATCGCCGGCAATGGCTGGAATGGAATCTATGCACACCGAAATCGAGCCTATGTCCTTTGTGGCATTGATCACTCGACGCTTAGCATAACCCGTTTGAGGCGTAAGCGGCAGATTCGTGTATTGAAGTATCTGGGGCGTTCCTCCAACCTCTGCGTACACAGCAAGAGTGCGAAGTCCGAGCTTCACGTTCAGATTCGCAGTCACCCCATTAACCGAACAGCTCGACGCTTCAGGAGTGAGCGAAGACGTCAAGCTATTGCCATAGAATAAACGTCCGTTTGCGAGCACAGCACCAAGCGAGACACTGGCCTGCGACTGCGAGGCAACGCCATGGACCAAGGTAACCAACGAGGCTTCGGGCAGCATCGGAAGCGGTACAGAGGCGTCCTTCTGTTCGATCAGCATCATATCCAAGGCCCCGTTTCTCTCGAGCAGCACCAGGTCATACGTAGCATCAGCCCGCATAGTCGCTGTGGCTACACGCAGAACATTGGTTGGCGTTCCGGCTGTCGTTACCGTAAGTGGGATCTCCCCTGCATCGAGTGCCACTGCTCCAGAGACACCATCAAAAGCAATGTTCCGGGCCAGTGAAAGACCCGAGCTCACCCCACTTGGTGCTGCGGTATTCGTGCGCGCTCCGCAGGAAACAGAGACCGCACCTATACCCGGAGCGGCATGTACAACGCGAACCACTGCCTTACCGCCTGATGAGAAGGGGCGAAGCACTGTTGGCGCGATGACCATCGATGCCGCTGCTGAAGAATCTACCGTGTAGACAGTAAAACTGCCACGCACATCCAACGATGTGCTGTCAACCACTGAACCGCCCCCTGCAAGTGTTGCCTGTATCACATCTGCGCGTTGCTGCTCGCAGGTTGGGACCTGAACAATCGAGCTCAGCTGCATGGAGCCCAAACCCTTGGCAATTGATGTCTGAGTTACTGGGAGCGTCACATCAACACTTCGACTTGAGAGGTTGGCCACTCGCACGTCTGCTGTTCGATTGATGATCTTGGGAAACGGACGCTGTGCATTTCGCGAGAGATCCGTTTCCTCTATCACAGTAAATCGAGGTTCGTCGGATGTAGCATTGCGGTAGATGAGTATGCTATATGCTCTGCGCTCTTGGAGCTCGCACTCAAATGTGCCAACAACACGTGTTGTGCCGTTGAGTGCATCAGCGATGGAAAAGACAGCAATGCCGGGATACACTTCGCGGTAGACCGAGGCCTGTCGAAAGCTTATCGCCGTGGGAAAGAGTGAAGATCCATTGGGACAGCCCAACCGAACGTCGAATACGCGTCCTGTATCTGGGATGAGATTGATCACGCGTACCTGTGCCAGCGGCAGGGTGGTTAGCGCAGCGTTTGCATTGGTGATCAGAATCGTATCAAACACATTGGGCTTGCCGCGCTCCGGCACGGCATAGATTGAGTATACCGCATTCTGGATGAAACTCACTCGTCTGGGCGTACGGAACTCCTCATTCCCATTCGTTACGATTGTGATCAGACTGGAGTCGCCCGGGGAGCGCACTGTATCCGAGAACGACAGCGATGGCACATCACCCGATTGGAATCCCTGCTCCAGTACCAATCTACGTGGGGCATCATCAGTGATCACATTGAACAGCCTCAACACGATCCGCCGGCTGCCCGGAGCCGGGTTTACGATGCTCATGTCCTCACTGGCGCACCCAAGAAGCCCCATTCCAAGCAGGAAGAGTACGAACCAACTACGTATTTGGTATCTCAATTTCATTTCAACCCATGAACGTACGGCAAGTTGCGATATTTTTGCGTCCCACCTACGTTGAAATACCCCCCGCTGTGGAAGAACGCCTCATATCGATCATAGACAGGTTTGCAGAAGTTGAGCAGTCGCTGAACGACCCATCTGTAGTAAACGATCCTAAGCAGCTTCGCGATGCTTCGAGGGAATACAAAAGTTTACTACCCATTGTTACAGCTGCCCGCCGATACTTAGCGCTTGTTGCCCAGTTGCGGGAGAATCGTGCTATGATCGATGATCCTGCAACAGATCAGGATCTGCGCGACATGGCCTACGAGGATACACATGCTCTCGAAGAACAACGTGTGGTGATGGAAGATGAGTTGGCTGTTCTGCTTATACCGCGCGATCCTAACGACTTCAAGAATTGTATCATGGAGTTGCGCGCAGGGACAGGGGGCGAAGAAGCAGCGCTGTTTGTTGGCGACCTTTATCGTATGTATCAGAGGTACTGCGAACGCCGTGGGTGGACAACAGAGTCGATCGACGTTACCGAGAGCGAACGTGGAGGCTATAAAGAAGTTACCTTCCAGGTTAACGGAGACGAAGCATACGGTGTTCTCAAGTTCGAGTCGGGCGTGCACCGCGTCCAACGTGTGCCCGAAACAGAATCACAGGGCCGGGTTCATACGTCGGCGGCAACAGTAGCTGTGCTGCCGGAAGCCGAAGAAGTAGATGTACACATCAACGAGTCCGACCTGCGGGTTGACATCTTTCGCTCTGGTGGCAAGGGTGGACAAAACGTCAACAAGGTAGAGACTGCCGTGCGCCTTGTGCACATACCTACCGGTATCGTTGTGCAGTGTCAGGATGAACGCTCACAGCTCAAGAACAAAGACAAGGCCATGAAGGTCTTGCGTGCCCGTCTGTATGAGCTAGAGTTAGAGAAACAGCAGTCGGCTATTGCAGGGGCCCGCAAGGATATGGTTCGCAGCGGAGACCGCTCAGAGAAGATTCGGACGTATAACTGGCCTCAAAACCGGGTTACAGATCACCGCCTCGAGGGCGATGCCAAAAATCACCCGCTGCAGTCCGTGGTAGATGGAGAGCTTGATGCCATCATCACCGCACTACGCGTTGCCGAGCGCACCAATACTCATTGATTTGCGATTCAATACTATCTTCCTGACATGGCAATCAAGGAACGATTAAAGCAAAGCACATTCACCTCGCCCCAACAAGAGGCTGTACTGGCTGTCATGGTCTGCTCAGATGTGCTGTTGCGCCACATGGAAGATCTCACTGAGCCATTCGGCATCACATCGGCGCAATACAATGTGCTTCGCATTCTCAGAGGCGTTCATCCTCAAGGACACCCACGGCGCGAGATCATTGAACGAATGATCCAGTCTGCCCCTGATGTTACCCGACTTATCGACCGCCTCGAACGGCAAGGACTTGTTCGGCGCGATAAGAGCACAGTAGATAAGCGACTTTCGATGACTGTTATCACGGACAAGGGCTTGGTGTTACTTGAACGTATTCAGCCACACCTCGACGAACTCAACAAAGCACTTTGGCAGAACCTCTCAGAGGAAGAGGGATTTGCACTAGCTAAACTTTGTGATAAATTGGCAGGGTCGGTGTAACATTTTCTTTTTCTAGGGGGCTTACATGAACATTCCTGAACGTATGTTGGGACGTCTACTCTTTTCGCTGCCACTGGTAGTGTTTGGAGCGTTTCACTTCATGGCCGGCGACAAGATGGCGGGCGCCGTCCCAGCTTGGGTACCAGGTGGTGTAATCTGGGTATACATCACTGGACTAGCGATGATCGCTGCGCCGATTGCCATACTCACAGGAAAGAAGGCAAAGCTGGCTGCTCAGTTAACGGCCCTACTCATGCTTACCTATGCTCTTACTGTGCAGCTACCAGGTGCAATGGCTGGAGATCAAATGTCAACTGCCAGCTTCTTGAAGGACATCATGCTCTGCGGCGGCGCACTCTTGATGGCGCATCTCAGCGACGACTAAGCAATTCCGTGTATTCACGGAAGCTCAGGTCAATCACACACACAACAGACAACCCCGTATGCGAAAGCATGCGGGGTTGTTGCTTTTTACAAAGGTATGTTGCCGTGTTTTTTCCAGGGGTTGCTGTCTTCCTTTGTGCGCAGCATATGCAATGCCTTGATCAGCTCCTGGCGCGTTTGTTGTGGCTCAATCACGTCGTCCACATAGCCACGCTCTGCTGCCTCGTATGGATTGGCAAATTCTGCATTGTATTGGTCCTGCAACTCCTGCATGCGCAGATCTTTGTTCTGTGCAGCTTCGATCTCTTTACGGTAGAGAATCTCAGCAGCCCCCTTTGCACCCATCACTGCGATCTCTGCTGTTGGCCAAGCAACATTGTAATCACCACGGATATGCTTTGACCCCATAACATCATATGCACCGCCGTACGCCTTACGAGTAATGACTGTAAGCTTAGGCACTGTGGCTTCGCAGTATGCGTACAACAGCTTGGCTCCGTGACGGATGATGCCGCGCCATTCTTGTTCGGTTCCAGGAAGAAATCCCGGGACGTCTTCAAATGTTACAAGCGGTATCTCAAAGGCATCACAAAAACGCACAAATCGAGCACCCTTGACAGAACTGTTGATATCAAGAACACCTGCGAGTGATGCAGGCTGATTAGCTACAATGCCAACCGGCATTCCGTCAAGCGTGGCAAAGCCGACAACGATGTTTGTTGCGTAATCAGAGTGGACCTCGAAAAAGTCGTGCTCGTCTACGACCTCACGAATAACTTCCTTGATATCGTATGGTTGATTCGGGTTCGACGGAATAACACGGCAAAGCTTTTCACATTCGCGATGTGGGGTATCGATCGTAGGTCGTACAGGGGGCTTCTCGCGATTACTCAGTGGGAGAAATGTCATCAGTTTGCGAACGTTGAGCAGCGTCTCCACCTCGTTGTCAAATGCAAAATGTGCAACACCACTGGTGGCTGCATGTGTTTCGGCACCACCCAGCTCCTCAAATGTTACCTCTTCATGCGTAACCGTTTTGACCACATCTGGCCCAGTTACAAACATGTAGGACGTGCCCTTTGTCATGAACACAAAGTCTGTTAGAGCTGGTGAATAGACGGCACCGCCGGCACATGGACCAAGGATCACGCTGATCTGTGGAATAACGCCACTGGCCATGGTGTTACGTAGAAAGATGTTGGCATACCCTCCGAGCGAGACCACACCTTCCTGAATGCGGGCACCACCCGAATCGTTGAGTCCAATCACCGGAGCTCCGATCTTCATTGCAAGATCCTGGAGCTTGCAGATCTTTTCAGCGTGGACTTCTCCAAGAGATCCGCCAAAGACCGTAAAGTCCTGCGAGAACACACAGACAGTGCGTCCATTGATTGTTCCTGTTCCTGTTATCACTCCATCGCCAAGTGGACGCTGCTTCTCGAGTCCAAACTTTGTTGAACGATGCCGCGCCAACATATCGATTTCGGTAAATGAGCCTTCATCAAGCAATACCTCCAGACGCTCACGCGCGGTAAGCTTACCCTTGGCATGCTGTGCATCAATGCGGGCTTGCCCGCCCCCTAACTTGGCCTGCTCTTTGAGCTCTCGAAGCTGTTCGATCTTCGTATCCACGATGTTCTCCTTGTTCGACGGCTCGAAAATAGGCAGTATTTTGCCGTCCTATGTCACATCGCCTTGTCCTTATGCTCTCGGCCGTCTTCATGATGTTTGCCGTTTTCGGGTTTGTCTTTGCCTACGGTGCATTCATCGGAGATAACGACGATATCGCCTGGGGCAACCTTGGCCTTGGTGTTACGATGATCACAACCTCTGCTGTTATCCTGCTCTGGGGCCTGCGCCTGAAAAAGAAGGCAGATGTGCGTATAGAGGCGACGATTGCTGATCTGTTGGCCAAGTATCAATGCATCGAGGCTACAGAGTTTGCCAAAGACCTGGGTATCACGGTAGACGACGCACGTGATATGCTCGATACCAGAGCACGTGAACATAACTGGCGCCGACTCGAGCTCGAGAACTATAACGCGAAGTACTTCGTGGCTTAATCGCATGATCGCGGGCCAATCGATCGGCGTCATCATCCCGGCTCTCAACGAGGAACTATCCATTGGCTCTGTTCTGGAGGCCCTCCCCGCCGCATTTGATACTGTTGTTGTAGTCGATAATGGCTCGGCAGATGCAACTGCGCGCATCGCAGCCAGTAAGGGGGCTCTCGTTGTCCACGAGAAGCAACGTGGATACGGCGCAGCTTGCCTGCGCGGCATAGCAGAGTTTGCCAAGAACCCACCAGAGATTGTCCTGTTCATGGATGCCGATGCCAGTGATCACCCAGACGACGCGCTTCACGTAGCCACAGAAGTTGCCTCTGGCGCGTGTGACTTCTGTATCGGTAGCCGCTCGCGCGGGAACCACGAGCGCGGATCGTTAACTCCTGTTCAGCGCTTCGGCAACTGGCTTTCGACAACACTGATGCGGTGGATCTGGAAAGCCCCTTACACCGATCTTGGTCCGCTACGAGCTATTCGGTATACAACGCTGGTTTCGATGGCAATGGAAGATCGAACGTGGGGGTGGACGATTGAGATGCAGATCAAAGCTGCGATGCATCGTATACGTACCGTGGAAATCCCCGTGCGATACCGAGTTCGAATCGGCAGCTCAAAGATCTCCGGCACGGTTATGGGCTCCGTCAAAGCCGGTACAAAGATCATCGCTACCATAGCCAAGTATGCACTTCGATAGATGCCCGCACTACTCTGCATATCGATCGTATTCCTCTGCATCAACGTAGAGTCAACATCCTGGTATGGACTCAGTGCGATCTGGGGGCTTCTCCTCTGGTATATCTATCGGCAACAACTCGACAGCATGCCAAGGGTACGTATGTATCTGCTTGCAACATGTATTGCGTGCATCGCGGTGTTATTCCCACAAACAGATGTGTTCTCCGACGATGCTCATCGCTACCGCTGGGATGGCTGGGTTTCAGCACACGGAATCGATCCCTACTCTGGTGCGCCGGTCGATGCTTCGTTCGAACACCTTGCCCACAGAGCCGATCATGTGCGATACCCCGAGAGCATCAACAATAATACGCTCAAGACGATCTACCCGCCCGGTGCGCAGCATGTATTCGCTCTGCTGGTTAGAGTTTGCGGAACACATCCAACAGCATTCAAGGCAGGGTGGCTGGCAATATGCTGTTCGCTTGTTGCAGGCACGCTTGTTCTGCTATGGCATCGTCCTCAAGCAGTGGTGATGTTTCTGCTGGTTTTACTCTCGCCCATCTACCTTCTCCATGGTTTCATGGACATCCATGTAGATACTCTGATGGGGCTCGTGGTCATCTGCAGCATTGCGCTTTGTACACATGGGCACGCAGCTGGTTCTCTTGGCGCTGCATTCTTGGGATTTGCCATCACGCTGAAGTATCTACCAGTTGTATTGCTTGCGGCAGCCATGCGCTCTGCAACATTGGCTACTACGATCAGCAGGATGAGATATCTTCTGATTGTACTTGCCACCGTTACAGCTATCTACGCCCCCTTCTATGGGTCAGATGTGTTAGGCAGCCTTGGCGTGTTTGCAGCATCGTGGCAAGCCAACAGTCTACTGGCCTGGGCGGGCAACCTTGTGATGCAGCCATATGCAACGCGTATCATGCTGATGGGGCTTGCCGCTCTCATGGTGGCTATTGTGATGTACCGCTGGAGGACAGATCTTCTCTGGGCATCTACCCTATCTATCACCACATTACTCGTGTTTTCGCCGGTTGTACATCCATGGTATCTCGCACTTCCACTTATGATGTGTGTCGTAGCACCTTCACGAAGTGTGGTCGTGTGGAGCATTACCGTCTGCACCTATGCATACACCTATACAAGCTACAAGGGCAATGGGGAGTGGTTTGAACACCCCATTGCCCTTGCTATTGAATTTGTTCCGGTATTGATCGCTTACGCGTTCGATATTATCCGCGGCCCCCTACTGCTTGGTAACAAGCAGCGTGTGCGTGGCATTGCCGGTGCTGATCGAGAGTGAATATACTCCCGGAACACCGTCGATTGAGAGAGACTGCAAGTCGGTTGCGGACACAATTCGTGCTACTACGCGGCCGAGCATATCTGTGCATACAACCTCTGCGCCGGAAGCCCCCTGCAGCGTGACGCTTCCTGTTGTCGGATTTGGATAGACACTTATGGATGAGCCATCAATCAGATCTACAACATCAGTAGTTCCAACAAGGAAATTATCGGACCAGCGCTTGCATCCGGCAGTATCGCTGATGAGAACACGATAGAAGCCATCGCCAACGATCTTCACCGTACGGGATGTTGCACCCTTGATCGGTTGTCCTTCGCGGTACCACTGGTAATTAACCAGATCTACAGAGCATGTTAGCTCATCTGCATTGCGAACAATCATCGGCATCTGCAGACCGGGAGTAACAGTTATTGTTACGGTATCTGTGTTCTTGATGCACTCATCAAAACCCTTGATGCGGCAATAGACCTTGTACGTGCCTTGTTTTAGGGCGGCAGTATTGAACCTGTAGCTTGTAAGCGCAAGCTTCTCACCGTTGAGATACCATTCGTACATCGGATATCCAAATCGCACTTCAAATGTGGTGTCTTGTCCTTCACAGATCTTGAGCGTATTGGTGCGTGGACGCATCAGTGTGCTTGGTCCACACTCGAGGGCCGCCACAAAAGCATCGGTAAATCTGTCGCCGTTGATCTTCTCACCATCGACGTACATATAGGTGTCAAACACACCGGTAACATACGGTACATTCTTGCCGTCTACAGCAATACCGCGCGCCTCATCATCATATGGTCCACCAAATGCACGCATCCAGTCAACCTCACCGTTTGGCAGAACGCGAAGAATGATTCCATCATCACCACCATATGAGTCTTCGGCAAAGGATCCGATCACCGTAGTGCTGTCGAACGAGCCCCCTACAAACATATTGCCCTTGGCATCAGCATAGATAGCTGTGCCGACATCATTGAAGGTGCCCCCATAATTTTTCAGCAGTTCAAACGAACCGTCTTTTGCCATACGAGTAATGAACAGATCGGAGCCGAACTCGCCATTGGCTTTTAGGGTCTGTGTGCCGAAGTACATCGTCTGATTCATTGAACCCGTAAGAACCAAGCGGCCATCAGGCATCGCGTGGCCAGCAATCACATCGTCAATACCGCTCCAACCAAGACGCTGCGTCCACAACGGCTGGCCCGTTGCATTTACAGCACGTACAAAGAAGTCTGCTTTACCTGCGTAGCTGTCGAACGTCGCATTGCCGAAGCTGACCTGTCCGATAAACGTTCCGTAGCTGTAAACCCGATCGCCGTTGGCAGAAACTGCCACACCCTTGGCCATGTCGTTATCTGAAGAACCTGCTCCGACAACCCACAGAAACTCGCCCGCTGAATTCATCTTTGCAACGAATGCATCAAGTTTGCCAACTGCTTTGTAGGTCTTGGTGCCGAACTGTCCTGTTCCACCTACCCCACCGGCAACGTAGACGTTACCTGTCGAATCAACGGCAAGGAAGGGGGCTCCTTCGTCGTATGTAGGAGAGCCAAAGACCTTGATCCACTGAACCACGCCAAACTTGTTCAGCTTGGCTACGAACATATCCATACTCGTAGCATCGATCCCCTCTACAAGTTCACCTGCGATCACAGCCTGATCAACGAAAGCACCACCAAAGTAGTAGTTGCCCTCACCGTCAACTACAATGTTGCCTGATTCATCAACATCGAAACTGCCATGTGCCGCCGCATTGATGACTTGTCCCTTTGAGTTGAAACGTCCTGTAAAAATGTCGTAGTTGCCAACTGCCTTGATGTCCATGCCACCCACGCTGAGCGAGTCAGAGAACACACCAACGACGTGCACATCACTATTAGGGGCAATAGCTAAGGAAGTAGATTCATCAAAGCTTGGTCCTGTTAACGTGTCGATCCACGTATAGCGCTGCGACAGCGCAGGTGATATACATACGGCTGCCAATACTGCACTACTGAGCAGGAGGCGTGTAATGAGGTTCTTCATGCAGTTCCCCTTTCTTGTCAGGCTTGCAGACCCCGACCTGATTTAGATATGAGGTTGTTGGATTGTAGTTCTTCGATGATGGCATCAAGAATGCCATTGATAAACGTACCACTTTTATCTGTGGAATAACGCTTGGCAAGTTCGATGACCTCGTTGATCGTAACCTTGATCGGTATTTCTTCGCATGACATAAGCTCAGAGACCGCTAGACGCATGAGAATGATGTCGAGCACAGCTATTCTGTCGAAGTCCCAGTTTTGCGCATGTTTCTTGATCAGCTCAGTACTCATATCACGATTCGTAATGCAGGAGCTGATCACATTGCGGGCATAGGCAATCTCGTCTTCGCTCCAGCGAATCGGAACGTCGGCCTCGAGTTCCTGAACTTCGTCGGGATGCAGGATTCTGTCTCCACTCGTAGACTCTTTTGCATCAAACGTAAACTCGCGATAGAATACGTGATTGAACGCAACCTCAAGAGATACATCACCACTGTCTGTAGCGGCCAATATCTGCAGGACCTTTTCGCGCGCAAGGTGCCGTGTTCCCTTGATCTTGGAGTTACGGCTTACCGGAAAATCGTTCTCGGACGGGGTTGTAGGCAAACAAACTCCTGTGCTTAGACGCCGCGGATCGTTGGCGATCCAGTGTATGAACCGTGTACATGACGTACCTTACGCAGACGCTCTTCTGCAATTGCGTTTGATGCTTCGTAGGTAAGGATGTTGTTCGTACTTGCCAGGGCAAAAATGTTCATCGTGATGTCATAAACACCCTCGGCCTGCCGCATTACCTTGTCGCGGTCGTATCCTTCAACCTCTGAGGCAACATTCATGAGTCCGCCAGAATTAACAACATAGTCTGGTGCATACAAAATGCCACGTGCCTTGAGTGCTTCACCGTGCTTCTTTTCTTCTTTCAGCTGGTTATTTGCGCCGCCACAGACGATTGCGCACTTGAGCTGCGGGATTGTTTCGTCGTTGAGAATCGCACCCAAGGCGTTTGGCGAGAACACATCGCAGTCGTGCGTAAAGACTTCTTCGGGGGCGATGACTTGCGCTCCAGTGCGGGCTGCAAGGGCATTTGCTTTTTCGGCATAGATGTCGGAAACGAACACCGTTGCCCCATCCTTTACAAGATGTTCTACCAGGAAGCTCGCGACATTGCCAGCCCCCTGCACAACAACCTTCTTGCCGGCGAGCGAGTCATTGCCCCATGTGGTCTTTGCCGATGCACGCATTCCAGAGTAGACGCCAAATGCTGTTACAGGGCTTGGGTCTCCAGAACCACCTGGACCTCCAACGCCTGTTACATACTTGGTCTCCATGCGGATCCATTCCATATCGCGGACGCTTGTGCCGACATCCTCGGCGGTTATATACTTTCCGCGAAGGGACTCGACCATGCGACCATATGCCCTGAAAAGGGGCTCCGACTTATCTGTACGGGAATCACCAAGGATTACAGCCTTGCCACCGCCAAGGTTAACGCCGCTGACAGCGGCTTTGTAGGTCATGCCGCGAGACAAACGAAGGGCATCTGTGATTGCTGCCTCATCAGACTCGTACTTCCACATACGTGTGCCACCGAGAGCAGGACCGAGCGATGTGTCATGAACGGCGATAATGGCGCGAAGACCGGTTACTGGATCTGAACAGAGCACCACTTGCTCGTGGCCCATAGATGCGAGTGTATCAAAGATTTGCATAGAACGAACTGATCGTGTGAAATGAGAGGGCAAAAATACGAACGGCCGTCCAATGGACGGCCGTTCTTGCGTGTGATCTCGACGTTCGGATTAGTAACGAGGACCACGGTCTTGACGAGGACGCTCTTCGCGAGGGCGAGCCTCGTTGACGACCAGCGGTCGTCCGCCCATATTACGGCCATTCATTGCTTCGATGGCCTGGTTGCCACTGGCAGCGTCCGGCATTTCGACAAAGCCGAACCCGCGCGAACGTCCTGTGAACTTATCCTTCACGACGGAAGCGGACTGCACGGCGCCGAATTCAGAGAACGCTGAACGAAGTTCGTTATCGTCCATCGAATACGGCAGGTTGCCTACATAGATATTCATACAATCGACCCTTTACGGAGCTGTGGACATCACTAGTGTTGAACCATTGAATTACTCTCTACCTAGTGCCCCGAAACGTAGCTCCGCCAGCGTTTCAGTTCTGCAAGTTACCGTTAAATTCGACCCGTGCAACAAGTTTTCCACAGGTATATCATTTTTTTACGTGGTCACCGGAGCGAGGCCAGGTTGGCAGACACGGCCTTCCAGTTAACAACATTCCACCAGGCGGCCACATAATCCGGACGCTTGTTCTGGTATTTGAGGTAGTAGGCGTGTTCCCAGACATCAACCCCAAGTATTGGTGTTGCACCCCACGACGTGAGCTTATGCTGATTTTCTGCTTGTAGAACGATCAGGCGTTGATCATCCTTGCGGTAGTGCAGAAGGGCCCATCCGCTACCTTCCACTGCGGCGGCAGCGGCGCTAAACTGCTTCTTGAAGGCGTCATACGACCCAAAACTGTCGGTTATGGCCGCCATAAGCTCTCCGGTTGGTTCTCCGCCGCCATCTTTACCGGGAGCTCCCATGACCTTCCAGAACATCGAGTGCAGCCAGTGCCCGCCCCCATGAAAGGCCGCCTGCTTCGACCAATGCTGCACGAGAGCAAAGTCTCCCGCTGCACGAGCCTTGGCAAGCTCTTCTTCAGCTTTGTTGAGTCCGTTTACATAGGCAAGATGATGCCTGCCATGATGTAACTGCATAGTCTGCGCATCGATGAACGGCTCCAGCGCGTCAAAGCCATACGGCAACGCGGGTAGTTCATGCTTGCCCCCTGCAGCAACCGGCTCAAATCCAATTGCATGTAGCGAAGGGGCTGATGTGATCGCCGCAGCAGTACCGAGCGCTGCAGATGCAAGAAAGGAACGTCGTGTGGTCATGGGATCCTCGGGATAGTCTGCATTAGGGAGTTACGGAATTACACGAATGACACGAATTACGCCAATTACGAAGCAAATGTAACTCGTGTAATTCGTGTCATTCGTGTAACTCGTGTCATTCGTGTAACTCGTGTAACTCGTGTAACTCGTGTAACTCGTGTAATTCGTGTCATTCGTGTAACTCAGGTATCTACACTCGCTACTCGTAAAAACTCCTCCACCTCCAACACATCTTCCTCGCTGCCCATGAAGCATGGTACGCGCTGGTGTAGGGAGGTAGGTTTGATGTCCAGCACGCGCTGTTGTCCATCGCTTGCTCTGCCGCCGGCCTGTTCAATAAGGAAGGCCATTGGATTTACCTCGTAGACCAGACGGAGTTTCCCGTCGGGCATGGAGGTATCACTCGGGTAAAGAAAGATCCCGCCGTAATGAAGCGTTCGATGAATATCAGCAACCATAGTGCCTACATATCGAAGAGAATAGGGCCGCAAGCCATCATCGGACGGACGCAATACGTGTGAGACATAGTCACGCACACCCTGGGGCCATTTATGAGCATTGCCTGAGTTCACGGAGTAGATCTTGCCACGCTTTGGTATACGAATCTTTTCATACGTCAACAAGAACTCACCTATGGTTGGGTCGAAGGTGAAGACATCTACACCATTGCCGGACGAATACACGAGCTGTGTGCTCGAGCCATACATCGCATAACCAGCAGCCACCTGCTTCCAACCATGCTGTAGGCAATCCTCAAGAGTACCAGGGGTCTGCAGAGAGGGGTCTATCCGCTTGTAGATCGAGAATATCGTACCGATGGTTACGTTCACATCGATGTTTGAAGACCCATCGAGAGGATCAAAAACCAGAACGTACTTGCCCTTGCGATATTCATCGGGAATGGCGATCAATCCATCGGCCTCCTCCGAGGCCATCACACAGAGATGCCCCCCATGGTCCATAGCACGAAAGATCACGTCATTTGCGTGAAGGTCCAGACGCTTTACACGTTCTCCGTGAACATTTGTGCCATCTGTTGACCCCAGAACATCGTTCAATCCGGCGCGGCGCACATCACGTGCAAGGATGCGCATAGCCAGAGTAAAATCTCGCAGCAGGTGCGAAAACTCCCCCGTTGCGTCTGGGTGCATCGCCCCCTCTTCTGTGATGTGTCGCTCTATGGTGATGAGCTTTGAGGTCTTAACGATGGGCATATATCTTAGGCAGCATCAATTCGTACAGAGAGCACTGGACACGGGGCTTTACGCAATACTCTCTCCGTGGTGCTACCAAACAGAAAATGCTCCAGACCACTCCGGCCATGCGTTCCAATGGCAATAATACTGATGCCCTCATTCTTGGCATAATTGCAGATCTCGTCGCTAGCCCTACCCTTAACAACCTTCGTTACCACCTTAAAGCCTTCAGAGGTAAGCTGCTCTGCGATAGAGGAGATCTGTTTTTGAGTGTTGGACTCCAGCTCTTTCTCGATATCGGCAAAGCCAACCTGCGCAAAGCTCCAATCTGCTGGGTACACCACTGGCTCTACCACGTGCATGATGTGGAGGACCGCATTCGTACCCTTTGCGATCTGCTTGGCCACGTCTAGTGCCTTTGCGGCGTTTTCAGAAAAGTCTGTCGGAATCAGAAGTGCAGAAACGGTAAGCATGGCTTTTGGTAGTTTGTGAATCCTTTGCGCAATGTAGCAAACCTCATGATTGTCTCAACCCCATCCATCACGATAGTCTCTACGATGTTCGTTCACCTGCTACGACGGCTTTCTCTCCTAATACTTGTCTCTCTAGGCTGCATTGCGGCCCATGGGTTCGAAGACGAAGCCACTGATATATGGAATTGGAAGATTATTGGTCCGTTCGAAAACTACTCCGGTGCGAGCTTTACGAAGAAACTTGCCGCAGAGGCTCCGTTTGATACACTGACACACAAGAACGCAAGAGGCGGCAGCATTGCATGGCAGAATGCAGCTTCGACGAACTCCACAATAGTTGGACTCTTTGACTCTAACCCTGAGCCAAGTGGCGCATACCTTGCCAACACGTTTGTTGAATCACGCGACCGCCAGACAATCACCCTGCATGCCAACATCGCTGGATCGATGGAAGTGTATATAAACGACTCGATAGCGTTTACCAGCAGGCGGGACATCCTTACATACACAAGTGTTCCTATCTGTCGCGCAACACTTGAGAAGGGGTGGAACCGCATCCTTGTCAAGGCCGGCAATAGCGAACTCCCCTTTTGTTTCTTTTCCATCATGATGATGGATGCATCAGGCAATGTGATTCAGAGCTTTGCATCGACTGCCGAGCCCCGACTTTATCCACTGCAGACTCAGCCGCCAGAGCCCCTTGCAATTCCAGATTCGCTCTATGATATGGGGTACATGTGGGATGATTCGTTTACTGACAGTCTACTGCACTCGTTTGATGACAGGGGGCTAACGGTAAATGGTGCCATCGGAAAGGCAATTCAATACAAAGATCAGGGGCTGGTGCTTGCATCATTAGATCAATTGCGCAGAGCACTGGCACGACATCCACAGCGCTATGATGCTTGGTTTCTCAAAGGATATATACACCTCGAGCTCCAACAACGAGATTCGGCGATGTACTGTTTTGAACGTGGACTTGTGCTCGACCCCGGTGCATACGGACCCTTCATGATGCTACGTAAGTTGAAACATCAGCCAGATATCTTTAGCTACTTCCGATCTGTAAATACTGATAGCATCATCAAAGCTGCGTTTACGAAGGAGCCCCGTGACAATCGGATGATGGAGATCGTCCTGCACGATGAGCGCATCGCTGTCATCGCAGGGGGCTCATCAATCATCGAAGTCGACCAGATGTTCCGCATGACCAATGATCTGAGTATTTCACTGTTCTCAAAGTATACTTCGGATAACATCAGTACCTCGCTGTCGTTCTCACTCATGGACTACAAGTACTATGGCGATTCTGTGGAGGCACGTTCTGATGGTAATGCACTCGTTCTTGACAACATTGAGGTAGGCGACATTATTCGCATACGCCGACGCTATATCGAGCGCGACACCCTGCAGATCCCAATGTACTTCCGTCACAGGCACGAACTCCAGCGCAGACTCTACACGCAGCGGTCTCGATATCAGATTATTACACCAAGCAGTGATCGCTTTCAATGGCGCTCGTATAACACCATGGCAGAACCCGAGTACGAGGAAACGCCTCTGGGTTATCGGCTGCTATGGGATGTAGAAAATGTTGAGCCCCTTCCTACTGAAGTTGATATGCCTCGCGACGATCTAACGGGGCTCATCGAGGTAGGCACGGTTCCATCATGGGAATATGTAGCTCAGCGTTATTATGATGCGTTTGTGGGCAACGTTGGCGTTACTCAAAAGGTGAGAGACCTTATGGAAGAGATCGCTCCGTCCTCAGACAGCCTTAGCAAACAGGAGATCATTCAGCGCGTACGGGTGTTCCTTGGAAACATCGATATGGGCTCGGACCCCGTCCGATTTCCTCACTGCAGAAGCATAGAGAGCATCATGGACAATGGTCCGTCGTCTTCAACCGATTGTGCTACCATGTTCATTTCCATGCTTGCTGCACGCGACATCAAAGCTCATCCGATGATCATTGACACCAACACCACGCCATTTCATGCACCACCAACGCCCTCATCAGCAACATTTAACCACGTCATCATCGTTATCCCCGGTGATTCGCTGCCCTCGTTTTTTGATGCCACTGCAAGACTTCTTACCTCCTATCACTCGCTACCGAACAATGTTCGAGGAGCTTTTGGGCTTGTATTACGCAAGGGGCTACGCGAGCCGATGTATGTAGCAAATGATCCTGTGATGAGGCGATGTATGGAGGAATATTCGAGCATTACGCCCGAGCCCACGGGCACTGCTGAATTGTTCCAAACATCCTACACAACAGAACAGGATTCTTCCGTCACGCGCAGATATGCGGCAAATGCAGAGATGCATAGTGAGCAGATGGCCCAGATGCAGAACAGTATTTGGTCGGAACCGGTACCAGGAACATCCATGCTAAAGCTGTGTAGTCGTGCAAAGGGACTAAACATGTACCAGCGACAAGAATCGGATTCAAACAATCTTGTCGTAGTTCCTGCGTGGACGTCGCGAGTAATGTATCCCGATACACCCTATGATACATCGACAAGAAAGACTCCACTGCTTCGATACAGTCTACTGGATTCCAGCAGCGCTACGATGGTGATTCACGCACCTCCTGGCTATACCTTTTCGAAGAATCAGCCGCGCGGGATCTTCAATGTCGAGAGCATGCGCTTTACTATGCTATCGCTGCAGCAGGGAGACTCCCTCATCATCACACGCAAGGTTGTCTTCACCCAACCGTATGTTTCTCCCGAGGGCTACGCAGCGTTTCAGATGACGCATGCAAAGATCATCGAGCTCGACAAACAACCTGTTGTCCTAGTTCCCCGTCCAGCAGCA